>DATMCL010000642.1:0-51101 GCA_035558375.1 Polyangiaceae bacterium
GCGTCAAGCTCGACACGGTCCTCGCGACGCCGGAGACGCAGGCGACGTTCGCGGCCGCGAGCGGTGCTCCCGCGCCGGCGGGTCCGGAGCCAGCGCCCGTTGCGGCTGCAGCGCCCGCCGCCGCGGCAGCTGCTCCGGGCGGCGGCCTCTCGTGCTCGCCGGACACCCGCAACGTCGAAACACGCCGTCCCATCCCGGTGCAGTGCCAATCGGACGAAGAACTCACGAGCATGGAGCTCAAGTACAAGGTCTTCGGCTCGGAGCAGTGGAAGACGCTGCCGATGCAGAAGAAGGGCGACTCCTTCCGCGCCCAGATCCCCTGCAACGCGACCGAGAACTCCGGCACCCTGCGCGTGTACGTCCGCGCGAAAGACGCCCAGGGCGAGACGGTCGATAGCTGGGGCAGCAAGGCTGCGCCCGTCGAGTTCAACATCGCGGAAGGCGTGACCGACGCGCCCCCGCAGTTCGACGACGCCGAACCGCCGCCGCGCTGCGAGGTGAAGGGCGGCGCCGACTGCCCGCCCGATTTCCCGGGCTGTGGCGCGGCGAAGGCGGGTGCCGCGCGCGGCGCGAAGGACTGGGGCGAGCAGTGCGCCAACTCGACCGAGTGCAAGTCGGGTCTGCTCTGCACGGAAGGCACCTGCCAAGCAGCGCCGAGCTGCGACTCCGATGCCGACTGCAGCACCGGGACCTGCATCAACGGAAAATGCGATCTGCCGGCTGACGCAGCCGAGGGACCGACGTCCGCGTTCAAGAAGAACTGGCTCGGCTTCAACATCGCGCAGGATTTCGCCTTCGTGGGCGGCTACAACGTGTGCGATCCGACGCTCGGCCAGGCGAGCGACAACTACGCGTGCTTCTACCAGGGCACGACCGACCAGCCGTACTTCCACACGCCGTACCCGCCCCGCGACGGCATCAACACGGGCACCGTGATGGCGACGACGCGCCTCTTGGTCTCGTACGATCGCGCTTTCACCGCCAACATCACGGCCGGCGGGCGCCTCGGCTTCGCGCTCGGCGGCGGGCCTCCAGCCGGCATGTCACCCGCCGGGAACGTCAAGGACCCGCCCGCGCACTCGACGGGCGTCGGCGGCACGCCCTTCTTGCCGCTCCACATCGAAATCCGCGGCCAGTTCTGGTTCCTGCCGCTCACGGCCAAGCTGCTTCGCGCCTACGTGCTCGTGGGCGGCGGCATGGCCCAGGTGGACGCCAAGGTCGCGATCAACGAGTACGACTGCGAGAAAGCCGGCCACGATCCGCAGGGCAACGACGTGAGCACGGAGACGTTCTCCGACGGAATGATGAACACGAAGTACGACCCGACCTCCAAGTACTACGTCGCGCCCTTCCAGAACGGCGACAAGACCTGGAACCCCTACAAGCAGTGCGCCTCCGGGAAGACGAACACCAACTACAAGATCAAGAACGCGCCGCCCCCGGACGCGGTCGACGGCTGGCGCAAGATGGGTCAGGGCTTCATCGAGGCCGGCGTCGGCGGCATGCTCGCTTTCAAAGACAACATGGGCGTGACGCTCGAAGCGAAGCTCCTCTACATGCTGCCCGCGAGCGGCATCGTGATTCAGCCCTCGGCTGGTTTCGCGCTCGGGTTCTAGAGATCCGGAGCGGTCATGGGCGCGGAGGCGACGACGCCTCGCGCCCACGTATCGAGGCCGGCGACGACCGCCACGCCCGCCGGGTAGCCGAGTAAGAGCCCGGTCGCGAGCCGGAGCGGCGCCCACGCCGCGCGCCAGCCGAGCCACTCGCTGCCCACGTCCAAGAGCATGAGGAATACGGCGACGCCGAGCCAGAGCTCGAGCCGGCGCCCGCCGAGCCGCGGTCGTGCAAAAAGGGCGCCCGCGCCGAGGCCGACGTAGAGGCCGAGGCAACGCGCGCAGACAGCGCCGGCGGCGAGCATCCTCCGCGGATCGCGCTCGCACTGAAAGTGAAACCACGCGTCGAGCGCAGCGGCGAGATGCGAGGCGCCCACGGCGGCGAGCAGCGCCGGCGCGAATGGCGAGAGCCCGACGAGCACGAGGAGCACGCGCGCGGCAGCGACGAGGCGCCCCTTCATCGCTTGCTCGGCGCGACCCGACCCATCTGCCGGAGCACGGCCTGCAGATCGTCCCACACCTCTTTCTTCGCGGCCGGGTTTCGCAAGAGGAACGCCGGGTGGAACGTCGGCATCACGGGCACGCGGCCGTGAAAGAGCTTCCAGCGGCCACGAAGGCGCGTGATCCCTTCGCTCGTTCCGAACAGGCCCTGAACCGCCGTCGCGCCGAGCGCGACGATCACCTCGGGCCCGAGGAGCTCGAGCTGCTCGTTCAGGTACGGCATGCACGCGGCCATCTCTTCCGGCTCGGGCTTGCGATTGTCCGGGGGCCGGCACTTCACGATGTTGCAGACGTAGACGTCGTCGCGACCGAAGCCCATCGCCTCGATCATGCGGTCGAGCAGTTGGCCGGCCTTTCCGACGAACGGGAACCCCTGCGCGTCCTCGTCGGCGCCGGGCCCCTCCCCCACGAAGCAGAGACCGGACGAGCCGGTGCCGCGCGCGAACACCGTCTGGGTGCGGCCGGCGTGGAGCGCGCAGCGCGTGCAACCGCGAATGCTCTCGGCGAGCACCTCCAGCCGGCGCTTGCGCTCCTCCGGAGGGAGCGCGGGCACGACGCTGACGGGTGCGGGCGCGGGTGCCGGACCGGAGGCGGCCGGGTCGGAGGCGACCGGGGCCGGCCCGGGCGTCGCCAGCGCGAACGTGCGCGCCTCCGGCGGCACTTCGGCGCGCGGAGCGTTCGCAGGGGGCGCGTCCAGGCGCGACACCTCGGAGCGCAGCGTCGTCGGCTCCGCGTGCGGCGTCGCCGACTCCGGGGCGAGCTCCGCCGGCGACGGCGAGACGCCGCTACGCTCGCCGCGCGGCATCCCGACGGCTCCGCTCGCCCGCAGCCACTCGACGTGGGCGCGCACCGCCGCGGCGATCTCTCTGAGCTCGCTACGAGGATCGAGGTCGTTCGGCTCGGTCACGCGGGACGGCGCCCGATCCTGATGCGTCAGTGCTCCGCTTGCAAGAAGCGTTCGGCGTCGAGCGCCGCCATGCAGCCGGTTCCGGCTGCCGTGACCGCCTGGCGGTAGGTCCAATCCGCCACGTCGCCTGCCGCGAAGACGCCCGGAATGCTCGTTCGCGTCGAGCCCGGCTCTACCTTGAGGTACCCGTTCGGATGGGTGGCGAGCTGCCCCTTGAAGAGCTCCGTCATCGGCGTGTGCCCGATGGCCACGAACAGCGCGCCAACCGGCAGCGTCGCGAGCTTCTCCGTCTTGAGGTCGCGCACGCGGATCGCCGTTACCTTGTCCTCCGCGGGATCGAGCACCTCGTCCACGACGTGGCTCAAGAGCAGCTTGATCTTCGGGTTCTTCTTCACGCGATCCACCATGGTGCGCGAGGCGCGGAACTCATCGCGGCGGTGAATGAGCGTCACGTTGCCGCACAGCCCGGCCAGGTACGACGCCTCTTCCATCGCGGTGTCGCCGCCGCCGACGACGGCGACGTCCTGCCCGCGGAACAGCGCGCCGTCGCACACGGCGCAGGCGCTCACGCCTTTGTTCTTGAGCTTCTCCTCGCTCGGCAAGCCGATGTAGTTCGCGCGCGCGCCGGTCGCGATGATCACCGTCTTCGCGAGGTGGAGCACGTTTTCGTCCTCGCCCACCCAGATCTTGAAGGGGCGCGACGAGAGGTCGACCTTCTGCACGTCGCCGATCACGAGCTCGGCGCCCTGATGCTCGGCCTGCGCCCGGAAGGCGCCCATCAGCTCCTGACCCGAAACCGCCTTGGCGAAGCCCGGGTAGTTCTCGACGTCCGAGGTGAACATGAGCTGTCCGCCGGGAATGAGCCCGCCGGCGTTGAAGCCCTCGATGCAGAAGGGCTTCAGGTTCGCTCGCGCGGCGTAGATGGCCGCGGCGAGTCCGGCGGGGCCGGAACCAATGACGACGACGTTGTGAATGCGGGGATCGGTCATGACTGATGTAGTGATTACATCTAGTCACGCAGCGAGCGTTGCGCCAGCCGAGAACGCGGCTCCACTGATAGTTTCTCTCTCAGAGAGTGATAGACGACAGTTCTCGAGCCGAAGCAGGGCCGAAGCGCCGCCGTTACTCCTTGATCGGGTTCGCTTTGAGCGCGGCCTTGCCGTCTTTCACGTGCACGCCGAACTTCACGCGCTTCGCGCCGTACTTCTGCACCAGCGTGTCGCGATTCTTGCGCAGGCGCTCCGCGAACTTCTCGTACGTGAACCCGTCGATGTTTTCGCCGCACTGCTGCTTGGTGGCGACGAACTCCTGGAACACCTCCTGCCACTCAGCTTCGTCGGGAGCGCCCGTGCCCCAACCCGTGAGCCCGCCTTCGGGCATCGTCGCATCGAGGTGCGCGGGCGGCGCGGGCGGCGACGCGGCGCCACCGGGCGCCGGGGGGCGAGGCTTCTTCGCGCCGGGTGGGCTCGGGAGGGCGCGACCGGGTCCGCTCCGAGCGCTCGATGCCGGCTGGGGCGAGGACGGGCCCGAAGGCGCGACGGCGTCCGCCACACCGTCGCCGGGCAAGCTGAACGCGCTCATCGCCGGCTGATCGGGGATGTCGCCGAGCACCTCTTTGAAATCCGCGGGACCACGCCGTGGCCCGCCGCCCTTGGCGAGCTGCTTGTCGACGCCGTCGTTCACGTCGGCCGCGATTTTGCGAAAGAGTCCGCGGAACCGGCTCGGCGTGAGCTGCTCGACGCTGCCGGCTGCAAACTTCTCCGCCTCGGTCTTGAAGACGCGCAGCGGCCTCGTGTGCTCGAGCACGCTGAATGCGATTCCGAGGCCTCCGGCGACGAGCGCCACCAACAGAGCGATCGGCCAATTGCCGGCCTTCTTGTCCTTCTCGTCGGCATGGCCGAAGAAGCCGAGCGGGCCGGAAACGGAAGCCGGCTGGCGCGCCACGGCGTAGCCGGCGCCGAGCTGCCACGCTTCGCCAGGAAGCCGCGTGTATTGCACGGCGATCATCCCGGCGATCTCGCGCACCGCGCTGCGCCCCTTCTCTTTGTAGTCCTTGTCCTGCTCGAGGTCGGTGAGATCGCCGACGATCGCGTCGAGGTTCGCCGTCTGGAAGTCCACGGGCGATCCGGCGGCCGCGCGCTGGCCGTTCGCGTAGAAGGCGATCGCCGCGCCGGTGCGGGAGGAGAGCTCGCGCGCGAAGCGGTCGTCGATCACGCGTGCGCCGATGATGGCTCCGGCGGGCATGGACGCGAGGTCGTACTCGACCGGTCGCGCCACCACGCGGTACATGCGGTCGAGCACGAGCGTGTCGTCGCGAACGTAGCCGTGGAGGGCGTCCGCCACGACCGGGTACCCGCCGAGCTCGAAGTCGTCCATCCCGCTCGCCTGCGCGTAGCCGAGGTAGGCAACGACGCGGCCGTGCTGATCGACCACGAACACCGAGTCGAAGCCCGCCTCTTTCGGGATCTGGGCGTTCACGCGCGTGAGCGCTTGCGTCAGCTTGGCGCGCGCGTCCTCGGGGACTTTGCCCTCGGATTCGTTGGACTTTTGCAGGTACTTGCCGACGTCCGACTCGAGCGCGAACGGGATGAGCTGGGCCGAGCGCTGGCGAGCGTCGTCACGCAAGTACCAGGAGACGACCTGCGCGTCCGAGGACAGCCCCTCTGCGCGCGCGCGCAGACCGGAGCGGTTGTACATGCTCGAAGCGATACCGAGGAGGAACAGCGCCGCGCCCAACACGAGACCGAGGAGCGCGTACCAGAAGCGAGAGAGGACCATTACTTACCGGCCCCCGACTTGTCGCCGTCTTCAGCCGCCGCCGCTTTGTCCTTGTCGGCCTCCGCCTTGTCTGCAGCGGCCGCTGCCTTCTCGTCACCGACCTTGAGCGGCGTCTTCGTGAGATCGAGATCGGCGTCCTTCACGGTGACCGGCAGCGCAGGGCCGACCTTCTTGCCGGCGAAGTACGCTTGCACCGTGTACTCGCCCGGCTCCTCGACGGTGAGCGCGAAGTCTCCCTTCATCGACGGGTAGGCGATGGCAGCGACGGTGGGATCCGCTATCACCCACATTCGCAAGCTCGGCGCGAGCTCGTCGCGGATCTCGAAGACGCCGGCGCCCGGGACACTCCACTCGCGCGTCATGGCCCGCGCGGTGTCGGCGGGCTGGAACGTCGGGATGCCGACCCCGTGCAAGCGGTGCTTGAACGGGTCCGTGTTCTGAAAGGTGAGCCGCGTTCCAGGCGGAACGACGATCGTCACCGGCGTGGTCCGGCCACCACCGACCCGCACCAGCACCGGCGGGGGCGCCTTCTGCGGACTGGCGGCGAAGGCAGCAACGCAAATCTCCTTGGGCGCATGGGGAAACAGCCGGCGAAACTCGGCCCGCACGGTCGCGACCGGTTCGCGGAACGAGTAGCCGTGCTGCTTCGGATCCCGGGCTTCCGCCCAGACCGGATTGAGCAGGTTCCTGAACCCGTCGACCTTGCCCCGGAGCTTCGCTGCCGCGTCAGCCGATGCCGGCGCCAGAAATGTTAGGGCGGCGAGCCAGCCGAGGGCGCGCCCGGAGCGCCATCGCGAAGGGGACGACGGCAGGCCGGAGGGGGCTTTCATGGTCGGGGGAAAGTACCCGACCCCGGCCATCGACGGAAGGGTTGCCCACAAAACTCCAACGAGCCGGCGCGCTTTGCGTCGGCCCGTTAGGAGGGCTCCTTACCACCATGAGTCGCGAGGTTTTCTGTAGTCCGAACCCCTAGCATCGCTAGGTGGGAGGCTTGGATATCGCGGCTTCCGGCTTCCCGGTGAGGTATCCCGGGCCTAGCTCTCCACCGCTCGTCGCCACCCGTTCGGTTGATATCAGGGATTCGTTACTACGCTCTCCCGAGCTCTGCAGAGGGAACCGTCTCCATCATATAAGTCCGGGGCCGGTTCGGTCAACGGCGGCCGGCCAGGCGGCCCGCGTGGGCGCCAAGCCCGGAGCAATCCCCAGAAAGTGGGCCCGTGGCGCTCGCGTCTGAGACGTTCGGCCCATGAGCGTCGTGCCTCTCGGAGGACTAATCGGGAACCGGCCCCTTGCCCTCGGCGAGCTCCGCCGTCATGAGCTCGAGAGCGACTCGCGCGACGAGCGGCTCGCGTTCGTCGCTCTCGAGGACGTGTCCGCGGTCGCTCGCGAAGCGGAGACGGACGGGCTCCTGCCTGTCATCGTGCAGCCGCCGCGCGCGGCCGATCGGGGCAAGCTTGCACTGGTCATCGAGGAAGCGGTCGAGACCGCGCTCGAGCGGCGTGGGGCCTGCGCTCCGGGTTTCGGCGCTGCCGCGGATCTCGAAGCGTCGCTCAGCGACCAGCTCTACCGGGCGCGCCTGATCGAGGCGCGCGGGCTCTGGGTCTTTCTGGGAAGCCTCGAAGGCATCGCGAACCTCGGCGGTGCGCTGGATGCCGAAGACAGCGCCGTGCTCCGTTGGTGGACCGAAGCTCCCCGAACGCAGCCTGTACGCCTTTCGTTGGACGAATCGAACCGGAGCATTCAGGTCTACGGACCGCCGCTGCCCCTCGCCGCGCTCGTGGCGACGCTCGACTCGCTCACGGGCGACGTCTCCGTCGCAATGGTCTCGCACGAGGCCCCACCACTCGTCGCGCCCGAGCTCGCCGCGAGCGCCGAAGCCATGGAAGCGAGCGCGCCGCCGCCCGCCGTCGCAACCATCCCCGCTCCTCCCGAGCCCGAGCTCCTCGCAGCGGTGCCGTCCGAAGCCGTGTTCCCGCCCGAAAGCGCGCCCGAGCCAGAGCCAGACACAGCGCTCACGCCGCTTGCCCCCCTCGTGCAAGCCTTCTCCGACGACGAGCCGGGCACGACCGTCGACGCGCTCCCCACCACCGAGCCCGAATTCGCCTCGGAGCTCGAGGCCACGCCCGAGCCCGCACCGACTCCCGAGCTCGAAGCCGCCCCCGAGCCCGCGCCGGTCACCAAGGCGCAGCACGGCCCGCTCCACCCGGGCGCCGAAAACGAATGGCAGAGCTGGGTGCGGGAGCTCGAGGCAGCGCGCGGACCGAAGCCGCTCGCCGTCGTCGAGCGCATGTTCGTGATGAGTTACGTCCCGCTCCGCGACGCGGCGCTGCGCGGCCTCGCACCGAGCGAGGTGTGGCCCGTGCTCGACGGTTGGGCGACGAGCTTCGCTTCGAGCTACCGCGAGGCGTTCGAGGCCCTCTGCGTTCGCGGCAAAAGGCCGACGATGGTGCTCGACGTCCCGGAGGTCGCCCATCGCATCGGCCGCCTCCACGGTGCCCGCTCCGTGCAGCTCCTGCTCGTGGACGGACTGCGGTTCGATCTCGGCCTGCGCGTCGAGCTCGGTCTGCGCGCGCGGCTCGGGCGCGAGGTGGCCCTCACGGAGCGGCTCTTGCTGTGGTCGGCGCTGCCCTCGCGCACCGAAACCCAGCTCGAGCTCATCGGGCGCGGCGCCGACGGCTTGAAGGAGCGCGGCGCGGCGCCGGACAGCGAGATCCCGGTCGCGCGCGGCCGCATGGCGCGCACCGCCCGCCGCATCAAGGCCGGGCATCGCGAGCTACTGAAGCTCGACGTCGTCGAAGCGAAGCTCAGCGAGCCGGGCGGCGCCGAAGCGAGTCGGCTCGACGAGCTCGGCACCGAGGTGACCGACGCCGTCGCAGAGCTTTGCGAGAAGCTTCCGCCTCGCACGCTGCTCTTCGTCTTCGGCGACCACGGCTTCTGCCTCGACGAGCAGGGCGAAGGGACGAGCGCGGCGCGCCAGGGCGGCTCGCGTCCGGAAGAAGTGCTCGTGCCCGCGTTCGCCTGGCTGGTCGGCGGCGTCCAGTAACCGGGCGACGCGCGGCGCCCGTCGCCGTCACTCCTCGACGACGCCGCCCGCGCCGCTCGGCATCGGGTTCTGCTCTTTTTCGAGGTAGCGGAAGATGGTGCGCGGATCGACACCGAGATCGCGCGCGGTTTGCGTGCGGTTACCGTTGTTGCGCTCCAGCACCTCGAGCACGTAGCGGCGCTGGAAGTCTTCCTTCGCCTTCTCGAGCGGCATGATCGGGCTCTCCGCATCGGCACCGAGGTCCATGTCCTCCGGGCCGAGCAGCGTCTTCTCGCAGAGAACGAGCGCCTTTTTGATGCGATTCTCGAGCTGACGGATGTTGCCGGGCCAGGGCGCCTTGCGAATGGCGGCGAGGGCCTGGGGGGAGAAGCCGCGTACGGGGCTGCCCATCTCGTCGGCGTACTTGCTGAGGAGCGCCTTGGCGATGATGAACACGTCGTCAGCGCGCTCGCGCAGCGGCGGCAGCCACAGGTTCACGACGTTCAACCGGTAGTAGAGATCCTCGCGGAACTCGCCGGTCTTGATCATGTCCTCCAGGGTGCGATTCGTCGCGGCGACGATGCGAATGTCGCAGCGCTCCGGACGGTTGTCGCCCACGCGGTAGACGACGCGCTCCTGAATCGCGCGCAGGAGCTTCACCTGGAGCTGCGGCGTGAGCTCGCCGACCTCGTCCAAGAAGAGCGTGCCTTGGTCGGCCTGCTGGAACTTGCCGGCACGGCTCGCGATGGCACCCGTGAAGGCCCCCTTCACGTGGCCGAACATCTCGCTCTCCATCAGGTTCTCGGGAATCGCGCCGCAGTTGACGGTCACGAACGGACCGTTCGCGCGGTTCGAGCGCCGGTGGATCTCGCGCGCGATGAGCTCCTTGCCGGTGCCCGTCTCGCCCGTGATCATCACGCTGATGTCGGTGGCGGCGACCTTCGCGAGCTTCCTGAACACCTCCATCATCGAGGCGCAGGCCCCGATGATCTCGCCGAAGCGCTTGTCCTGAAGCTCTCCCTGGAGCTTCTCTTTGTCCGCGCGGAGGGCGGAGAGGAGCATGGCGTTCTGCAGGATGAGCGAGGCCTGCCCAGCGAAGATCGTGAGCAAGTCGAGCTGCTTGCGCTCGAACAGGTGCTTGACCTCGTCGTTCGCGACGTAGAGCGCGCCGACGGTTTCGCCCTGGCTCAAGAGCGGCGCGCACATCACGCTCGACAGCTTGAGCGCGATGACGCTCTCGCTCTTGCCGAAGGTCGTGTCGGTGAGCGCGTCGCTCACGATGACGGGTCGCTTGGTCGCGATCACCTGCTGCACGATGCTGTCGCTGATCGCGCCCGACGGATCCTCGAGCACGCCGCTCTGCACGTTGCGCGACGCCCGCACCCGCGGACTCGACGTCTGCCCCTCGCCCACGTCGACCAGGAGCACGACGCCGCGCGCCGCTCCGGTGAGCTGGATGACGTCGTCGAGCAGCGTTTCGAGCAGCTCGTCCACCGAGCGCACGGTCATGAGCCGCTCGCTGAACGCGTGCAGTCGGCGCAGGCCCGCGATGTCGCCTTCCGGCTGACCCGGCTGGCCCGAGCCGGGCTGCGACGCGGGGGTCATGTCGGTCTCGGTGAACATGCTGAAACCGAGCTGTGCGCGGCCGAGCGTGACGCGGTCGCCGTGCACCAGACGCGCGCGCCGCTTCTTCTTGCCGTTGATCTGGATCTCGGCGTCGCGGTCGACTTCCTCGAGCTGGAAATCACGACCGTTGAAGACGATCTGCGCGTGGTGGTGCGCGACGCTCGCGTCGGGGATGGCGATGTCGTTGCCGAGCGCGCGACCAAGCGTGGTCACCGGCTTGTGCAGCGCGACGATCACGGGAGCCCCCTCCGCGGGGAAAAATCGCACGATGGGCATCTCTCGGCGAGGGTAGCAAAGCGCTCGCATGAGTACACCCACGCTGAACTTTGCCGGCCAAAAGGCCGGCATCCGAGCGACGCAATCCCGAAACGCTGGGAGGCGCCAGGGCTTCCCTTCCAGGCTGAGGCGACTAGTATCCGCTGCCTAATTAGAGTCGGGTGGCAGTCCCCTGCGCATTCGTCAGCGCAGGGAGCCGACCAGCAGGGAAAAGGAAATAGGGACCATGAACACTAAAGCTCTGTGGAGCGTCGCGCTCGTCGGGACCGTGGCTGCGTTCTTCACCGCGTGTGGCGACGGTGACAGCACCAAGATCAAGATCTGCAACGCGAAGCAACTCACGTGCTTGAGCGACACCGGTGGTCAGATCTGCAGCGCGGATGGCACGCAAAACCTGGCGTTCCAGTGCGGCGAGGGCCAGCGCTGCTGTGACCCGAAGGTCAAGGATGCCGACTGTGGCGAAGGCGTCACGAAGGCGACCTGTGTCGGCAACTGTACGCCCGGAGCCACGCAGTGCGGCTCGAAGGGCGTCGCGCTCCGCTGCTCGGACGACGGCCGGCAATGGGTCCCCACGGATTGCCCGGTCGGTACCGGCTGTGACAGCGACGACAAGAGCGACACCTACGGCACCTGCGTCAACAGCGACGATCCCGAGAACGTCGTCGTCGTTTGCGAGGGCGGATCGAAGGCGTGCGCTGACGGCAACACGGCGAAGGTCTGCGAGACAGACGGCACCAACTGGGTGTTCACCGCGTGCGCCCCGAACGAGATGTGCGACGACGGAGAGTGCGTAGTCGATCCCGCCAAGGGCTGCGTGCCGCATTCCGGCACCTGCGTGGACAAGACGCACGTCAGGACGTGCAACCTCAAGGGCGACGGCTACGAGGATCCCGAGGAATGCCCGGACGACACCACGTGTGAAGACGGCGCCTGCCAGGGCCCGGTCTGTCCCGTGGGCGCCCTGCGCTGCGACGACATGCGCGTCGGCGGCGCCTTCGCCAACGCGATCGCCAACGGCACCTACCAGCCGCGAACCGTCTACAAGTGCAACGCGGACGGAACAGCCTGGGAAACCTCGACCTGCGCGTCGGAAGAGATCTGCGTCTACGACAACATCTCGAACAACACGGTCAATACGTACATCCAGGACGTGCTCTCCGCGATCAACAACAGCCAATACCTGCTCGGCTTGCCGATCCTCAAGGTTCCCGCGAGCTCGCAGGCGTCGTGCCAGTCGCCTGGCTGCGCCGCGCCGTACGCGCTGCGCGGCATGGGCTCGTTCGACTCGAGCAACGGGGGCAGCACCGCGGGTAGCTTCACCTGCGGCGACGCGCTCAATCCGGACGCGGATCCGCTGGCGTCCTTCAGCCTGTGTGAAGGTCTCCCGCCGTTCAACAACCTCTACTGGGCGAACTACGCGTGCACCGAGCCGGAGAAGTGCGTGTACAAGGGCACGCCGAGCAACGTCGAGGACCAGGATAGCCTGGTCGGACCCACCTGCGCGTCGAGCTGCAACCCGGGCGCAAAGGCTTGCATCACCCCCGGCAACGGCACCGTCGGTACCATCACGACCGTCGGCGAGGCGACCGTGACCTGCAACGCCGACACGGGCGAGTGGGACTACACGACGACCGCGAAGTGCGCGAAGGACTCGCGCGAGCAGTGGTGCGGCCCGAACCTCATGGGGACGCCCGAAAACTTCAACATCGGCACCTGCATGGAGCCGGCGTGCGCGGCGTGGTTCGCCTCGTTCGACACGTTTACGCTGCCCGAGCACTACGGCGCGTGCGGGACGGACGGGAAGTTCTACCCGTGCAAGCCGGACGGCACCTTCGACGAGGCCCAGGACTGCGGGCAGTGCCAGCTCGCGACCAACATTCAGCTTCCGGCGCAGCCGAGCACACCCGAGACGTTCGCCGGCTACGAGCCCGGTACCTGCGTGCAATGCACGGAGAAGACGCAACGCTGCCTCTTCGCGAGCGGGCTGTCCTCGGGACAACCGTTCGGGTCTCCGTACTATCGGGTTTGCGGCGCGGATGGCACCTGGAGCACGAAGTCCTGCAGCGACCAGCAGCTCTGCTGGGATTACCAGGACGAGAAGGGCCTGCCGGCCGTCGTGTGCGGCGGTGAGTGCGCCCCGAATAGCTCGCTGTGCGGCGGCACGGACGGCAAGCAGATCGCTTCGTGCGACGAGAACGGCAAACTCGGCGCCTTCAAGAACTGCGCGACGGGCGCCTGCCACATGGACTCCACGAACACCTCGAGCGGCGGCTCCGCCGAATGCGAGACGGAGTGCATCGAGGGCACGTCTCTGTGCACGACCGTCATCGACCCCGACACGAGCCTCTCGGTGGAGGCTGCTGCCGCTTGCACCGCGAAGGGTCGTTTCGACCTGACGAACGCGACCATTTGCGACAAGAGCGATCTCCAGAACCCCGAGTACTGCTTCGCGAACCTCGGGTGCGCACAGTGCAACCCGAACGGCTCGAGCTCGACCGGCACCACCGGCAGGCCGGACGTGCGCTGCGCGGTCGACGAGAACGGGCTTCCGGTCGTCCCTGCCGCAGTGCAGGTCTGCGGCAAGAACGGCACCTGGGAAGACGCCATCGAGTGCCCGGGCGGCGGCACGAGCTGCTCGGTGGGCGTGTGCTACTCGACCGAGCCGCCGCCGAGCGGTGAAGGCGGCGCGGCTGGCACGACTGGCGGCAACACGGGCGGCGGCGGCGCCGGCGGTGTTCTCCAGTAAGGTCCGGCTCTAGCCGGCGCCATGGGGCGAGCCTTCGGGCTCGCCCTTGGCGTTTTGTGGGGACGGCAAAGAGCTCGCGCAGCGAGCGCGGACTACCACTCGGCGCGCAGCGGGCGGTGGAGCACGTCCTCGACGGCTTTAGCGACGGGCTTGCCCTCGAACAGCACGCGATACACCTCGCTCGAGATCGGTAGCTCGACGCCGAGCCGCTCGGCAAGGCGATGGGCCGCTTCCGCCGTGGGTACGCCTTCGGCGACGTGACCGAGCCCCTTGAGGACGTCCTCGAGGCGCCCGCCCCGTCCGAGCTCGAAGCCGACGGTGCGATTGCGCGAGAGCTCGCCCGTGCAGGTGAGCACGAGATCGCCGAGCCCTGCGAGCCCGGCGAGCGTGAGCACGTTGCCGCCCTTGGCCATCGCGAGGCGCCCCATCTCCGCGAGGCCGCGCGTGATGAGCGCGGCGCGCGTGTTGTGGCCGAAGCCGAGGCCGTCGCAGGCGCCCGCCGCGATGGCGATGACGTTCTTCAGGGCTCCGCCGACCTGCACGCCGGTTGGATCGTCGCTCGAGTAGACGCGCAGGCGCTCGGTGGCGAGCTTGCCCTGCACCGCGACGCTCAGGGCGTGGCTCTTTGCCGCGACCACCAGGTTGGTCGGCAGCTTTTTCGCCACCTCGAGCGCAAAGCTCGGACCCGAGAGCACGAGCGCGCGCTCGGCCGCCTCCGCACCGAGCACGTCGGCGACGACCTCGGTGAGCAGCATCCAAGTGCCCGGCTCGATGCCCTTGCTGGCGATGACGAGCGGGACCGCGGGGAGCAGCGTGCGGGCGCGTTCGAGCACGCCGCGGAGCGCTAGGGACGGCAAGGCGAGGATGACGAGCTCGGCCCCGTCGAGCGTGCGCTCGAGGTCCGAGCTGACGGACACGCTCTCCGGCAGCTTGAACCCGCCCAGGAACGCGCGGTTCTCGCGCTCGCTCGCGATGGCTTCGGCGTGTGCGGCGTCCCAGGTGAAGAGGCGTACGGGACCGCGTTCGGCTTGCGCCAGCGATAGCGCCGTACCCCAGGCGCCCGCGCCGAGGACGGCGACGTGGGACATCGTGCGTTCCCTTCATCCCACGCCGCCGTCAGGAGGCGCAAGCCCGACCGGGGACGGTGGTCCGCGGGAAGCGGTTTTTGGGGCTAGGGCCCCAAAAACAAACGAGAGGAATGCTACGCTCGGCCCAACTTGTCGCGGCTCGGGCGGCTCCTTCTACTGTGCGGCACGGCCGCGTTGGCTCTCACGGCGTGTCCGTCGCGCGAAAGCATCGGGACGACGAGCCTGTCGGTGCTCGGCTCCGGCGTCGTCAACGACCCGCAGAACAAGTCGCTGCGCTTCGACATGCTGAAGTTCGGCCTCGACAGCTTCTGCCACGAGATGCTGAAGGGCGGCGCGCCCCTCAAGATGGCGGACGACGAGCCCGTGCTCGGCCGCTTCTTCGCCGCCGGGTGCCAGTCGCAGGTCCTCGACGAGGAGCTCAGGAAATCGTTCATCGTGCAGTACCAGGGCAAGGGCTTCGGCTTCGGCGGCCCCGTTGGCCGAGTCGGGTTCGAGGCCACAGGGCTCATCGAGTACGCGCCCGACTTCCAGCTGCACGACGGCGCGATGTACGTCTACTTCCGACCGCGCCTGGTCGACACCAGCAAGTTCCAGCTCTTGCTCGTCGAGTCCGAGCTCGCCCAGACGGCCGCGGCCGCGCTCGGCGTGAGCCCGGAGGCCTTCGGCAAGAAGATCGTCGACAGCCAGCTCCGGCGCGGATTCACCGTCGTGCGCTACGGCTCGAGCGGCGAAACCGAGTTCGGCATGGGCATCATCCCCCCGGGTGAAAAGCCGTTTCACCCCTTCCACGTCGAGACGGAGGACAAGCGCGTGCTCGTGAACGAGCGCACCGAGGTCCACGGCGGCCAGCAAGACTACGTCGGGGCGTTCGATGTCGACGGTAGCGACCAGGCCCTTTACCTAACCCTCTCCGTCGACGGCGCCCCCTCGGTCGACGTGCTCGTGGTCCCCCAGGCGGAGGGCGACAAGCTCATCGACGGCTACGTGCGGACCCGCGGCCCTCAGACGGTCGCCGGCCGCCCCCTGCTCGACGAGCCCGTCGCGAGCGGCGCGCTTTTCCGCCGCTTCGTGAAGGTTCCCGCGGGCCGCTACTACTTGCTGCTCGACCACGGGAACCGTAGAGGGCATGGTCCGGCGCCCGGACCTGTTACCGACCAGGCCGCCAAGGTCGACTACCTGATCTTGCTGGGCGACGCGCCCTGAGCCCGAGACCTCCCGCCAGACCATGAACACCACCGCGATGAATCCGAAGGTCTACCGCTTCGTGGTGTGGCCCATCTGGTTCGTCGTCGTGCCGCTCGTGCTCGCGCACTTCACGGTGCTGCTCTTGAGCCCCGGTGCGGGCTTCGAGCCGGTAACGCTGGTCGACCGGGTGCTGTGGGCGATCGACGACCAGCCGATCCCCGCGACGATCGGCTTCTTCACCCTGTTCGAGATGCTCATCTACCACTACCGGCACCTCTTGCCGCTGGCGGGCTCGGATGGGCGAACCGACGTTCCGCGCGACGCGCGGCGCGACATCGAGCGGGCGGCGCACCTGCTCGACGAGGCAGAGCGCATCCTCCGGCGCGAGCGCCCGGCTTTCGAGAAAAGCGTTCCGGCGAGCGCGCGCGAGGAGCTCCTCTCCGAGCTCGAGACGCTGCGGCGCACCATCGGGCAAAGCCCCTTCGATCGCAAGGCGTTCGAGACCGCGTACGAGCGAGCCGCGCGCCTCGTCGACAAACACCTTGGCCGCTGGCAAAAGGGCGAGCTTCGCGAATACGTCGAGTCGATCGCGGTCGCGATCGGCGTGGCGCTCTTGCTCCGGGCCTTCGTGGTCGAAGCCTTCAAGATCCCGAGCGGCTCGATGCTGCCGACGCTGCAGATCCAGGATCATATCTTCGTCAACAAGCTCGCGTACGGACCGCTCGTGCCGTTCACGAGCTACCGGCTCTTCGATCGCCTGCCGCCCGCGCGCGGCGACGTCATGGTGTTCGTCTATCCGGACTCGAACCCCGACGCGCCGAGCCAGGACTTCATCAAGCGCGTCATCGCGCTGCCCGGCGACACGTTGGTGGTCGACAGCGGGCACCCCATCCTCAACGGGTGGCGCGTGCCGAGCTGCCATGTCGGTGAGTACACGTACCAGGAGGGCAGCGACGCGCCGACCAAGCGCGGCGATCTCTTCATCGAGTACCTCGGGGAGCGCGCCTACCTCACGCAGTACGAAGACAACCGCTCAGACGGTCGCCAGGGCCCGTACCACGTGAAGCCCGGCGAGACGTGGGTGCTCGGCGACAACCGCAACAACAGCATGGATTCGCGCGCGTGGTTCGGCGGCAAGGGCGCGGGCGTTCCCGACGTGAACATCAAGGGCCGCGCCATGTTCGTGTGGTGGGGCGTTGCCTTCGATCGTTTGTTCATGAACGTGCTCGGCACGCCGCGGTTGCCGAAGGGCGCGCCCGCCGAGATCGTCGCCGGTATCAATGCGTGCCTCGCCAAGCGTCCCCCCTTGAGTGAGACCACTCCGCCGCCGCCCTCCGCAGCGCAAAACCTCGAGCCCGCGGCGGCTTCGGCGCAGTAGGTCGGCACGCAAGCCACACGCCCCGAACCTGCGGAAGGAAGTTTCACGTCCCTAGGTCGGCCGGCCGAGACCCGGGTTTGCTCGCGCGAGCCGCCCTATCCAGCCGATCTTGGGTGGAGTAGTAGTCAAAGGTCTCAGGAGGATCTCTATGGCGCGTCAGCAGCGTTGGACGGCGGTGGTGTCGACGGGTCTCATGGTGGGGGCGTTACTCGCCTGCAAGAAGAAGCCGGACCCGGCCGCCGAGGCCTCCGCAGCGGCTTCGGCCCCCGCGGCGCCGGCCACTCCGGCAGCTCCAGCCGCGACCTCCGCGGCGGCGGCGCCCGCGGCGACCGAAGCGCCGGCGGCCACGGAAGCGAAGCTCGGTGACGTGAAGCGTTACGGCGTCGACAAGGAGGTCAAGCTCGACGACGCCGGTGTGCGCGTCTCCGCCGACGAGCTCAAGGTCTACAACGAAGCCGACACCAAGACGGACGACGTTGCGACGCTGCCCAAGGGGCTGCTCGTGTTTCGTCAGGTCAAGATGGCCGACTTCACGCTCGTCGAGTTCCCGTCGGGCATCGGGCAGTTCTCCCAGGGTTGGGTCGAAACGAAGTCGCTCTCCGACACGGCCGAGAAGGTGACGCGCGCGGCCGCCTTGAGCGAGAAGAAGACGGCCGCCGTGAAGGTGGTCGACGGCGGTACGCCTGCGGCAACCGACGGCGGCAAGGCGAGCGACGCCGGCGCCGAGAAGAAGGCCGACGCGGGCGCCGCCAAAGCAGCGGCCGACAAGAAAGCCGAAGAGAAAGCAGCGGCGGAGAAGGCAGCGGCCGAAAAGGCAGCGGCCGAAAAGGCAGCCGAAGAGAAGAAGGCCGCGGCCGAGAAGAAGGCCGCCGAGAAGAAGGCCGCCGAGAAGGCGCCCGCGAAGAAGAAGTAGCGCGCTGCGCGCTCGACGCAGCCTTAGCGCTCTTCGCCCTTGCTCGACGAGCGCGTGCGCGCCTCGATCCCGAGGTCGCGTGCGAGCGCGTGGGTGCGCTGCGTCCGCCACACCGCGAGAGCGACGAGCGCGATCCACGCCACCACGGCCGACAGCCCGAGCGTGACCTGCAGAGCAAACGGCGGGTGGAGACCGTGCTTCAGCAGAAATGCGAAGACGATATCGAACCCAATCTTCCCGAAGCACGCCGCGGCTCCCATGCGGTAGTTCCTGCGGGCCTGGTCGCGCCAGCGGTTGAAATCGGCCTCCGCTACCGCGGGAAACTGCTCCTTTTGTCGCAGCGACACGTCCATCTGTCGCAGCGAGAACAGGATCCCGAGGATCAACGCGAGGAGATCGAACAGTTGGTCAGGCAAGGCGACCTCGCGTTACCACGAGCCGCGCGCCCCCTGCCATCGAGGTCCGGAATTGGCTCAGCCTGTGCCAGGCTCGAGTTGAGAAAGCTTCGAGAATCAAGGGCTTGAGTGACGGCACACGTCTTGCTTTTAGGGCGCCTGTCACTTGGTTGGGAGAGGGTGTTCAGCTCGGCTGACGTAATCCAGCGGAGAGTGGGAGGGGGGGCTTTAACCCACGCGGCGGTACACGAGCCAGCGGAGCTCGACCGGAGCCCTGCCGAGCGGGAGATCGTAGACGTCGAGTCCCTTCGCCCAATTGACGAACCAGCCCGTCGGCGGCCAATCCTCTGCGGGCTGGTGCTCGTGCTCGAAGTCGTGCGTGGACTCGTCCGAGACGGGCTCGAACGGTAAACCGCGCATCGCGTTCTCGATGTCGATCTTCGTGAACACGTTGCTCCAAAACACCTGCGACAGCTCGCGCGCCATCGCATCGGGACGATAGCCCTCCTTCGCGAGGAAGGCGTTGAACACGAAGAGCCCTCCCACCGTGAGCGCCTCGGCCGCCGCCTCGCACAGCGCGCGCACGTGGTCGACGGTGCGAATGTGCGAGGCGATCACCTCGGCGAGACAGACCAGTCGGTAGTGCTGCTTCGCGGTTTCGAGGGTTCCCGACAGCGCGTCGCCCTCGATGACGCGCACCGGAAGCTTCTCCTTCTCGACTTCGGCGCGCAGGATCGACGCGAGAGCGGGCGCGAGCTCGACGGCATCCGTGGGAAAGCCTTCGCGCGCGAGCGGCAACGTGTTGCGCCCCGTGCCAGCGCCGATGTCGAGCACCGGCACGTCCTTCGGCGCGCCGAGCGAGCGCGCGCAGTCGAGGATCTTCGCGTCCGCGTGGACCCCGAAGTACGGGGGCTCGCGCGATTTGACCCAACCCTCGTACTCGCTTGCGACGGTCGAAACGTTGACCAGCATGCGCCAGCTGAGCGACGTAGCCGGCGGCTCGTCCGTCTCGTAGCTCACGATCACGCGCGAGTAGGGCGACTTACGGAACGCTTCCTCGAGCTTTTCCCCGAGCACCTTGCGAAGGTGCGCCGTTTCCTCCTCGTTGAAGACGCGGCCGAGCGCGCCGAAGGCCTCCGTGAGGAGCTCGTAATAGTGCTCGAGCAGCGAAGGCGCAGCCGGGAGCGCCATCTGCCCCCTGGCGCCCAATCGCCGCGGCAGGCGCCGAATCATCGACTGGCGAACCACAGCTTGGTTCGTCTCGCGGTTCTGGCGCTTGTCCTTTTTCTTTTCCTTGGCCTTCGCCATCGTCAACCCTCCACGCAGACGATCTGTCCGTTCGCGTCCTTTTGACAGACAAGTCCATCGCAGCACGCGACGAGGCCATTTTCTTTCAGATACTCGGGGTCGCAGCTCTCGAAGATCTGCGCGCAAACAGTCGAGCTATCGAGCGTGACCGGCGGGCAATGCGCCACGACCTCCGTGGTGTCGTGCTCCGTGGCCGCCCGGGTGCAGCGCGCTGCCTGGGACAGGCCCGCGCCCTCCTCCCCTTCCCCGCCGGTTCCCGACGCGCCCGCGCCACCCGAGTCCGGTTCGTCCGGCGGCGTTTCGATGCAGCGGCATTCGTAGCCGCCCTTGCCGTCGTCGATGACGAAGCAACAATCGAGCTCCGCCGCGCAGCTCGTCGCGGGCGTCCGCGGATCGGTCTTGCCTTCGGCGAGGGTGCCGCCGAAGCACTCGCAGCTGTCCTGGTCCTCGAAGCAGGTCCAGGGCACGTCGTCGTAGGGCGATGTCTGGCTGCTGCAGCTCGCTCCGAAAGCGAAGCCAGCGATGCAGCAGCCGAATGCGAGAAGGAAGCCCGGGCGCCTCACCGCCGCTCGCGGCTCAGAGGTACCGGTTGACGAGACCCTCGAGCATCTCCTGCTGACCGGAGCGCGGCTTGGGATCGATTCCCTTGCCGAGCACCTGCTCGGAGAGATCCTTGAGGCTCACCTTGCCGCCCATGATGCTCTCGCCGAGCGGCGTCTTCCAGCCGGAGTAGCGCTCCGTCACGACTCGTTCGAGCTTGCCGTCCTGGATCATCTTGTCGGCGATGATGAGGCCGCGGGCGAGCGTGTCGAGACCGCCGATGTGGGCGTGGAACAGATCCGCCGGATCGATGCTCTCGCGGCGGAGCTTGGCGTCGAAGTTCATGCCGCCCGTCGTGAAGCCGCCGCCCTTGAGGAGCGTGTAGAGAACGATGGCCGTCTCGGCGATGTCGTTCGGGAACTGGTCGGTGTCCCAGCCGAGCTGGGGGTCGCCGCGGTTCATGTCGAGGCTGCCGAACACGCCGTTGCCGAGGGCGTACGCGACCTCGTGCTGGAAGCTGTGGCCGCTCAGGATGGCGTGGTTCGCCTCGATGTTCACCTTGTACTCGTTCTCGAGGTGGTAGCGCTGGAGGAACGCGTACACGGTGGCCGTGTCGAAATCGTACTGGTGCTTGGTCGGCTCCTTCGGCTTCGGCTCGAGCAGGAGCGTGCCTTTGAAGCCGATCTTCTGCTTGTGCTCGGCCACGAGCGTGAGGAAGCGTCCGAGCTGGTCGCCTTCGCGCTTCATGTCCGTGTTGAGCAGCGTCTGGTAACCCTCACGACCGCCCCAAAGCACGTAGTTCTGACCGCCAAGCTTGTGCGTGATGTCGAAGATCTTCGTCACCTGCGCCGCGGCGTAGGCGAACACCTCCGGATCGGGGTTCGTGGCGGCGCCGCACATGTAGCGCGGGTGGCTGAAGAGATTCGCGGTGCCCCAGAGCAGACCGACCTTGGTCCGCGCCATCTGCGCCTGCGCCTTCTCGGTCAAGCGATCGAGAATGGCGTGGCTCTCTTTGATGTTCGCACCTTCGGGAGCCATGTCGCGATCGTGGAAGGTGAAGAACGGCACGCCGAGCTTCTCGAAGAACTCGAACGCGACCTCGAGCTTCATCTCCGCCGCAGCGACGGGGTCGGCCACCTTGAACCAGGGACGATCCATCGTGGGGATACCGAACCCGAACACGTCTTGGCCGCCCCACGCGAAGCTGTGCCAGTAGCAAACGGCGGGACGCAGATGCGCCTCCATCGTCTTGCCCGCGACGACCTTGTTCTTGTCGTAGTAGCGAAACGCGAGTGGGTTGTCGGATTGAGGGCCTTCGAAACGGATGGGCGAGATGCCCTCGAAAAACTGCTGGCTCATGGTAGCTAGGTCGGGATCTTGCAGAACTTCACGACCAAGTCGAGAAAAAACCCGGATCTTCCTCGCAAAAGTGGCGACGGGGAAGGAGATGAGGGACGCGTCACGCAGCCTGCGGGCGTGGAGGGGGTGGCGCTCCTCACGCTCGGCTACACCGTCCTCGTCGTTTTGTTCGGCGCGTGGGTCCGCATCAGCGGCTCGGGCGCCGGTTGTGGCCAGCATTGGCCGACCTGCAACGGCGAGCTCGTGCACCTGCCGACGCGAATCAAGACGGTGGTCGAGCTCACGCACCGCGTCACGGCGGGCGCGACGCTCGTGCCGGCCATCTACCTCGCGGTGCTCGCGTGGAAATCCACACCACCAGGTCACCGGCTGCGAACCGCGACGCTACTCGGCGTCGCACTCACTATCGCCGAGGATCTGATTGGCGCGGCGCTCGTGCTGTTCGGCCTCGTTGACAAGAACATCTCGGCCACGCGCGCCGTCGTGATGCCGCTCCATCTCGTGTTCACCTACGGTCTCGTGGCGACGCTGGCGCTCGCCGCACTCTGGGCGCACGAGCGGGAGAGCGCTCCCGCGGCGTCTCGGGGCGAGACACCATCGCTCACGTTGCCCCTTCTCGCCGCCCTCGGGGCGCTGGTCGTGGCCGCCACCGGCGCCGTCACGGCCCTCGGGGACACGGTGTACCCGCCCCTCGCCCACACGCTCATGGCGCGCGTGGCCGAAGACCACGGCGAGAGCGCGCACTTTCTCCAGCGATTCCGCGGGGTCCACCCGGTGCTTGCGCTGCTCACCGCCGTGGGGGTCGCCTGGGTCGCGGGGAGCCTCTGGGACGCCCGCGATCGGGTTCTGCGCCTGGCGAGTCGAGCGGTGCTCGGGCTCGTGCTCGTGCAGCTCGTCGCCGGGGTCTCGAACGTTCTGCTCTCGGCGCCCGGCTGGCTGCAGATCGTGCACCTCGGGCTGTCGCTCGGGCTCTGGATCTCCCTCGTAACGCTGATTGGCGCTACACGGCGCTACCGGCCCGCTTAGCTCAAGGTCGGGCTTCGGGCTGCTCGCCGCTTTTCGGGGCGACGTCGATCGAGCTCACGCGCCAGTCGCCGCTCGCGCGGTGGAGCTCGAAGCGCACGCTGCGACGGTCGCCGTGGAGCTCGTTCCCGCGCGCGCTCGTGAGCGTTACCTCGGAGACGGCGTGCGCCACGGCGCCATCGACGTGAACGTCCGTCGCGCCGACGCTGAGGTGGATCGCGCCGAACATCTGCCCGGCGCCGGCCGCGAGCGTGGAGAGCTCCCGAATGCCGTTCTGCGACGGAAGCTCCGGAGCGCGGAACGTCGCGTCCGGCTCGAGCCCTTCCTTGAATGCCTTGTTGATGCGCGCCGTGCGGAACACGATGCTTTCGTCCTCGTGCGTTTCGACGGCGCTCGCGAGCGATTTGATGCGCAAAACGACCTTGTCGTCGTCGGAGCCGCCGAACACGACGTACCCGAGCAGTCCGAGTGACCCGACGACGAGAAGCCAGCCGATGCGCGTTCGCGTGAAGAGCTCGGAGAGGTCGGGCATGACGGACCTCGCCCTCAGCGGCTGCGTCGGCGCGGTTGAATCAGCTTCGCCACCAGACCCGTCCAGCCGGTCTGGTGCTGCGCGCCGAGGCCCCGGCCCGTGTCGCCGTGGAAGTATTCGTGGAAGAGCATGTAGTCGCGGAAATGCGGATCGCGCTGGAGCTTTTCGTGCTCGCCGAAGCACGGCCTTCGCCCCGACTCGTCGCGCAGGAAGAGGCGCGTGAGCCTGCGACCGAGCTCCTCCGCCACCTCGAGCAGCGTGAGCATGCGGCCCGAGCCGGTCGGGCATTCGAGGCGGAAATCGTCGCCGTAGTAGTGGTGGAACTTCTGCAGCGACTCGACGATCAGGTAGTTGACGGGCATCCACACGGGGCCGCGCCAGTTCGAGTTCCCGCCGAACAGGCCCGTCTCGGAGTCGCCCGGAACGTAGTTCACGACGTGCCGGTGGCCGTCGGCCTCGAGCACGAAGGGGTGCTCCAGGTGGTAGCGCGACAAGGCTCTCACTCCGTAGGGTGACAAAAACTCCGTCTCGTCGAGCATGCGAGAAAGGAGCTTCTTCATCCGGTGGCCGCGCAGGAGCGAAAGCAGATGACGCTCGCCCACGGCCGTTTCCTGCCAGCGTGACACGAGCGCCGCGAGATCCGGCCGGTGCTCGAGGAACCAGCGCAGGCGGCGGCTGAAGCCCGGAAGCGCGTCGAAGATGCCCGGGTCCAGGACCTCCACCGCGAAGAGTGGAATCAGGCCGACCATCGAGCGCACCTTGAGCGGGATCGAGTGGCCGTCGTTCTGGAGCACGTCGTAATAGAACTTGTCGCCCTCGTCCCAGAGGCCCATCGAATCGGGGCCGATCTTCGTCATCGCCTCGGCGATGTGCAGAAAGTGCTCGAAGAACTTGCTCGCGATGTCCTCGTACACCGGATCGTGAACGGCGAGCTCGAGCGCGATGCGCATCAGGTTCAGGCTGTACATCGCCATCCAGGCCGTGCCGTCGGACTGGTTGATGACGCCGCCGTTCGGGAACGGCTGACTGCGGTCGAACACGCCGATGTTGTCGAGCCCGAGAAAACCGCCCTGGAAGATGTTGTGACCCTGAGGGTCCTTGCGGTTCACCCACCAGGTGAAGTTGAGCATCAGCTTGTGGAAGATGCGCTCGAGAAAATCCAGATCGCCTGCGTCGTTCCGAGCCTTCCTGTCGATCTGAAAGACGCGCAGCGCGGCCCAGGCGTGCACGGGCGGGTTCACGTCCCCGAAGGCCCATTCGTAGGCCGGCAGCTGCCCGTTCGGGTGCATGTACCACTCACGCGTGAGGAGCACGAGCTGGTGTTTCGCGAACTCCGCGTCGACGAGCGCGAGCGGCAAGCAGTGAAATGCGAGATCCCAGGCCGCGTACCAGGGGTACTCCCACTTGTCGGGCATCGAGATCACGTCGTCGTTGACGAGGTGGTCCCACTCCACGTTGCGCCCGCGGGAGCGTGACGCGGGGGGCGCCGGCTGCGTTTCGTCGCCGCCGAGCCACGCGCGCACGTCGTAGTTGTAAAACTGCTTGGACCAGATCATCCCCGCGAGCGCTTGACGCTGGACGAGGCGGGCGTCCGCGCTCTCGATGCCTTCTTGAAGCTCCGCGTAAAACTCGTTGGCTTCCGTCTCGCGCTCGGCGAGCAGCGTGTCGAACTCGAAGAACGGGCTCGCCGCGGCGGGGTTCGCGCCCTGGAGCAGACGACCGCGCAGCGTGACTGCGCCGCCCGGCGGCAGGACGAAGCGGTAGTGCGCGGCGCATTTGGTGCCGCGCTGCGCGGGATTGGTCGCCAGCGGGCGGCCGAAAACGACGCGCTCGCCGATGGCATCCTTGGGGAACGGCGCGCCCTGAGTGCCGTAGAGGCGCCCGAAGTTCGTCTCGTTCTCGCAGAACAAGAGCTCCGGGTGGCCATCGAAGCTCGCGACGAAGCCGCCCATCTCCGGATGCTGGAGCCGCACGCTCGTCGGACCCGCGCGCTCGAGGAGCGGGCGCTCGGCGTCCCGCGTCCAGGACCAGGTGTTGCGAAACCACACGTGCGGCAAGACGTGCAGCGGCGCGGGCTCGGGACCGCGGTTCTCGACGTGAATGCGAAACAGGATGTCGTTCGGTTCCGCCTTGGCGTACTCGACGAAAACGTCGAAGTACCGATCGTCGTCGAAGGCGCCGAGCTCCACGAGCTCGAGCTCCGGCCGCTCGCGCCCCCGCTCGCGATTGCCCTCGACGAGCGCCGCATAGGGAAACTCCCGCTGCGGGTACTTGTAGAGCATCTTCGCGTACGACGCGGTCGGTGTGGCGTCGAGGTAGTAATAGAGCTCCTTCACGTCCTCGCCGTGGTTGCCTTCGGCGTTGGTGAGGCCGAACAGGCGTTCCTTGAGGATCGGGTCGCGCTCGTTCCAGAGCGCGACGGCGAGACAGATGCGCTGATGGTGATCGCTGAAGCCGGCGATCCCGTCCTCACCCCAGCGGTAGGCGCGGCTCCGCGCGTGGTCGTGCGGCAGGTACTCCCAAGCCTGGCCGGTGCCGCTGTAGTCCTCGCGCACCGTGCCCCATTGGCGCTCGCTCAGGTATGGCCCGAACCTTCGCCAAGCCGCGTTGAAGGCGGCACCGTCGCGGACGCGCGCGGCCTCGGCGGAGCGTCGGCGCGGCGGCGGAATGGTCGTCGGCACGGCAGACGATCAAGCGCTCCGACGACCGCAGCGTCAAGCTCGGAAAACGGATACTCTCGTGAGGCTCGATGCGCAAAAACGGCCGTTTTGTCTTGCCGTTCCTGTTCGCGGCGTGCACGCACGCGAGCGGCGAGAGCGGCACGAGGCCCGGCGCCGAGCGCGACGGCGGCTCGGCCGGCGCGAGCGGCGAGAAGCCCAGCGACGGCAGCGGCGGCGAGGACGCGAGTCCCGGCGGCTCGAGCGCACGCCCGGGGAGCGGCGGCACGACCGGTGCCGTCGTGCCACGCGAGAGTAGCGAGCCCTACGCCGAGCCCGAAGCGCTCCCTGCCGAGCTCCCCGCGCGCACCTTCCTCCTCAGCCACGCCGAGTACGCCGCGAGTGCCGAGGCCGTGCTCGGGAAAGCGGTCGCTACGTCCGACTTCGAGCCCGAGCTCGACAACGGCATCTACCGGCACATGTCGAGCTCGGGCCTCGTGCGCACCGAGCTCCTCGCCGAGTACTACGACGCGGCGAAAACGGTGACGGACGCGCTCGACGAGGACGAGCTCGTCGCGCTCGTGCCCGATCGCGAGCTCACGCTCGACGCCAAGCCGCGCTTCGTCGAAGCGAGCGTCGCGCGCGCGTTTCGGCGCCCCGCGACCAGCGCCGAGCTCGACGCCTACGGAGCCTTGTTCGACATAGCCGCAAGCGACGGCGACATAGCGCTCGCCTTTCGCAGCGTGCTCAGAGCCCTGCTCACCGCACCCGGCTTTCTCTATCGAACCGAGCTTGGCCCAAGCGACGCGGGCGACGACTTCTCGCTCACGGGCTACGAGGTGGCGTCACTCTTGTCCTACGGGCTCGAGGGGCGTCCGCCGGGCAGAACCCTGCTCGAAGCGGCCGAAAACGGCGAGCTCACCGATCCCGACCGCCTCGCCGAGCACGTTCAGGCGCTCGCCGAGGGCAAGCTCGGGCGCGCGTCGCTCACCGCGTTCGCCAGCGAATGGCTCGAGCTCGACGCGTTCGAGGTGGAGGGCTCGCCGGGAGCGCCCTTGCAGCCCGAGAAGGATGCGGCGAGCTTCCCCGGGTTCGATGCCGTGCGGGGTGACATGCAGGGCGAGGCGCTCGATTTCTTGGCGCAGCACGCCGCGTTCGGCGCGACGCTCGACGAGCTGTTGACGGCGGAGGTGCCCGAACCCGCCGGCGCCCTCGGCGCGTTCTACCGGAGCGACCCGAGCGCGACGAGCGGCGGCGAGCGACACGGCGTGCTTGCGCTTTTGGCGGTGCTGTCGCTCGGCGCCCACGAAACCCGGGGCTCACCGACCGCACGCGGCTTGTTCGTGCGCGAGCGACTGCTGTGCCAGGCAGTCCATCCCCCGAGCCGTCCCCCGCCCGCGCTCGGCAGTACTCCGGCGGAAGCCGACGCGAAGACCACGCGCCAGCTTTACGGGCGCCACGCTGGCCTCGCGGCGTGCGCCGGCTGCCACGCGCTGCTCGACGACATCGGCTTCACTCTCGAGAGCTTCGACGGCGCGGGCCGCTTTCGTACCGTCGAAAACGGCGTCCCCATCGACACGAGCGGCGACCTCTCGGGAACCGATCGCGATCGGAGCCTCGCCGATCACGCAGACCTCGCACGGGCTCTCGCCGAGAGCGAGTGGGTGCGCGAATGCGTCGCGACCCAAGCCTTCCGTTACTACTTCGGCGAGCTCGAGGCCGGGCGCGGGGTAGCGCCGATACAAGCGGCGCGCCGGGCGCTCGACGGCGGCTCGTTCGGCGACGCGCTCGTGGCCCTCTGGTCTACGGCGAGCACCTACCGGAGGAGGCGCGAGCCATGAGACCGCTCGTGCTCCCCCGTCACGGACGCTGCGCGCGGCGCACGCTCCTCAAGACAGCGCTCGGCGGCGTCTTTCTCGCGCCATTCTTGCGCCAGCGCGCGCTCGAAGCCAAGGCCGCGGCGCCGAAACGGCTCGTGCTCGTGTTCACGCCCGACGCACACCCGCGCGAGTGGTGGCCCGCGACGGACGCCGGTGGAGCGCTCGAGCTCGGCGCGCCGCTCGGAGACTTCGCGGGGCTCGAGTCCGAGCTCCTGTTCGTGCGACAGCTCGACCATTCCTGGACGTTCGACAACCACCACGAAGCGGGCGTGGCGCAGGTCTTCACGGGCGCGCGGTTCTTCGACGACGCCACGCACTACGCGAATGGGCCCTCGCTCGAGCAGGTGCTGCTGCAAAACACAGACTTGCGCGGCGGCACGCCGATCTCGGACGTGCACCTCGCCGTCGCGGATCCCGGCGACGCGACCCAGCGCCACGTCATCTGCTACTCCGGCCCCGGCCAACCCATCCCCCACGAGGCTTCCCCCGCTCGCGCGTTCGCGAAGCTCTTCAGCGGCTTGAGCTTCGGGGACACGAGCCCGCCGAAGCCCGCAGAATCCGCCCTCGAGCAGCGGATCCGGAGCACGCTGTTCGAGCTCGACCGGAGCGCCCTGAGAGAGCTTCAAACCCATTTGGGAACTGACGAGCGGGAGCGCCTCGACGTGCACCTCGACGCGCTCGAAGAGCTCGAGCGGCGCGCGCGCACCGCCGACGCGCCAAGCACGACGCCAGCCGTCGGCTGCGAGCGGGTATCTACGGGCGGCATCACGCAGAACGACCGCGATGCGGACAACGTCACGAAGTGGGGCGAGGTGCAGGTCGACCTGCTCGTGAACGCGTTCCTCTGCGATCGCACGCGGGTCGGGGATCTCGCGTTCGGGTCGTCCGGCAGTCAGCACGGCGGATTGCTCGGGTTGGTCGCCGGAGAAGCCAACAGCTGGCACGAGCTCGCACACCTGTCGCAGAACGACACGACGCGGAAGAGCGAAGTCACTCTCGGGGGTGATACGGTGTCGGCGGCGGCCGCGTACGGCGCGTTCGATCGCTTCTGGGCCTCGCGTATCGCGTACCTCGCGAAGCGACTGCGAGCGATCCCCGAGGGCGACGGCACCATGCTCGACAACACGCTCATCTATTGGGGCGCGGAGTGCGGGACCGATCACAACCACGCTCCAGCCGACATGCAGTACCTGCTGATCGGCGGCAGAAACCTCGGATTTCAGAGCGGGCAGCTCCTCAGGCTGCCGAGCCCGGAGAGCGCGCACAAGCTTCATACCTCGGTGTTGCACGCGTTCGGGCACGTCGACGCGATGGGTTTCGGGATCGAGCCGACATGCGGGCCGCTTGCGGGCGTGCTCGGCTGAGTCGCGAGCTCGAGCCGCTCGCTAGGAAAAATTGACCATCGATCGGCGGCGGGCTTTCGGGAGAGGCTCGCCGAGATCTAGCCACGGAGAGATTCGACCCGATGATGAGACTGATCAGGACCGCGCTGCTTGGTACGACGAGCTTGGTGGTGGGCGCAGCAGCAGTCGGCTGCGCGACCCGCGAGGAGGACGCTTCGGCGCCCGCCGACGGCGTCTTCAGCATCGGGCTCACTGCCGGGACGCCGGCAAGCTTGCCGAAGTGCACTTCCTCCCTCTCTGGGACCACGGCCTTCGTCCAGAACCCAGCAGGCTTGTGGTCGTGCCTCGCCAGCACGTGGGTGCAGATCCCCTGCACCACCGCGCTAGCGAGTGCGGTCGCCTACTCGAGCTCGACGAAAACGCTGGTCGGATGCGTGTCCGGACAATGGACGCTCATTCCTCTGGCAAACGGCCCCACCGGACCCCAGGGTGCGACGGGTGCGACGGGCGCGATGGGTGCAACCGGCACGACCGGGCCGGCGGGACCCGCCGGGGCGAGTGGGCCGACGGGCGCCACCGGGCCACAAGGCTCGGCCGGTCCGCCCGGAGCGACGGGGCCAACCGGGCTCGAGTCGCTGGTCCACGCGAGCGCGGAGCCAGCGGGCTCGAACTGTCCCGCGGGCGGGACTCGCATCGACATTGGGGTCGACACCAACGACGACGGCACCTTGGCGCCGAGCGAGATCGAGCAAACCGTCTACGCTTGCAACGGCCAAAGCGTAGCGTCCGGCGCGATGTGCACACCGGGCTCCACGACGACTTGTTACGAGGGGCCGGCGGGCACCGCGGGCGTCGGCGTTTGCTTGTCGGGGGCGCAGGCGTGCACCCCGTCCGGCACGGGCTACGCGGCGTGCACCGGGCAGGTTCTGCCGGGCGCAGAAGCGTGCGGCGACGGCATCGACAACGACTGCAACGGCATCGATGAAGCATGTGCCGGCGTCGACGACTACGAGTGCAAGGACGAGCGGCTCGTGGTCATCAGTCAGATCTTCGGCGGCGGCGGCACGCCGTACGACAACGACTTCGTCGAGTTGCATAACCTCGGATCCAAGCCCTTCAATCTCCACAACATGTCGGTCCAGACCCTGAGCCTGGGCGGCACGATCTGGGCGGTGGCAAGCTTGCCGAACCTGTCGATCCCCGCGTACGGCTACCTCCTCATCGCCGGAACGGGCGGCAACACCGGCGTTGGTGTTCCCGTTCCCAATCCCGATTGGACCGGGCCGATGAGCATAACGGCATCGGGTGGCAAGGTTGCGTTGGTTAGCCATTCGGCGGCGCTGAACAACTTTTCCATCTGTGCGACGGCCACCGGCATCATCGATCTCGTCGCCTTCGGCGCCGCTACTGCGGACTGCGGGGCGTCCCAAGCGCCTGCTCCGTCGAGCTCGACGGCCGTGCTCCGTGCCGACGACGGCTGCCGGGACCACGGGAACCACCAGACCGACTTCGTGGTCGCCGCTCCCGTTCCGCGCAATTCCTCGACGCCCGCGCACGCCTGCGTCTGTGCCAACAGCATCGGCACGGTCATGAACGAAACGGACCAGGCCGAAGAAGCCGACTTCTGCAACGTACAGTTTCCAACGTCGCTTTCGCTCTCCCTCGGGCAAGGCTCCGGTGCCATCTACGGACGCTTCTACGAGGCAGGAGTCACCGAGCAAGACGGCCCGCCACCGGGCGTCGTTGCCGAGGTCGGCTACGGAACTGGAGATCCGCGCGTGGATTACTTCACGTGGTCTCCGGCGAGCTACAACACCCAAATCGGGAACGACGACGAGTTCCAGGGTTCGTTCGTCCCACCGGACGTCGGAACGTACCGCTATGCGTTCCGCTTTTCGTTCGACCGCGCCCGCTGGACGTATTGCGACGTCGACGGCGCAGGCTCGAACGGCGGCCTCTCGTTCAGCAGCACGCAGCTGCCCGTGCTCTCGGTCGAGTAGCGGCGCGGGCGGATCCGAAGGCCGACTACGGGCACACCGCGCCGACGATCGGCGCCGTCTTCCGGTACGTCGCGAGCGCGTTGGCGCACACGACCTCGGGCGCGGACTTCATTTGCTCGCACTGAGCAACCTGCGCGCCGGCACCCGACTTCTCGAGCATCGACTTGCAGCATGCCGCTGCAGCAGCGCAGCTGGCGCCGGGAGCGAGGTTCACGGCCGTCGGCGGAAGCGCGGCCGCACCCGCGGCACCCGACGCGACGCCTCCGGGAGTTGCCGCGTGCGTGCCCGGGGTCGCTGCGCCGGGCTCGGCGGTCGGGGCAGGCGCGGTGACCTCGCCGACACCCGGGAGCTTCACGACGACGCCAGCGTCGCTGACGCTCACCGTCGCGCCGAGTCCGCCCGATGCCACGGCGTTTGCCACCGCTTGGGCCGGCTTGAAAATCGAGAAGTAGAACCAGGCAGCGCCCGCACCACCGATGAGCAAGAGCGCCCCGCAGCCGAGGCCAACCCAGACGAGCGGGTTCGACGTCGTTCCACCACCCGGGATCGTCGGCGGCACCGCACCGGCGGGAGGACCGTAGCCCGGCTGCTGCTGCCACGCAGGGGGCGCTCCGGGAGGTTGCCCGTAGCCGCCACCTGGAGGCTGTCCGTAGCCACCCGGAGGCTGTCCGTAGCCGCCCGGCGGAGCTCCGGGAGGTTGACCACCCCAGCCGCCCTGTCCGCCGCCGGGGGGCGCGCCGCCGGGTGGGACCCCGCCGCCCGGGGGAGCTCCGCCGCCGGGTGGCGCACCACCGCCGTATCCGCCGCCTCCGTAGCCGCCAGGACCCTGGTCTGACATCGCGTGGTTCGTATCACTCCCGCCGGCCGGATTGAAGAGGCGCGCGCCGGCGAGCCCACCCTCCCACGCATCGTGTGGCATCGTCCGAGGCGTGAAACGACAGCACCTCCGCCGTTCCGCGCTCGCGCTGCTCCTTTCTTGCGCCAGCGCGAGCGTTCACGCCGAGCCGAAGGCTCAGTCGGCGGCGCACGTCGATGCGCCGGCGCGCCCCGTGCTCGACCTTCCGTTCGAGAAGCTGACGCTCAAGAACGGGCTCACGCTGATCCTGCATCGCGATCCCGCGCTGCCCATGGTCGCCGTGAACCTCTGGTACCACGTGGGGCCCGCGAACGAGCCCCCCGGACGCAGCGGTTTCGCGCATCTGTTCGAGCACCTGATGTTCGAGGGCTCGCGCCACGTCGGCCACGAGTTCGACAAGCTGCTCGAGTCGATCGGCGCGACGAACGTGAACGGCACCACGAACTGGGACCGTACGAATTACTTCGAGACGGTGCCGCGCGAGTATCTCGAGCTGGCGCTCTGGATCGAGAGCGATCGCATGGGCTACCTGCTCGATGCCATCACGCAGGAGCGGCTCGACGTGCAACGCGATGTCGTGAAGAACGAGCGCCGGCAGAGCTTCGAGAATGCGCCGTACGGGCCGAGCAGCTTGGCCCTCCTCGACACGATGTTCCCCGTCGGGCACCCGTACCACGGTGCCGTGATCGGCTCGATGCAGGACCTCTCGGCGGCGACGCTCGGCGACGTGACGGACTTCTTCCGTGCCTACTACTCGCCGAGCAACGCGACGCTGACGCTGGCGGGCGACTTCGAGCCCGCTGAAGCCAAGGTGCTCGTGGAGAAGTACTTCGGCACATTGCACGGCAAGCAGCCGGCGCGCCCCGCCCACCGTGCGACGCCTCCACTCGCAAAGCCGATCCGGCTGACCGTGGACGAGCCGGTCGACCTCACGCGCGTCGCGTACGGCTGGATCGCGCCGCCGGCATTCGGTCCCGATGACGCAGCGCTCGACATCGCGACCTCGATTCTCGCGGGCGGGCGTGCGACGCGGCTCTATCGGCGGCTCGTCGTCGAAGACAAGCTCGCGTCCGAGGTCGAGGCGAGCTCCGATCCGAATGGGCTTGCCACGATGCTCGAGGTGAGCGCGACGCTCGCCTCCGGAAAATCCGCGAATGACGTGGAATGGGTGCTCGACGCGGTGATCGACGGCCTGGCCAGTGCCCCGCCCTCCGCGGACGAGCTGTCGCGCGCCAAACGCCGCACGTTCCTCGCGATTGCGAGCGATCTCGAGCTCTTGAACGGGCACGGCGGCGACTCGGGGCGCGCGGGGCTCCTGCAGCGCTTCGATCACTACCTGGGCGATCCCGGCTACTTGCCGAAGTGGCTCGCGGCGATCGACGCCGTCACGGCGGCCGACGTCTCGCGCGTGGTGCAAAAGTACATGGGGAAGAACGCGCGCGTGACGGTCGTCACGCGCCCGAGCTTGGGAACCACGCCGCCGCCGACACCAGGGGCGCCGGCACCCGCACCGGCCGCGCCGGGCAAGGAGCGCCCGTGATGCGCCTCGCGACCATCACGCTGCTCTCGGTCGCGGTCGCCGCGCTCGGCTGCGGCGGCAACGTGAAGACCTACCGCGCGAATCCGCCGGCGAGCCCGAGCTCGAGCGCCAGCGCCGCCCCCGATCCGGAAGCCTGGCGTTCGGAGCGGCCAAAGCCCGGCCTGCCCGGGGAGCTCCATTTTCCGGTTCCGGAGGTGCTCAAGCTCTCGAACGGTCTCAGCGTTTACGTCGTGAAGCAGCCTGCCGCCGTGGTGAGCGTCGACCTCGTCGTGCGGCACGGCGCTTCGTCCGTCGCCGAGGGCAAGAGCGGGCTCGCAGCGCTGACGGCGCGCATGCTCGTGGAAAGCTCGCGCCGCCACAAGAGCCGGGAGCTTGCCGAGGCCGCGGAATCGCTCGGCTCGCCGCTCGCCTCGAACGCGAGTCGCGACGATTCGTCCGTCGGGCTCAGTGTGCTCACGGGGGACCTCGACCGCGCGCTCGCCCTACTCGCGGAGGTCGTGCGCGAGCCCGCCTTCGACGCGAAGGAGTTCGAGCGCGTGCGCGGCGAGTGGCTCGACCAGCTGGTCGGCGAGCGGCAGGCTCCGGAGCGGCTGGCGTCGCTGGCGGGCCTGCGGCTCCTGAACGGCGCGGTGCACGGCGCGCCCGTGAGCGGCGGCGTGAGCGAGGTGAAGCGCCTCAAGGTGAACGACCTCAAGGATTTCCACGCACGTCGCTACGTGCCGAGCGAGTCGGCGCTCGTCGTCGTCGGCGCGGTGAACGCGGAGTCGCTGCGACCGACCATCGAGAAGCTCTTCGGAAGCTGGCGCGGCGCGGCTCCGAAGCGGACGGCGGCAGCGCCACTGCCTCCGCCGAATCCCGGTCTTCGGCTCGTCGTGGTCGATCGGCCCGGCGCGGTGCAGACGGCGCTCTTCGCGGCTCAGCGCTTTCCCGCGCGGAGCGCACAAGGCTTCGAGTCCCGCGACGTGCTCTCCGAGATCGTCGGCGGGCTCTTCACCTCGCGCATCAACATGAACCTGCGCGAGAAGCACGCCTACACGTACGGCGCCTCCGCGCGGCAGGTCGGGACGCGCGAATGGGGAGCTTTCGTCGTCGCGACGAGCGTGCGCACCGACGTGACGGCGGAAGCTCTGGTCGAGATCCAGCGCGAGCTCGGCCGGGCGCGCGATCCGGGCCTCGGCGCGCCGCTCATGCCCGACGAGGTCGCCCGCGGAAAAGCCGCGCTTCTCCACGCGCTCGGCGCCAAGATGGAGCACACCTCGCTCGTGGCCGACGCGGTCATTCCACTCTTCTCGCTGAATCTCGGCAGCGACTATTACACCCGCTACCCGAGCTTGATCGCGGCGGTCGCGAGCCCGGATCTCGAAGCGGGGCAACGCCTGCTCGCACCCGAGGATCTCCTGGTCGTCGTCGTCGGTGATCACGCGGCGATTCGACCGAGCTTCGAGAAGCTCGGCTGGAACCTCGAGGTCGCCTCCGATTCGCTCACCGATTGAGCACGAGCGACTGACCGGCGCGCCTACGGCGACTTGCGGTGGGGCTTGCGCCGGTCGACGGGCAGCGAATCGAGGTCGATGGTGGGGGGTGGGGCCGGCGTCGTGACAGCCGACGGCGGCGGCGCGGGGGCGGCGGCGGAACCGCTCCCGGCGAGATCGGGCGATTCCTGCCGGGAGTCGACGAACGCGGCAATCAGTGTCCCCACGACGAGGGACAGGAGCGCCGCGGCGACCAGCAAGTAGAGCGTCTTCGACTCGACCACGCGCGACGGCTGCTTGAGCTGCTGCCGATCCGAGATCGCCTTTCGCATCTTGTCGAGCTGGCGGCGATCGCGAATCACGACGGTCTGCTCGCTCGACTGCCGTGGCCTGCGCACCGTGGCCCGAATGTCTGCGCCCTGCTGGGGCTCGGAGATCACTACCGTGGGGTGATCGGTGGTGACGTTCTGGCGCGGCTGCGGAACGTGCACCGCGCTCTCTTGCGCGAGGATGACCTCGTCGCCGAGCTCTTCCAGCTCCTCGTCACGGGGCTCACGCGGCGGATCGCTCACCCGAGGCACGCTAATACCCGGGGAAGGAGCGGTCAAAACCGCCGGGCGGCCGCGCCCACGGCCCGAAAAGGCGCGCTCGTGATACGCTTTTTAGCCGTGGCTCCGGAATCCCGCCTTCTGGTGGTCGACGACGACGGCGTCAGCCGCCATCTGCTCGGTCAGATGTTGGCGGGGGCCGGCCTCGGTGCCGACGTGGTCGGGAGCGGTGCCGAGGCGCTAGCGTACCTCGATAGCCACCCCGCGCCCGCCGCGATTCTGCTGGACCTCGTGATGCCGGAGCCGGATGGGTACGCCATCCTCCGCCACGTGCGCGGGCGACCGCGCCTCGCCGACGTGCCGGTCGTGGTGCTGACGGCCCTCGAAACGGACGGCGAGATCGAGCGTGCGTTCGCGAGCGGCGCGGACGATTACGTGCAGAAACCGTTCCGGCCCGGTGAGCTCTTGGCTCGCCTGCGCGTGCAGATGCGGGTCCGGGAGTACCTCGACCGGCTGGCGCGCCGGGATCGGGACCAGCAGACCCTGCTCGAGCTCACCCAGGCGCTCGCCTCGAGCCTCGATATCCGCGACATCTTGTTCACGGTCGTGAAGCGCATCGCCGAGGTGGTGCGCGTCGATCGCTGCAGCGTCGTCCTCCTGGCCGAATCGGGTCGCCTCGGCTTCGTCCTCGCCTCGAGCGACGACGACCGCGTGCGCGACCGCCCGATCATGCTCGACCAATATCCGGAAATCCGCGAAGTGATCGCGACCGGCCGGGCGCTCGTCATTCAGGACGCCGCCGACAGCCCCCTGCTCGAGGTCGTCCGCCAGCGCGAGCCCGCGCGCGGCTTCGCGTCGCTCGCGCTCTTGCCCATCATGCACGACCAAGGGCGACCACTCGGCGTGCTGTTCTTGCGGTCCAAAGCGCGCACGACGTTCGGGGACGCCGAGCTGTCGCTGTCTTCGACGCTGGCGAACGCGACGGCCATCGCGCTGCGCAACGCGCGCCTTTTGCAGTCCCTGCGCGACGAGACGGAGCAGAGCACGACGGCCCGCGTCGAGGCGGAGCGCCGGGTGCAGCTCTTCCAGCGCTATGCCGGCTTCTTCGAGAGCGCCGCCGACGGCATGGTCGTGATCGACCGCCACGGGCGCGTGCTGTTCTCGAACCCGCGCGCTCGCGAGATCATCGGAGCCACGGAGGCCGAGCTCTCCTCGGGCACGTTCGAGTCGCTGCTCGTGCCCGCCCAGCGCGAGCTCGCCGGGCGCTTGATGCGCGGCTTTGCGGCGGGCGTGTATCCGCGTGGCGTCGATCTGCACCTCGCCGAGCGCCACGGCCGCTCCGTGACCGCCAACGTCAGCTTCAGCTCCGTGCTGCACGACGACGACGCCGTGCTCTTCACGTTCCGCGACGTGACGCTCGAGCGTCAGACGGCGGTGGAGCTGCGTCAGACCAAGGAGTTCTTGGAGTCGGTCATCGACAGCTCCGTGGACGCGATCGTGTCGGCCGATCTCGAGGGCACGGTGCGCATCTTCAACCGCGCCGCAGCCCGCGTGTTCGGCTACTCGCCCGGGGACGTGATCGGCAAGCTCAACGTGGAGGCGCTCTACGCGCCCGGCATCGCGCGCGAGGTGATGCGCCGCATCCGCAATCCGGACGAGGCCGGCTACGGCAGGCTCGCCGACTTCCGCGTCGACATGCTGGCCGCCGACGGCAGCTCCGTCCCGGTGCTGCTCTCGGCATCGCTCGTCGTCGAGAACGGGCGGCGCGTCGGCTCGCTCGGCATCTTCACCGACTTGCGCGAGAAGATGCGCATCCAGTCCGAGCTCGAGCGCGCCCAGGAAGAGCTCCGCGCGCGCGAGAAGCAGGCCATGATTGCCGAGCTCGCAGGCGCCGCCGCCCACGAGCTCAATCAGCCGCTCACGAGCGTGATCGGCTACGCCGAGCTGCTCTCGCGGCAGCTTTCGCGTGACCCCGGCGCGGCGCGCAACGCCGAGATCATCGTGTCCGAAGCCCAGCGCATGGCGGAAATCGTGCGCAAGGTCGGCAGCATCACGAAATACGAGACCAAGAGCTACGTGGGCGAGGCGCGCATCCTCGATCTCGAGCGCGCGAGCGCCACCAGCAACCGGGAGCCTTCGCCGTGAGGGATCCGGTCGGCTCGCGCAACCCGACTCCCGCACCGCCCTCGGTGACCGACTCGGACTCGCGCGAGCTCGGCAGCAACGCTCAGGCGCGCCGTGGCTCGGAGCGGCCGATCGCCGACCCGTGGCGCGACGTGCTCCTGGCGCTCGCCCTCGACTTACCGGTCGACGCGGGGCAGAACGAGGTCACGGAGCGCTTCCTCGACGGGCTCAGCGCGCTCCTGCCGCACCTGGCCCTCGGGACTTGCGTCATCATGGAGCCCGGAGAGCGCCCTGTCATCAGCGTCCGGCTGCCTCCCGGAGCCTCCGACGCGATGCAGCGCGATCCGACGCGCCTGTTCCCGATCCTGCGCGAGGAGCGCGTGCTGCCGCTCGACGACGCTTCGACCTTCCACGTCGGCTCGCAGACGGTGCTCCCGCCGCTCGATCTGCAGATCGCCGAGCGCGCCGCCCTCGTGCTGTCGCGCTCGCTCGCCCGGGCCCAGAGCTTTCGGCGCGTGCACGGCTCGGCGCGCAATCTCGAGCGCCTGCAGGCGCACATGATCCAGGCCGAAAAGCTGGCGTCGCTCGGCCAGATCGTGGCGGGCGTCGTGCACGAGCTCAACAATCCCCTCACCTCGATCATCGCCTACTCGGAGTACCTGACGCGCAAGGCGCAAGCTCGCTTGCCGGAGCCGGAGGCGACCGACGATCTCGAGCGCCTGCGCCGCATTCAGGAAGCGGCTGGGCGCATCTTGCGCTTCTCGCGCGATCTCGTCGCTTACGCGCGGCCGTCGAACGAGATCCCGGGACCCGTGTCGCTGGTCGAGGTCGTCGATAAGGCGCTCGTCTTCTGCGAGCACGAGTTCGCCGGCATCGCCGTCAAGCGCGAGCTGCCACCGACGCTGCCCGCGATTCGCGGCGTCGCGGGCGCGCTCACGCAGGTCTTCGTGAACCTGTTCACGAACGCGGCGCACGCCATGGGCGGCGGCGGCGAGCTCTCGCTCCGCGCACGCATCGACCTCGACGCGCGCGCGGTCCTGCTCGACATCGAGGACAGCGGCGTCGGCATCGGCCCCGAGCATCTGCCGCTGGTTTTCGAACCCTTCTTCACGACCAAGAGCGAAGGACGCGGCTCCGGTCTCGGCCTTTCGATCGTGCGCGGTATCCTCGACGCGGCCGGCGGGACCATCGAGGTCGACAGCGTCCCGGGCGAGGGGACGACCTTCACGCTCACCTTGCCGATCGCCGCCACGGGCAGCCTGATCCCCAAGCCCTCGAGCGGAACCCCGGTCAGCGGGCGAGGGTGAGCACCAGCACCAAAATACCGCGCCGGTAGCCCTGCCCGGCGACGATGAAGCGCTGCCCGACCTTGGCGCGCACCTCGAGCAACGGCAAGAACGCGTTCCCGCCGGGCTCGCTAATGCTCGCCGACAGGCGCACCGCGCCGTTCGGCTCGACACCGAGAAGCTCCGCTCCGAGCGTGCGCCCGTTCGGCAAACGGTGCGTCGCTTTCTCGCCCCGACGGAGCGGCAGCCGCACGTTCTCGAGCAAGCTGTACGTCGCGAACGACGCGAAGGGCGGCTTGGTGAGCTCGGGGAGATCGCGCAGCCGCGGGTCGATGCCTCGCTTGTCGTGCGTCGCGTGCAGGACGAGCAGCTCGAGCTCCGCCGCCGCCCGGTCGACCGGCTCCGCGGCGCGAAAATGGCTCGAGCTAGAGCGTGCCGAGGTCGGCGCTTGCATCGTCCAGCCAGACCACGGTGGTCTCGCCCATGGCGTCGCCCTCGACCTCGAAAACCGCGCCGGGGTGAGCGCCGAAGTCAACGGCCTCGACGGCGACCGGACTCGACCGAACCCGTGGCTCACCGCGTGTCGAAGGCACGGGATCCGCGGGTGCGTTGCCCACCCCGGCGCGTCTTAGGGTCGGGACGGTGCCCGGCACGGCGAGCACGGCGGCGAGCAAGGTCGCGCCGAGCCCGAGCGCACGCCGGCGCCCGACCCGACGCGCCGCTCGCCGGCGCTCGAAAGCCGCGTCGACGCCCGTCTCCTCCGCCCATGATCGAACTGCGTCGCCGAGCACGCCCAGTGCTTCGAGGCGCGCCGTGACTTCGGAATGGTGCAAGCGTCCGACGCGAACGGCGCGGGCGCGCTCGGCGTCGAGCTCGCCATCGTGAAAGAGCATTAGCGTCTCGTCGTTGAGCTTCAACGGGAGCTGCCCTCCCGCGAGCGCTCGCACTCCTCCACGTAACGCGCGCCGAGCGCGCGCTGCAGCTTCTTTCTCGCGTGAAAGAGCCGGCTCATGATCGTGCCCTTCGAGACCCCGGCGGCAACCGCCATCTCTTCGTAGCTCATGCCTTCGACCTCGCGCATGAGGATGACGGCTCGGTGGTAGGGCGGAAGCGCGTCGATGGCTCGCCCCACGACGGACGCGAGCTCGCGCCGCCGCAGCGTGTCCTCGGGATCGGTCTCGGCGAGGCGCGCGAGAAAGAGCGCGTCCGCCTGCTCGCCGGCGAGCTCGTCCGCGAGCTCGCGCTGCCACGCCGGGCGGCGCATGAGGTCGATGGCGAGATTCTTGACGATCCGGTAGAGCCAGGTGAAAAAGCTCGCCGCCCCGTTGAACGCGTCGAGACCGCGGTAGACGCGCAGGAACGCCTCTTGGACGATCTCGGAAGCGTCTTGCTCGTCACGGACGAGACCGAGCGCGATCGAGAACGCGCGGCGCTGGTGGCGCTCGACGAGCTCCTCGAACGCGGGGCGATCGCCTCGCTGGGCACGGTGAATGAGCTCACGGTCGTGTTCCGATTCCGCCTCGCGGGCCAATTGGTTTGACGAGGGTGGAACCGGGGTATTCACGCTCCCGCCTGCGCTCACCGGAGCGAGCGTGAGCGGCGGCACGGAGCGGCGCGGCGGGCCGCGGCGGGCGCTGAAAGCAAGCCGAGACATCTGAAATTGAATACGGGAGCACGCCCTCAATTCTCCCCGGGAAGGCGGATTCGCTCGTGAGGCCGCATTGGGGCCCGCCCTGCCCCGGCCGCCGCTAGCGGAAATCCCACCCGCCCCTAACGTGCTTCTATTCGTCGGCGGCTGATTGCGGCAACGTTTGAAGCTCTAACGTCACTTCGAACGTCCGCCCTTCGCGCACGACGCGGACGGGCACCTTGGCGCCGATGCCGGCCAGGCTGGCGACCCAGCGCAGTCGCTCGGGGCTCAGGATTGGATCCGCGCCGAGCCCGACGATCACGTCATCCGGCTGGAGGCCACCGCGGTCGGCAGGTCCCCCGGGCGCGACGGCGCGAATCAGCGCTCCGGTCTCGGCCGGCAGATGCAGGCGCGTGACGTCGGCTTGCTGAACGCCCGACACGACGACCCCGATGGCGCTGCGACGAATTCTGCCGTCCTTGAGGAGCCGCGGCAAAAGCTCCTTCACCATATCGATCGGCACGGCGAAACCGATGCTGTTCGCTTGCGGCCGGATCGCGGTGTTGATGCCGATTGCGCGGCCTTGGATGTCGAGCAAAGGGCCCCCGGAGTTGCCCGGGTTGATGCTCGCGTCCGTCTGGAGAAAGTCGTAGTAGCCTGAGTCGTCGAGCCCGCGCACGTCCTGGTTCGTGCGACCCTTGGCCGAGATGATGCCGGCCGAGACGGTGTGCGAGAGGCCGAACGGATTGCCGATCGCGACCGCCCAGTCGCCGACGCGCACGGTGCCCGAATCGCCGAGCGGCACGAACGCGAGACCTGTCGCCTCGACGCGCAGGACGGCGATGTCCGTTGGACGATCGCGCCCCACGATCGTGGCGGGCATCTCGCGCTTCTGCCCGAAGATGACGCGGATCTCGGTGGCGCCCTCGATCACGTGATTGTTCGTGAGGATGAGCCCAGTCGGGTCGAACACGAACGCCGTCCCGACGGCCTCGTTCATCACCTGCCGGCGGGATTCCTGGAGCGCCTTCACGAACACGACGGCCGGATCGCACTTGGCGGCCAGATCGGCGAAGCTCGTCGGCGTGCCGGTGGGCCCGAGCGGAACCGGTGGCGGCGCGGGGGGCGGCGTGTATGAGGCGATGGGCACGGCGCCGGAGGGCAAGCCGGAGCTCGTCCCCGTCGAACCGCCGAGCCGCGTCTTGCAGGCGCCGAGCGCGACCGCAACCAGGCCGAGCGCCAAGACCAGTGGACGAGAGCTCACTGGGTTCCGCGCGACACTTCGACGTAACGCAGGCGCAAATCCGTGAGGGCCTGCTCGAGCAGGTGCTCTTCGGGGCCGGTCAGGTTGTTGCGCGTCTTCTCCTGGAGGAGCGCCAGGAGATCGATGGTCTGGCGAGCGAGCTCGAGGTTCTTGCTCGGCCCGCCATCCTGGTCGGGTGCGTCACCCAGGTGCACGAGCACCGAGTGACTGAGCGACATGACGAACGTGCTGAAGTCGATGGCGGGAAGCGAGTTGCCGTCGCCGGCCGTGGGCTGGCGATCGGCGCCGGTCACGGCTCGTCTCCCCAACCCTTGTCGGCTTCGCCGTCCTTCTTCACTTCCTCTTCTTCGTCGTCGTCATCCTCGTCGGAGTCGGCTTCCTTGGCCTTCGGCTTCTCGACGGGCTTCTTCGCCTCGGCCTTCTTGGGGTCGAGCTCGAGATCGTCGTCATCGTCGTCGTCGTCGATGATGGCCAGGTCGTCGTCGGCCGGTCGCACCGGCGCGATCGGAGGCCGCACGCCGGAGGTCCGCACGATCACGATGTCGCGATCGCTCTCGTTCTGCAGGGCCGGCTGCTTGACGGTGAGCTCGACGGCTTGGCCCTCGAGATCGGGCAGAGCATCGAGGTGCTTCTGCACCTCGCTCTCGGCGAGGAGACCGTCGCCCATCAGGCGCTCACGAACGCGGACATCGAACTTCAACTCGGCGGGTATGGCCATAGGAGGGCGATTACCTAGCTCCGGACCCCCCGGCGAAGCAAGTCAGCCGCCGGAATTAGGCCGGAAGGGCCGGGCGACCCCTCGTTTTCGTCGGCGAGTAGCGCGGATTCCGCGATTTCTAGCTCCTCGGGGGTGGCGGCGCGGGCGTCCAGCACCTCGATGTCGAAGCGGACCTTCTGCCCGGCGAGCGGGTGGTTCAGGTCGAGCACGACGAGGTCGTCGGACACGGCGAGGACGCTCGTCACGAGCTCCGAGCCGTCGTCGCCCTCGAGCTCGAAGCGATCGCCGGGCGCGACGTCGGGAGGGAACTCCTCGCGCGACACCTCGATCTGGCGGGTGGCGTCGCGCTCGCCGTAGGCGTCGCGCGCCGCGAGCTCGACGCTCTTGCTGGAGCCTGTCGTGAGGCCTTCGAGCCGCGCTTCGAGCGCGGGCAGGAGCACCCCGTAGCCGAACACGAAGCCGAGCTCGCCCCCGGCTCCATCGACGAGCTCACCCTCGGCGTCGTGGACCCGATACGACAGCCGCGTCCACACTCCGGGGCCGAGCGCGAACCCGCGCGGCTTGCGCTCGGGGCGCTCACCTTGACGGCGGCCCTTGCTCACGCGCGCACCTCGCTCGGCGCAGCGACGAAGCCCTTGAGCGCGCTGGCCGCGACGACCAGCGGGCTCGCGAGGATCACCTGCCCCGGACCGCTCCGTCCGGGAAAGTTGCGACTGCCGGCGCTGATCGTGACCTCGTCCTTCGAGCGCGAGGTGCCGGGGCCCGCGGCAATGCACGCGCCGCACGCGGGGCCGAGCACCGTCGCTCCCACTGCCTCGAAGAGCGAGAGGTAGCCGCGCTCCTCCGCGTACCTGCGCACGCGCTCCGACGCCACCTGCAGAAACAGGCGAACTCCGGGCGCGATCCGCTCGCCGCGGGCCACGGCGGGCGCGAAGACCGCGGCGTAGCGGTCCATGTCGGCGCGTTTTCCCCCGGTGCACGTGCCCCCGTACGCGATGTCGATGCGCAGGGGCTCCGGGGCCGAAACTGCGAGCTCGGCGAGCGGACGGACGCGCTTCGGATCGCCCGGTAGCGCAACCATCGGCTCCACGCGATCGAGCTCGAGCCGGAGCTCGGCGACGTAGCGCGCGCCAGGATCGGCGCGCACGGCACGGGCCGCGAGCGACCGAGCGTCCCCGGCGCGGAGCGTCGCGAGCTCGCGCGCCACGGAGGCGTCGACCTCGGCAATCCCCGTGAGCGCTCCCGCCTCGACCGCCATGTTCGTGAGCGTCGCGCGCTCGTCGAGCGGCAGCGTGAAGAGTCCCTCGCCGCCGAACTCGAGCACCGTGCCCGTCACGAGGCCGTCCCGCACGGCAGGCGTGAGGAACAACGCGAGCATCGCATCCTTGGCCGTGACTCCGGGTCGGAGCGCGCCCACGAGCTCGACGCGGACGCTTTCCGGCACCGTGAGCCGCACGTCCCGCGTGAGCCACGCCGCAGCCATGTCGCTACTTCCGACGCCGAACGCGAGGCAACCGGCGGCGCCCGCCGTCGACGTGTGCGAGTCGGTGCCGACGACGACGCTTCCGGGCTCGGCGAACGATTCGAGCACGGCCTCGTGGCAGATGGCTTCGCTGCCTCCCTCGGGCCCGCGCTCGGGCTGCTCTCCGAAAAGGCGGATCCCATGCCGCTCGGCGAAGCGCGCCTGCACCTCCGGCAAGGTGCGCGCCTGCTCGAGCAACGGCAGTCGCTTCGCGTCGCCCGCGAAGACGTGCTCCACGAACGTGAGGTGATCGCGGAAGCAGAGCACCCGCTCCGGGTCACGCACGCGCGCCTCTTCGCCGAACGCGCGCCGGAAGAGCGCATCGGCCATCGGCGTCACGTACTCGTGGCTGAAGCGGAGATCGGCGCGCACGAGCAACGTCGAGCCGATCCGGACGCCGGGCGCGCCGACCTGCTCGCCGGAGGCGTCGCGCACGGCGTGCGCCGCGATGATCTTCTGCGCCATCGTCTGAGGACCTTCCGAGACTTCGAGGTCAGGCGGCGACGCCCTCCCCTCGAGCCGAGCCCGCGCGTAGCCGAGGAGCCCGCCATGAAGCTCGAGCGCGCGCACGACGGGATCCGCCCCCTCGACGAGTGCGTCGGGCTCGAGCGTTTCCCCGCGTGCGAGACGTTCGACGACACCGAGATCGGTCGTCGTTCGGAGGCCGATGTTCTGGCAGTTCTGACGGTAGATGCGCCCGAAGCTCTTGGCGACGACGAGCCGGATCCCGGCCAGCAGCTGCGCGTACGGTGCCGTCTCGCGCGAGCTCCCGCAACCGCAGTTCGCGCCCGCGACGAGGACGCCGAAGCCGCCCTCCCGCACGGCGCCGAGGCCGATTGCCCCACCGCGAAACCCCGTCAGGCAATGCTCGCCGAGCCGTTCGTCGTAGAAGTAGGAGCCCCACGCCGGAGCCATCTCGTCCGTGGACACGTCGGACGCGAGCTCGAGCTCGCTCGAGTAGGAGAGGGCGTCGCCAGCGAGCTGGCGCGCCACGAGCGCGGGCTCGCGCGTCAGGAACAGCAGCCGTTCCCCGGTGGCGAGCGCCATGCTCAACGCCACACCGCGCCGGCGGGCGGGGCGTGCAGGGCGATGAGCGTGCCCACCGCGAGCACGAGCTCGGCGTCGGTCGCCCCACGGCGCTCGGCGCGCGCCCCGAGCTCGACGAGCTCGGCGACGCTCGGCACGTGCGTTTCCCCGAGCAAGCGCGCTGCGAGCGAGGCCGCCAGGGTCCCTTGCCGGCGCTTCAGAATCGACGCCAAGTCCGCGGCGAGGCTCGGGCTCACGGAGCGGAGCGTAGCGCCGAACCCCGCCGCGGCACTACGCTTGCCTCCCCCGTGCGCTCGCAAAGCCCCGCCACTCAAGCCTTCGGGCGCCCCGACACGGTCCGGGGCCTCGTCCTGACGGCGCTTTTCACGCTGCCGCTCGCGGGATGCCGGAAGGGCACGCCCGCACCCACGCCGGCGACCGTGGCGGCGCCGAGCGCGAGCGCCGCCGGCGAAGCGCGCGCGCCGGCTCACCTCGCCCGTGCCGACGAGCACGCCGAGGTCCCCACGGGCGGCTTTCACGCGGGGAGCATGCCGGGAGATCCCGGGCGTCACCCGGAGCTCGAGCCGAAGCTCCTTTCGATCGAGCTCGGCGCGTACAAGATCGATCGACTGCCCTATCCGAACGACCCGAATCGCCCGCCGGTCTCGGGCGTGACACGCGAGGAGGCCCAACGCCTCTGCGGCGAGCGCGGGGCGCGCCTCTGCACCGAGCTCGAATGGGAGCGCGCTTGCAAGGGTCCGAACGACGAACGGTTTCCGACCGGCGACGGGTGGGATCCGCGCTGCGCCAAGGAGCCCACGCGCTGCGAGAGCGGCTTCGGAACGCTCGGCATGGGAGCCGCCCGCGGCGAATGGGTGACGAGCGACATCGCGCCGGGCACGTCGAAGGCGCTCGCCGTCGTCCGCGGCGCCCCTGCAGATGCCCCGGCCGAGGATCACCGCTGCGCCGCACGTCACGGCGTCGCGGCGACGACGAAGGACCCACCGATCGGCTTCCGTTGTTGCGAGGGCCCGCCGAACGCCCGCGTGCTGCCGGAGCCGACGCTCGGCGACGCTTACCAGAAGGTACACCTCGGGCCCGAGCGGCTCGTCGAGCTCCTCAAGGCCGATCCACTCACGCGCGACCTCGCGAAGGACGTGAAATTCTTTCGCGATCCGGACTCCGCCGAGACCGTGATCTCGCGCGGGCCCGGCGACCGTAAGGGCTTCTCGTTCACGGTCGCGCCCCTCCGCTGGAATCCGGTGCCCGGAGCCGATCTAGTCGTGGTGGTCGGGCGCTCGGGCGAAAATACGTCGTTCGTCGTCGCCTACCATGTGCTCGCTGACGACCAATATCGCCTTGCCGGCAGCTTCGTCATGAAGAACGAGCCGGGACCCGTGGCGCTCGCCTACAGCGACGACATCCGGCCGCGCCTTCACTTCAGCACGTGTTGGGGCTGCCCGGGTGAGACCGGAAAGATCCTTTTCCGCAAGCCCGAGCGCGTCGCGATCGTCGAGCCGTAGCAGGCGCTGTTCAGCAGATTGCTCACGAGCTGCGAGCGCGGCCCGCTACGCAAGCACGCGCGCGTAAAGGAATTCCTTCACGACGCGCTCGATGCGCTCATGTTGCTCGAGCGGGAGCAAGTGCGAGCCACCCTCGGCGAGCTCGAGCTGTGCGTTCGGAATCGCTTCCGCCATCGCGCGCGACACGGCGGGCGGCGTGAACGAGTCGAGCGAGCCCGCGACGACGAGCGTCGGGACACGCACGTTCGGCAAGAGATCCTCCGCCGTGTGCTCGCCCGCGGCGCGCAGCATGCGCAGGAACAGCTCGAAATCCAGGTGCACGACATGCTCGAAGTAGGGCGCGACATCGGCGGGGTTCACGCGCGACGCGTCCACGTCGCCCGTCAAGCGCGCGAGCCCGAGCGCCACCGACGGCGGAACGTGCGCCCAGAGCGCGCGCCCGATCTGCGGGTGCCGCGCGACGAACGCGATCAAGTCCGGCAGCACGCCCGCGAGCATGTCCGTCCCCTTGAAGGTGTGCGTGACGCGTCCGAAGCTCCCGCAAAGGAGCACGATGCCCTTCACGCCCTCCGGAGCCTGCCGGTACGTCTCGAGCGCCACTTGCGTCCCGAGCGAATGACCGACGAGCACCACCTCCGGGCTGCCGAGGGCGCGGCGCACGGCGTTCGCGTCCGCCGCATGGGCGGCGACGTCGATCCGCTCGAGGTCGCGGGGCGCGCTACTGCGACCGTGCCCGCGATAATGGAAATGCGCGAGCGAAAGCTCGGGACGCAGACCGTCCCACAGGTACTTCCACACGAAGCCGTCGCACGCGATGCCGTCGCAGAAGAGAGCCGTGAGCGCACGGGGGCCTCTGGCCCGCCGTGCGTAGATCAGCGTCCCATCTTCCGCCCTTACGTGGGCTTCGTCGTCGCGCCAGTCGGTCCCGTCCCCGGCTGGCCCGGACGAATCAGGCAGCGCCTTCCTCTTCGTCGTCGTCGCCGATGTCGTTGACGCTCGGGATCTTCTTGATCTCGAGGCGCGCCATCTTCCAGGCACGTTGAACGACCCAAGAGAGCGAGCGGTCGAGGCGGGCAGCCTCGTCCTTGATCTCCTGCAGCATCGACTCGGGGAAATACAGACTCTGCTTGCGCTTGTCGCTCCCGGTAGACTTGTTCGAGTCGCTTTCAGCCACGGCAAAACCTCTTGGGGCAAGGGTGGGCAAACGCCCTTCGATCTCCTACCTAGTACCATCCACAGGTCCCCAAGCGCAACCTCATCTCGTCCTGGGTCCCACATGCCAAAAAGCGAAAATCACCCAACAATTCCGAGCGACGGGGGGACTTCGAGCCGCGGGCGCACCGCGCATTTACTGAACGGTCGGGCCCGGACAGCGCTCTTCACGCTCGCTGCCTTCGCCGGCGGGGCCGTTTCCGCCGAGGTCGCCCGTGCCCGGACGGAGCGGCAGAGCCCCTACGCGATGATGGACCAGCTCGCGCGCGTCCTCGTCTGGATCGAGAACGAGTACGTCGATCCGGTCGACCGGGCGCGGCTCATCGAGGGCGGCATCAAGGGGATGGTGGCGGAGCTCGACCCGCATTCTTCGTACATGCCGCCCGAGGACTACGGCGTGTTCCAGGGCGACACGGAGGGACACTTCGGCGGCATCGGCGTGGAGGTCGACTTCTCGACCGACTCGGTCATCGTGATCGCGCCGATCGAAGGGTCGCCGGCCGAGCTCGCGGGGATCCGTTCCGGCGATCGCATCGTTGCGATCGACGGACAGCCCGTGCGCGAGCGCAGCCCGGCGGATCTCGTGCGCACCATGCGCGGGGACCCGGGCAGCAAGGTGCTCATCACCATCAAGCGCGAGAGCGTGGACCACCTGCTTTTCTTCACGCTAGTTCGCCGCGTCGTCGTCGTCACCAGCATCTCGAGCAAGCTTCTCGACGGCAAGGTCGCCTACCTGCGAGTGAAGACATTCCAGAGCGGCACCCACGCCGAGCTCATCGACCACGTCGGCCGGTTGCGCAAGCAGGCGGGCGGCGCCTTCACGGGCGTCGTGCTCGACCTCCGCAATAACCCGGGAGGTCTCGTCAATGAAGCGAGCGCCGTCGCGGACGAGCTGCTCGACGGCGGCGTCATCTACACGACGCGCCGGCGTGGCCAGGTGGTGGACGAGGTCAAGGCGGACGCGGCGGGAGCGCTCCGAAGCGGACCTGCGGTCGTGCTCGTGAACGAGTTCAGCGCGAGCGCTTCCGAGCTCGTTGCGGGCGCCCTGCGCGACCAGCACCGAGCAACGCTCGTGGGCGCCACGACGTTCGGCAAGGGCTCGGTTCAGACCATCATCGATCTTCCGGGCGGCGCCGGCCTGCGCCTCACGACGCTCCGCTATTACACGCCGAGCGGCCAGGCGATCCAGGCGCGGGGCGTCACGCCCGAGGTGCTCATCGGCGGCCAGCCGGGCGACTACGGCATCGTCCGCGAGCAGAACCTCGACGGCCACCTGCCGGCAGTCGAAGGCGCGTTGACCGAGACGCCCTCCCCCTCCCTCTCGCCGCCTGTCGAGCGCAAGCCGGGCGCCGGCCCCCTCACGACGGATGACGTCGATCATGGTGTCGTCCGCGACGTCCCGGCAGATCCACGGGGCGGGCCGGACCTGGCGCTCGCGAAGGCGTACGAGATCGTGACGCACGCGCCGCCCGTGAAGCGCTGAGCTCGAAGCGCGCGCCGGCACGACGCCACAGCCCCGTGCCGGCGCCTGCACAGATTCACGTGTAGTAAATTGTTTTAGGGGGTCGACCGCCTCGCAGCGAATTGCCCCGAGGCGTGAATGCCTTCGTGCAGCCGAGCATCGAAGGATGCGAATCGTTACTCACTGGCGAGAGTGACGAGAGGAGTTAGACTTCACGCATGGTCGGGTCGCGCTTTTTTTGGGGAAGTCTGTTGTCGGTGGTCACGCTGGGCGTCGCGTGCGGCGAGTCGGACGACACGCCGACGCCGAACAAGCCGAGCGGCGGCAAAGGCGGCAAGGGTGGCACCGCGGGAGCAAGCGGCGAAGCGGGTGACGTCACACAGCCGGGTGCCGGCAAGGGCGGCTCGAGTGCCCGGGGCGGCAGCAGCGGCAAAGGCGGCTCGAGCGCAACGGGTGGCTCGTCCGGCGAAGCCGGGAGCGAATCGGGCGGCACTCACGGTGGCAAAGGCGGCAGCAGCGGCACTCACGGTGGCACCAGCGGAACCAGCACCGGCGGCACGAGCACGGCAGGAGAAGCAGGTTCGGCCAGCGGCGGTGAAGGCGGCGGGAACGGCGGGGAGCTCGCGGCTCTCGTGCGTGACTTCGTCGATGACGAGTGGGCGGCGCTCTGCCACGCGATGTTCACCTGCTCTGCGCGCTCGGACGACGACATCGCGAGCGTCGCGCTCCTCGGCACGGAAGCGCGCTGTACCGAGCTGCTCTCGACCGCTCGTTCGCTGAACCTCGGGCGCGAGGATCTTGCCGCTCGCGTGCAAGCGGGCACCGTCACTTTCCTGCCGAGCAAGGTGTCGGATTGTTTGGCGGCGCTAGCGAGCTGCGGGGTGACCGGTTGGGTTCCGCTCGGCACCAAAGCCTGTCGCGACGTCTTCGAGGGGCCGATCGCGCTCGGACAGAGCTGCGAGCGCAGCGAGCAGTGCGCGGGCGATGCCGTCTGCACCGCCGCCGACACGTGTCCGGGAACGTGCACGGCGCGCCCGGGTCTCGATGCGCCCTGCGACGGCACGAGCGACTGCGACGCCGACGGCACCGTGGTGTGCGATCGGAGGGTCCTCGACATCAACCAACAGGGCGCCTGTCACGCGCCGGTCGTTCATGCGGCTGCCGGCGAAGGTGAGGCGTGCGATCGCTCTCCGAGCGCCACGCTCGAATACACGCCGTGCGCAGCAGGGCACTTCTGCGACGGTGACGGTTCAGGCAGCGGCACCGGGCTCTGCCACGCGCCGCTCGCCGCTGACGCTCCCTGCGACTCGGCGAGCGACGTCTGCGTGAGTGGCCACTGGTGCTTGGACGCGGTGAGCTGCAAGCCCTACACCATCGCTCGCGAGGCGAACGCGCCCTGCGGCGACGACGATCTCATCTATTGCGATCCGATGGCGCGGCTCACCTGCATCGAGGGCAGCTGCATCCTCAACGGCGATGGCCACGACGGCAGCGACTGCAACGGGCTCGACATGTCCGAGTTCCACGCCTGCGATCCCGACCTGAACTGCGGCTGGCACGACGGCGAAGGCGGCGCGGGCCCCACCGAAACGTGCGAGGCGCCACGCGCTGGCAGCGCCCCCTGCAACGGCGACCGCGATTGCGCGAGCGGCTCCTGCCAGCCCGACGGCACGTGCGCCACGGCTTACTGCGAAACGCCCGGCTACTAGTTGGTTACAGGGGGGCCTTGCCCCCCGCGGCTCGCTTCGCGACCGCTCCCCCCGCCGCCTTCGGCGTGCTCGCTCCGCTCGCGGGTCACTATTTTACGGCGAATGATGCCGTCACGACGCCGAGCACGTCCTTGTCGAG
>DATMCL010000643.1:0-5409 GCA_035558375.1 Polyangiaceae bacterium
CGTCCTCACGCGCGTGGCAGCGAGCCACCTGCGCATCGGAACCTTTCAGTATTTCGCGAACAACGACGACCAAGAGGCGCTCCGCCTCCTCACCCGCTACGCGCTCGCGCGGCACTACCCGGACGCCGTGGGCACGGGCAATGACGCGCTCGCCTTGCTCGAGCGCGTGCTCGCTGCTCAGGCGCGGCTCGTGGCACACTGGCTCGGCGTCGGCTTCGTCCACGGCGTCATGAACACCGACAACATGACGATCTCGGGCGAAACCATCGACTTTGGCCCGTGCGCCTTCCTCGACGAGTACGACCCCAAGAAGACGTTCAGCTCCATCGACGAAGGCGGCCGCTATGCATTCACGAATCAGCCGCGCATCGCGCTCTGGAACCTCGCGCGCCTCGCGGAAGCGCTCTTGCCGCTCATCGCCGACAACGTGGACGACGCCGTCCGGCTCGCGAGCGGAGCGCTCGACCGCTTCGAGGGGCTCTTCGAGCGCGCCTACGGCGAGGTGATGCGCGCGAAGCTCGGGCTGCTCCGAGAAGAGGAGGGCGACGGAGCCCTCGCCGAGGGGGCGCTCTCCGAGCTAGCGGCGCACGCGGCCGACTACACGCTCTTTTGGAGCCGGCTCGGTGCGGCGAGCGATCCGTCCGGCGAATCCGGAGTGCTCGCGCTGTTCAGCGGCAATCAGGCGCCCATTCGTAACTGGCTCGAACTATGGCGAAAAAGGCTCGCCCTCGAGCCGGACGGTACCGCGCAGCGCACGGCGCTCATGCGGAGCGCCAACCCGATGCTCATCCCCCGCAACCACCGCGTCGAAGAAGCCATTCAGGCCGCCGTCACCCGTGGCGATATGAAGCCGTTCGAAACGCTCATCCTCGCCCTGGGCAAGCCCGGCGAAGCGCGTGCGGAGCACGCCCACCTCGCCGAGCCGCCGCTGCCCGAGCAGCGCGTGCTGCAGACGTTCTGCGGCACCTGAGCGCGCGAGGGAGTCTCGCCGGGCGCTATTCGTTGATGTCGAGCGGCTCGCGTGTGGAAACTCACCGGGGTTTGCGCGCCGAGCACCATTTGCCCGCCCGAGTTCACGGCGAGCGTCTCACCCTGCGGCGAGTCGCGACGCGCCCGCATACACGTTGAACGCGCCGCCCCGCGCGAAACCGCACAAAAGAAGCTCGAACCGCTCGGCCGTCGCGCGCGCGAGCGACGTGGGCGCGGAGATGCCGACGACCCCGGCGAGCCCTGCGGACAGCGCCTTCTGCACGATCTCGAAGCTCGTGCGGCCACTCACGACGAGCACGGCGGATGCGGCGGGCAGTTGCGCGTCGAGCAAGAGGCGCCCGATCGCCTTGTCGACCGCGTTGTGTCGTCCCACGTCCTCACGCACGACCAAGAACCCGCGCTCGGGGCTCGCGATGCCGGCCGCATGCAAACCACCCGTGAGCTCGAAATGCGGCTGCCGAGCGCGAAGCTCCGCGGGCAGTCTAGCGATGAACTCGCGCTCGAGCGGTGGATGCGCCGGCGGCGTTCGAAGCCGCGTGACGAGATCGTCCACGAAGCGTCGCCCGCACACGCCGCACGCGGAGGTCGTCAGCGTGCCGCGCCGTGCGTGGCCAAGCGCCTCCACGTCGAAATGAACGCCCGGTGCCGGCACGACGTTGATCACGTTGCGCGCGCCCTCCTCCCCGATCCGCCCGCAATGAGCCATGCTGCCGAGATCCGCCCGCGAGCGCACGAGCCCTTCGGCGAGCAGAAACCCCGCGGCGAGCTCGCCGTCGTGACCGGGCGTGCGCATCGTCACGGCGAGCGTTTCGTCCTGGACGCGGATTTCGAGCGGCTCCTCGACGCTCAGCACGTCGTCGCGCAACTGGAGGGCCGAACCCGGCTCGGAGCGCCACGCTTCGATATCGACGAGCCCAGGGCTCGGCCCGCGTTCGCGTCCAAAAGCGCTCATGCTCCGGCCTCCACGTGCACCTCGCGCCGCTCCAACGTGATCGGGATCGACTTCGACGCCGGCTGATTGCTGCCCGCGGCGACGCTCGTGACCGGAACGAGCACGTTCGTCTCCGGGAAATACGCCGCCGCACAACCCCGGGGGATCGAGTACGGCACGAGCTTGAACGCCTCCGCGCGGCGCCGCTCGTCGCCGTGGTGGCTCACGAGATCCACGAGCATCCCCGCCGAAAGCTCGCGCTCGTCGAGATCCTCCTGGTTGACGAACAGCACGCGGCGGCCGCGCGCGATGCCGCGATATCGGTCGCTCTCCCCGTAGATCGTCGTGTTGAACTGATCGTGGCTGCGAATCGTCATGAGGAGCAGCTTCCCGCCCCCGAGCTCGTGTCTTGGGATGGGGTGGACCGTGAAGCGCGCGCGGCCGCTTTTCGTCGGGAAGCGCCCTTCGCGCGGGCCGTTCGGCAGGTAGAAGCCGCCGGGCTCGCGCACCCGCCGGTTGTAGTCCGTGAAACCGGGCACGACGTGCTCGATGTGAGTGCGGATCCGATCGTAATCCGCCGCCAGCGCGGCAAAATCGACGGTCGCGCGCGACCCGAGCGTCGCCTGAGCCATCCCCGCGACGATCGCCGGCTCGCTCAGGAGCTTGGGGGAGGCGGGCGGCAGCATCCCGCGCGAAGCGTGCACGACGCCCGTCGTGTCCTCGACGGTCACGAATTGCTCGCCGGTCGCCTGCATGTCCCACTCGCTGCGCCCGAGACACGGGAGGATCAATGCCTGCTCCCCGGTGACGAGGTGCGCGCGATTGAGCTTGGTCGAGACGTGAACCGTGAGCCGGCAGCGCGCGAGCGCCTCGGCCGTGTAGTGCGTGTCGGGCGTTGCGCTCAGGAAGTTTCCGCCGAGCGCGACGAAGACCTTCACCTCCCCCGCGTGCATCGCCTGGATCGTGCGCACCGTGTCGAGCCCGTGCGCGCCGGGCGGCTCGAACCCGAACTCCTTGCCGAGCGCCGCGAGGAAGCTTGGCCCCATCTTCTCCCAGATGCCGACGGTGCGATCCCCCTGCACGTTGCTGTGACCGCGCACCGGACAGAGCCCCGTCCCGCGGCGTCCGATGTGCCCGCGTGCGAGCGCGAGGTTCACGATGCTCTGCACGTTCGCGACGCCGTTCTGGTGCTGCGTGATGCCCATCGCCCAGCAGTAGATGGCTCGCTCGGCGCGTCCGGCGATCGCGCTCGCCTCGCGGATGAGCTCGCGAGAAACGCCGCTTTCAGTGACGATACGCTGCCACGGCTCCGCGTCGACATCGCGCACGAGCTCCGCGAACCCTTCGGTCTCTGAAGCGATGAAGTCGTGCGCGAGGAGCGTGCCGCCCGACGCGCGATCGTCCTCGAGGAGCTGCTTCACGATGCCCTTGAAGAGCGCCACGTCGCCGTTCACGCGCACGGGCAGGAACAAGCACGCGAGCGGCGTCCCCGGTCCGAGCAAGCTCAGCGGATGCTGCGGATTCTTGAAGCGGATGAGCCCGCTCTCCGGGAGCGGATTCACGCTGACGATCTTCGCGCCGTTCTTCGCGGCGCGCTCGAGCTCCGTCAGCATGCGCGGATGACAGGTGCCCGGATTCTGACCAATGACGAAGATGGCGTCGGCGTGCTCGAAGTCCTCGAGCTTGACGGTCGCCTTGCCGATCCCGATCGTCTCGGTGAGTCCGAGCCCGCTCGACTCGTGGCACATGTTCGAGCAATCCGGGAGATTATTGGTCCCGAACATCCGCACGAAGAGCCCGTATAAAAACGCAGCTTCGTTGCTCGCGCGGCCCGACGTGTAGAACGAGGCTTCGTTCGGCGACGCGAGCGCATTGAGCTCGCGCCCGACGAGCGCAAAGGCGTCGTCCCACGCGAGCTCCTCGTAGTGATCCGAGCCGGCGCGCCGCAGCATCGGCTGCACGATTCGCCCCTGCTCCTCGAGCCAGCGATCACTCTGCGCGAGCAGCTCGCCGATCGAGTGCTCGGCGAAGAACTTGGTGGTGGCGCGCCGCCGCGTCGCTTCGCTCGCCACCGCTTTCGCGCCGTTCTCGCAGAACTCCACGGCCCTGCGCTCGCCGTCGGGATCGGGCCACGCGCAGCTCGGGCAGTCGAAGCCGTCCTTCTGGTTCAAAGCGGCGAGCGTCTCGAGCGTTCTCCCGACGCCCATCTCGCCGAAGCCGTGCCGCGCCGTCGCGACGATCGACGTGATGCCCGCGGCAACCCGAGCGCGGTGCCCCACCTTCGCCGGCGTCGCCTCGAGAGGCGGCTCGCCCGACACCGTCGCGCGCGGAGCTTCGCGCGACGGCGACTCGTCTTCGGATCCCCCAGCGCTCTTCGATTCGTTGCGCGTCACCGTTTCCTCTTACGGCTCGCCCAAGCTAGCACGCGCACCCGAGCTTGCTCGGCGCGGCGTCCCTGCCTACGATGCGGAGCATGAAGACCCGCGCTGCGATTGCGTTCGAGGTCGGCAAGCCCCTCGTCGTCGACGAAGTGGAGCTCGAAGGACCGAAGCCCGGCGAAGTCCTGGTCGAGCTGAAGGCGACAGGCGTGTGTCACACCGACGAGTTCACGCGCTCCGGCGCGGATCCCGAAGGCCTTTTCCCGGTGATCTTCGGACACGAGGGAGCGGGCATCGTGCGCGAGGTCGGCGCAGGCGTCACGTCGGTCGTGCCGGGCGACCACGTCATCCCGCTCTACACGCCCGAATGCCGCGCCTGCAAATCGTGCTTGTCGCGCAAGACGAACCTCTGCACGGCGATCCGCGCCACGCAGGGCAAGGGTCTCATGCCCGACGGCAGCAGCCGATTTTCATACCGCGGCAAGAAGCTCCACCACTACATGGGCTGCTCGACCTTCGCGAACCACACGGTCCTGCCCGAAATCGCGTTGGCGAAGGTGCGCAAAGACGCCCCGTTCTCGTCGATCTGCTACCTCGGCTGCGGCGTGACGACGGGCGTCGGTGCCGTCATCTACACGGCGAAGGTCGAGGCAGGGGCGAACGTCGTCGTCTTCGGCCTCGGCGGCATCGGCCTCAACGTGATCCAGGGCGCGCGCCTCGTCGGCGCCAACATGATCGTCGGCGTCGACGTGAACCCCGCGCGCGAAGCCGTCGCCCGCAAGTTCGGGATGACGCACTTCGTGAACCCGAAGGAGCTCTCGGGGGACCTCGTCGCGCACCTCGTCGAGCTCACGGGCGGCGGCGCCGACTACAGCTTCGAGTGCGTCGGCAACGTCACCCTCATGCGCCAGGCGCTCGAGTGCTGCCACCGCGGCTGGGGCGTCAGCGTCATCATCGGCGTCGCCGGCTCCGGCCAGGAAATCCGCACGCGTCCGTTCCAGCTCGTCACCGGCCGCGTATGGAAGGGCACGGCATTCGGCGGCGCGAGGGGTCGCACCGACGTGCCGAGGATCGTCGACTGGTACATGGAAAAGAAAATCAACATCGACG
>DATMCL010000644.1:0-2978 GCA_035558375.1 Polyangiaceae bacterium
TCGGCGATCGCGTAGGCGAGATCGTCCTTCTTCTGCTCCGTCAGGCCGCGGAGCACCATGTAATTGGTCGGCGCCCACACGCCGCCGAGCCAGTGCCCGCCGTCCGGATCGAAGCCGGGCGTGTCCGCGGAAAGGCTCGGCACACGGTGCACGCGCCGGAACTCCGACGGCGCCTCGAGGTGCGCCACGAACCGCTCGAGTCGCTCCTGTGGGACCGCGCGCGCGAGCAGCGCCCAGTACGCCCCGATCGTCTTGAGCTCGGTCGCGCGCGACTGGTCGCGCCGGAGGTCGTGGTAGAAGCCCGTGCCCTCGTCCCACAAGTGCTGGTTGACCCAGGGGACGAGCGTGGCGTTCTCGGCGGCGAAGGCTTGCACCTCTTCCTCGCGCCCGAGCTCCTCGGCCATGCGCACCATCAGTCGGTTGTTGAGGACTGCCTGCAGGTTCGTATCGACCCACGTGCGGTGGGCGTGATCGAACCAGATGTGCGCGCCGCTCGGCGTGCGGGGCTGGTTGTCCATGCCCGTCGCCCAGCCGGTGCCCCAGTAGCTACCGTTCGGCCAGGTTCGGTAGTGCCGGTGCCATTCCGCGTGGGCGGCGAGCGGAGCGAACACGTCGGCCAGGCGGCTGCGATCGCCCTTGAAGCGGTAGTACTCCCACTCGCTCCAGGCGAGCAGGTTCGGACCGCTGCCCGCGGGGTCGAAGCGACTGAACACCTCCGTACCGTCCGCCTCGCGGAGCTGGCGACAGATGCCGCCGTCGGGGTGCTGCTTGGCGTAGAAGTTGTCGAGCGTGCGCTGGAACTTCCACGCCCGATCGCCGTAACGACCGAAGAGCGTGATGAACACCGAGTCCCAGATGAAGAGGGCATCGTCGTACATCGTCGACGAGTAGTCGGACACGAACCCGTTCTCGTTCGTGGCGCGCCGGAAGTTCCGAAATGCGATGTCCCAGCAATGGTAATAACACTCAGCCGCGTTCGGCAGCCCGGGCAGGTGCGGCGCCGGCAACGTGGTCTCGCGGCTCTTCGCGAGCGTCGGCCAGGAGTCGACGTTGCGCCGCGACCGCGTGAGGAACCGATTCTCGCGCGCGTACTGATTCTCGACGTACGTCTCGCGGTAGCGCGGGATCGCGGCGTTCCTCAGGTTCAGCGGATTTCGCATCGGGACACGGGGCCGACGGGCGGCGGACCCTGCGAAATACCACATCCGCGGCCCCGCCCGGACCCGCGGCCGCTCGCTTTCTGCCGATTGTGCCAAATCGAGCGGCCCCGCCGCGCATATTGCGACTCCGGGGGCGCGGCACTAAGGACCCTTTCATCATGGCCGACCAGCTCAGCAGCGATCTTGCAGCACTGCGCATCGAGCGAAACCCCGCTCCGCGCCAGGGCGGCGGCCGCTGGGTCGGTCGCGTCATTGCGCTAGCCCTCGTGCTGGGCGCCGCTTTCGCGGGCTACTCGGTCGGAATGCCCTACCTCGAGTCCAAGGTCTTCAAGACCGAGGTCGAGATCACGGAGATCGCCCTCGTGTCCCCGGCCCAGGCGAGCGTCGAGCTCACCTCGACGGGTTACATCGTGGCGCAGGCCGTCTCGAAGGTAGCCGCCAAAGTGCCGGGCAAAGTCATCAAGGCGAACTTCCGCGAGGGGGCGCACATCAACGCGGGGGACGTGCTCTTCGAGCTCGATCCCTCCGACGTGAAAGCTCAGATCGCGACGGCCGCGAGCCAGGTCGCCGCAGCCAAGGCGCGCTCGCAAACCACGCGGGCCCAGCTCGCCGAGGCCCGCGTTCAGCTCGCCCGCGCGCAAGCGCTCGCGAAGGAAGGCATCGGGCCCAAAGCCGCTGCGGAGGACGCCGAGACCCGAGTCACCTCGCTCGAGGCGATGGTGAAGGCGTCCGAAGCCGAAGCCAGCGCGGCCAACGCCGCCGTCGCCGCACTCAACGTCACTCTGAACTCGTTCAAAGTCGTCGCGCCCCTCAGCGGCACGGTCGTGAACAAGCCACCGGAAGTGGGCGAGATGGTCGCGCCGCAGCCCGCCGGCATCGCCGTCGACATGGGTGGCGTCGAAATCGCGGATTTTTCCACGCTCGAAGTCGAGACCGACGTGCCGGAGCAGCGCCTGTCGCAGGTCAAGGTGGGCGGTCCGTGCGAGATCGTGCTCGACGCGTACCCGACCAAGCGCTTCCGCGGCAAAGCCCACGAGATCACTCCGCGGGTGAATCGGACGAAAGCGACCGTCACCGTGAAGGTCGCTTTCGTCGACGACCGCGAGGGCGTGATGCCCGACATGGCTGCGCGCGTGAGCTTCCTCTCGAGCGAGCTCGACAAGGCGGAGCTCAAAGCACCGCCGAAGATCATCGTGCCGAGCGAGGCGATCGCGACGCTCGGCGGGGCGAAGGTCGTCTACGTCGTCGAGGACGGCAAGGTTCGCGCGACGCCCGTCGAGCTCGGTCCGCCTTTCGGCAGCGGCTTCGAGCTCGCACGCGGCCCGGGAGCCGGCACGAAGCTCGTGAAGAAGCCCGCCGCCGGCCTCGCGGACGGGCAGCGGATTAAAGAGAAGTCGGCGAACTAGGCTTTCATCCGAGACCGCGGGCCGATTCTGCCGCCATGGCGCGACATTTCGCGCGTCACGCGGGTGTTTCAAACGCCTGATTCGCGTCACCCCTTGCGGCCGCGAGAAAGCGCATTAAGGAAGGGCGGCCATGGGTGACGCGGAAAAGGGCTCGAGCAAGGGCAAGATGATCAGCCTCGAGAAGGTTCGGAAGAGCTTCACGCGAGGCAAGGAGCAGCTCGACGTGCTCGCCGGCCTCGACCTCACGATCGAGGAAGGCTCGTTCGAGGCGCTGATGGGACCCTCCGGCTCGGGGAAGTCCACGCTCCTCAACCTGATCGCGGGGCTCGATCAGCCGACTTCCGGCAAGGTCATCATCAACGGCTCCGACATCGGGTCGATGAGCGAGGGTCAACGTGCCGGCTGGCGCGCC
>DATMCL010000645.1:0-14616 GCA_035558375.1 Polyangiaceae bacterium
CGGCGGGGTTGCCGCTCGTTCTGACTGACGATTCCTCGGGGCAAAGCGCCGTCTTCGAGCCCGGCCGCAACGGGGAGCTCGTCGAGCTCGGCGATCCGCAAAGCCTTGCCGACGGCCTCGCGCGCGCCCTCGAGCAGGCGAGCGTCTACGGCCCGCGGAGCCGCGCCATCATTCAAGCTCATTTTAGCTGGGAAGCGACCGCCGCCGCGACGCTTGCGCACTACCAGAGCGCCCTGCAGGCGCGCCGCGCTCGCGGCTGAGGGTACGGGCGCCCGCGTGGCTCAGGTTTCGGCGATCCCGGCCGGACCCGTGCCGACGGGCGAGCGCTTGAGCATCGCGCTGAGCTCCGCGACGCTCGTCTCGCGCGTCACGAGCAGCACGGCGAGATTCGCGACGGCGAGGAGCGGACTCCAGAGCAAAGCGAAGAACGTGCCGTTCGACAGCGCTAGCCCGAGCACCGTGGTGAGAACGAAGGCGAGGCCCGCGCGCAGGAGCGTGCTCGCGGACACGACGGATCCGAACGGCCGGCGAGCCACGACGAGCGCGCTCACGAAGAGCAGGCTCGAGGTGAGCACCGACGCGGAGGCCGCGCCGGTGACGCCCCAAAAATGGATTGCGGGGCCGAGCACGACGAGCTCGACGGCGAGCCCGGCGAGCGTGAGCATCATCGGGGTCTTGGGATCGCCGACGCCGTACAGAGCGTAGGAGATCACGAAAAACAACGTGAAGATCGTGCCCGACACGAGCAGCACCGCGAGCGGCAGGGCAGCCTCCACGAACGCCGCACCGTAAAGCGTTCGGAGGATGGCGGACGACAGCGGAACCAGCGTGCCCATGATGAGGAACGATCCGAGGAGCAGCCCGCGGAACGCCGTGCGGAGCGTCGAGCGCGCCTCGTCGTTCTCGGAAGAGCCCGTGGAGGAGAGCACGGGCAGGAGCACGACGCCGAGCGCGCTGAGCACGAGGTACGGCATTTTCGCGACCGTCGCGGCGGCGGCATAGAGGCCGATCCGCTCCGCGCTCACCCCCGCGGCCTTCACACCGAAAAGGTCGAGGTTCATGAGGAGCGCGAGGGCTACGGTGAACACGACGACGGGCCGCGCGAAATGCGCGAGCTCTTTCGGATCGAAGACACCGGGCTCCGCGTGCGGCTTGAGCGCCGGTAGCGTTGCCAGGCCGACGAGGGTCGGCGCCACGACCAAGCCGACGACGGCGCCGTGCACCCGGTAGAAGTACGTCAGCGTGACGACCGCAGCGCAGCGCATCGCCGCGCCGCCGCCGACGAGCAGCGCCTGCGCCCAGAAGCGCCGCTGTCCGTTCAGCGTGCCCTGAGCCACGGCCACGATCGCGACGCCCGGGATCGAGAGCGCGCTGAGAGCCAGGCTGCCGGCGATGGCCGGATCCTTCAGCACGCGCGCGAGGAGCGGGGAAAGCAGCGCGTAGCCGACGCCGAGCAAGACCGCGACGCGGGCCTGAAGGCGGAGCGCCTGGTACGCGACCGCCGACGTGAGCGCGGGCCGCTGCGCGACGATCTTGGCGATTGCCTCGGGCAAGCCCGCCGTCAGGAATACGGAGGCCGTCGAGAGTGCGTTCAGGATGATGCCGTAGTCCCCGTAGTCGGACGCGCCGAGCAAACGGGCGAGCGTGATGTGCGTCGCGTACGCGGCCACGAGGGCGAGGAGCTGCCCTACGGTGAGAGCGATGAATGCGCGGCGGACACCCACGGAGAATCGCTTCCGAGAACGTTGCCCTGCCGCTAGGCTCCCGCGCTAAAGAGCGCGTTGCACACGGCTTCGACCGAGCTCGCCGGAAGCTCGGGGTACATGGGGAGGGACAGCACCTCGCGCGCGGCCCGCTCCGTCTCTGGGAGCGCGCTCGAGCCCGCGATGCGGCCGCGGTACGCCGTCTGCAGGTGGACAGGCACCGGATAGTGGATCCCCGCCGCGATGCCGTGCTCGCGCAGGTGGCCGAGCACGCGCTCGCGCTCGCGCGCCCGGACGACATAGAGATGATAGACGTGGCTCGAGCCGGCTCGAACCTCGGGCAACGTGAACGGGCCGCCCGCAAGCCTGCGATCGTACTCGCGAGCGTGCGCCTGACGCCGGCCGTTGTCCGCGTCGAGCGCGGCGAGCTTCACGCCGAGGACCGCGGCCTGAAGCTCGTCGAGGCGCGAGTTGAGCCCGGGCTCGACCGAGTCGCGCGTTTCGTTCCAGCCGTACTCGCGCAAGCGGCGGCAGCGCGCGGCGAGCTCGGCGTCGTTCGTAACGAGCACGCCGCCGTCCCCGAGCGCGCCGAGGTTCTTCGTGGGATAGCAGCTGAAGCAGCCGACGTCGCCGACGCTTCCCAAGCGACGGCCGGCGTGCAGCGCACCGTGCGCCTGCGCACAGTCCTCGATCAGCCTGAGGCCGCGGCGCCGCGCGAGCGCGCTGAACGCTTCGAGGTCGGCACCTTGCCCGTAGAGGTGCACCGCGACGATGGCCTTCGTGCGCGGCGTGATCGCGCGCTCGGCGGCTGCCGGGTCGAGCGTGTAGTAGCGCGGCTCGATGTCGGCGAAGACGGGCGTCGCGCCCGCGAGCTCGATCGCCGCGACGGTCGCGACCGCCGTGTGCGCCGTGGTGATGACCTCGTCCCCGGCGCCGATCCCGAGCGCGCGGAGCGCGACGACGAGCGCGTCGGTGCCGTTCGCCACGCCCACCGCGTGGGACACGCCGATGTACGCCGCAAAGTCGCGTTCGAACGCTTTCACGGCCGGCCCCTGGATGAGCAGACCGCTTTCGAGCACGCGCCGCATCGCCGCGTCGATCGCGGCCTGGTGGGCCAGGTACTGCGCTTGAGGGTTACTGCACGTGATCATTTGCCAACCGCGGCTCCCCGCCGGAGCAACTTTCAGTCTCTCATCCCGGAGTTGGTTGTCAACGCCACAAACCCCTTTTACCCTCTGCGCGCTCGAGAAGCCCCGCTCGTTCAAGCCCCCGCGTCGCGCGCTCCGATCCATGAAGCTTTTGATCCAAATCCCTTGTCACAACGAGGAGGACTCGCTGCCGGTGAGCTTCGCCGCGCTACCGAAGACGATTCCCGGCGTTGACCAGGTCGAGGTCCTGATCATCAACGACGGCAGCACCGACCGTACGGTCGAGGTCGCCCGGTCGCTCGGCGTTCACCACGTCGTCGGCTTTCCCCGGAACCAGGGGCTCGCGCGCGCGTTCATGCTCGGCATCCGCTCCTGCCTCGAACGGGGCGCGGACATCATCGTCAACACGGACGCGGACAACCAGTACAACGCCGACGACATTCCGGCGCTGATCAAGCCGATCCTCGAGGGGCGCGCCGAGATCGTCGTGGGCGCGCGGCCGATCGCCACCATCGAGCATTTCTCGCCGGTCAAGAAGTTGCTCCAGAAGCTCGGCAGCGCCGTCGTCAAACGGGTGAGCGGGACGACGGTGCTCGACGCGCCGAGCGGCTTCCGCGCCTTCAGCCGCGAAGCAGCCGCGCGCCTGAACGTCTTCAGCGCCTACACGTACACGCTCGAGACGATCATTCAGGCCGGTCAGAAGAACATGAGCATCGTCTCCGTGCCCGTGCGCGTGAACGGAGATCTCAGGCCTTCGCGGCTCGTTCGCAGCATCCCCTCGTACATCCGGCGCTCCATCGTCACGATGCTGCGCATCTTCATCATTTACCGGCCGTCGCTGTTCTTCACGACGCTCGGCGGCGGGCTGTTTCTGGGCGGCGTCGCGCTCGGCGCGCGCTTTCTCTGGTTCTATTTTCACGGCCATCACGCCGCGGGCCACATCCAGTCGCTGATCCTGATGGCGGTGCTGATGATCCTCGGGTTCCAGACCGGCCTGCTCGCGTTCATCACGGAGCTCTTGTCGGTGAACCGCCGCCTGCTCGAAGAGCTGCTCGAGGCCAAACGAGCGCCACCCAAGCACGACCATGACTGAGCGCGCCCGCTCGGGGCCTCTCGGGAAGCGACGCCGGGCGCTCGGGCTCGCGCTCGGCGTGCTCCTCGCGACCAGCACGGCCGGCGCGTTCAGCGTGGTGGTGAGCCCGGGCGACACGCTCGCCTCGCTCGCGGAGCGCTACTACGGCCGGATCCAGCAGGAGCGGCTGCTCGTCGCCGCCAACTTCCTCGACGCGCGCGGCGGCACGCCGATCGTTCCCGGCATGCGGCTCGAGGTCCCCGCCCTCGGCCATCACCGCATCCAACGCGGCCAGACCTGGGAAACGCTCGCCGCGGAGCTCTTGGGGGCGCCGTCGCGCGCCGACGTGCTCTCGGCCGCGAACGGCTCGAGCCCCTGGCTCGCCCCGGAAGATGGCTCCGAGATCGCGGTGCCGTACAACCTTCGCGTCGTCGTCGGCGAGCACGAAGAGCTCGCCGCGATCGCGTATCGCCACCTCGGCGACATGAACAAGGCGTGGACGCTGGACCACTACAACGGCCTCGGCGGTAAGAAGGCGGTGCCGGGCGAGGTGTTGCTCGTGCCGCTCACGGATCTCACGCTGACCGACGCCGGGCAGAGCGCCGCGGCCGCGGCCGCCAGCCGCTCGTGCAGCGAGGCGGGCGGGGGTATCCGGCGCTCGCAGCAGCAGATTGCGCAGGAGCTGCCCGCCCTGGCGGCGGACGTGCGCGCCGGGCGCTATACGGAAGCCGTGACTCGCGGCGTGCGTTTCGTGGCCTCCGGAGCTCTCACCGAGCCCCAGCGTGCCCTCGTCGAGCAGAAGCTCACCGAAGCGTACGTTGCGCTCGACGCGCCGGGCCTCGCGTCGGCCGCGTGCGCGGAGTGGCGCAAGCGCGATCGCGGCGTTCACCTCGACCCCACCGTCACGAGCCCGAAGATCATCGCGGCGTGCGAACGCGCCACGCCGTGACCAACGCGGTCGGCTCGTCACTCGACTGGGGGGCCCTCGCGCCGCTCCGGCTGCGCGCCCGCGGGGCCGCAGAGGGCATTTGGGCGGGACCGCACCGGAGCCTCCGGCGCGGGGCCGGTGTCGAGTTCGCGGGTTACCGCGCGTACCTGCCGGGCGACGACCTGCGCTTCTTGGACCGGCACGCGCTCATGCGCCACGGCACGCGCATGGTGCGCGAGTTCGAAACGGACACCGACCGGAGCGTGCGCTTCCTGGTCGACTCGAGCGCGTCCATGGCCTTCGCGGGCTCGCGCGCACCGGGCGCCAAGCTCGCGTTCGCCGCGGTGGTGGCGGCTGCGATCGGCTGGGTCACGCTGCGTGGCGGCGATCGCGTCGCGCTCGACTGGCTCGCCGACGAGGCCGATCCGCTGCCGTGGTCCTCGGGGGCGGCCGCGTTCGAGCGCCTCGTCGCGGCGCTCGAGCGGGGTGAGCCGCGGGGGAGCATCACCGACGCAGGGCTCGCGCGACTCACGTCGCGCCTCTCGCGCAGTACCCCGTCCGGCGCGATCACGCTCGTGTTGAGCGACTTCTTGGATTTGCCGGAGAGCACGCTCGACGCGCTCGCCACGCTGTCTTCCCGCACGCGCCTCGTCGTGGGCGTCGAGGTGCTCGATCCCGACGAGCTCGACCTCCCCTATCAAGGCCCGGTTCGCTTGCGCGCCATGGAAACCGATCTGGTCGTCGACACGGACGCGCCGCGCGCGCGCGCCGAGTACCAAGCCGCGCTCGCCGCGCATTCGGCGCGCCTGCGCGCGGGCTTCGTCGGCCGCGGCGGCGGCTTTCTTCGCGCGGTCACGACGGAGCAGCCCGCGCACGTCGTCCGGCGCGTGCTCGAGCTCGTGAGCGGGAGCACGCGGTGAGCTTCCTGGTCGGCGCGGCGCTCGCCATCGGCGTGCTGGTCGTGCTGCCGCTGGTCGCGCATTTTCTTCGGCGCGGTCGCGCGAAGGAGCAGCCGTTCGCCGCGGCCGCGCTCGTCAAGGCCGTGCAAACCTCCGCGCGGCGCGAGCGACGGCTCGAGGATCGCGCGCTCTTCTCGTTGCGCGCGCTCGCGATCGTCGCGCTCGCGCTGCTCGGCGCGACGCCCCTCGTTCGGTGCTCGCGTCTTTCGCTCTCGCGTGGGGGCGCGGGCTCGCTCGCGGCCGCGCTCGTGCTCGATGATTCGCTCAGCATGCGCGCGACTCCCGGCGGGCAGAACCGCTTCGAGCGCGCGCGCGACGCCGGCATGAAGCTGCTCGACTCCGCGCGGGAGGGCGACTCCGTGGCGATCATTCTCGCCGGCGCACCGGCACGCGTGGCTCTCCCTGCGACGACGGATCTCGACGCCGCTCGCCGTACGTTGCGCGAGTTGAAGCCGAGCGACCGCAGCACGGATCTCGACGGCGCCGTGTCGCTCGCGCGCTCGAGCTTCGGCGATGCGCGCTCGGACCGGCGCCGCCTGGTCGTGCTGAGCGACTTCGCGGCGCCCGCGCTCGCGCCCGGAGATCCGCCGGCCTGGACGCCGCTACCCGAGCTCGCCCAGCGCCTGCCCGATTGCGGCATCGCGTCCGCGGAGCTCCACGGCACGAGCATATCCGTGATCGTGGCCTGCAACGTTGCGGACGCCGCGAAGGCCCGCTCGCTCGAGCTCGTCGGCGACAAAGCCGGCAAGCAGATGGCGCTCGAGCCGCGCGCGGGCGTGCAAACCTTGTCCGTCGCGGTCGCGACGGGCACCAAAGCCGAGAGCGTGCGACTCACCGGCACGGACGCGCTCGCCGCGGACGACACGGCCGCCGTCGCGCCCGATGCGCTCGCCGTCGGCGTCGCCGTGCTCGCCGACGAGACTGCGGGCGGCGCCGTGACGGGCGGACCGCCGCTCGTCGAGCAGGTCATCGCCGCGCTCGATCGCAAGCTTCGTCTGCGTCCACTCGCGGTCTTGCCCGATCAGCCTTCCGAGCTCGAGCACGACGCCCTGCTCGTCCTGGACGATCCGACCGGGCTCGGACCCGAGGCTCGGAGCGCGCTCACGACGTTCGCCGAGCGCGGCGGGACGGCCGTCGCGCTGCTCGGCCCACGCGCGGAGACGGCGCGCATCGGCGTGAGCCTCGAGCCGTTCGCCACGGGAGCCGTGCGCTGGGAGCGCGAGCCGAAAGCGTCCGGAGCCGATCCGAGCTCGCTGGGCTGGCTCGGCTCGGAAGCCTCGAGCCTCGCCGATCTGGGTGCGCACGGGCGCACCTGGCTCGATCCGGGACGTGAGCCAGGCACGCGCGTCACCGCCAAGTGGGCCGACGGCGCGCCCTTCGTCGTCGAGCGCGACCTCGGCCGCGGGCTCATCGTCACCATCACGCTCCCGACCTCGATCGCCGTGAGCGATATGGCGCTTCGGCCGGGCTTCGTCGCGCTCGTCGATCACTACATCGAGGCAGCGCGGCAGCGGCGTGGCCTCACGGAGAGCGTCGCCGGCTCGGCCTGGGTGTTCGGAACCGAGAAGCCGCGCATCGTCGGCCCGGAGGGACCACTCGCCGTCGAGCAATCGCTCGATCGCGGGCGCGTCGCGACCCCCGCGGTCGCGGGCACCTACCGCGTGTCCGTCGGCTCGCACGAGCAAGTGCGGACCGTCACGCTCGACCCGCAAGAGATCACGGCCGATCCACGGCCACCGCCCAAAGCGTCGGCCGAATCGGCAGGCGGTCCAGGCCTCGAGCTCACGGACGTTTCGCGGGAAGCGGCACTTTTCCTGGTTGCGCTCATGGGCCTCGAGCTCCTGCTTCGTGCGCGCCGAGTCGACGCGAGGGCCCGGTTCCGCTAGACCGAGGGCCCTCATGCTCCGGCGCTTCACCCGTCTCACGGCTCGCCAAGCACTCACGCGGCTCGGCGTGCTTGCCGCGGGCGCGACCCTCGCCGCCGCGTGCCACTCGGCGGGCCCCTACGGTTACGCCCGCACCTACTCGCCGCTGTCGGAGGAGGAGGACGCGGTCGAGGGAGCCAAGGAATACGATCCGGTGATGATCGAGCGCGCGCCCGACACCTGGCGGGGCCAGCGCGTCAGCATCTTCGGCGTCGTGAAGCAGCGCAAGGAAGCCCCCGGCGGGCTCGCCTACCTGACGCTCAGCGTCCGGACGCTCGCCACGCGGAACCTCTGCGACCAGATGGACGAGGACACCTGCCGCGTCACGGTGAGTGACCACGAGTTCGCGATCCTCCACGCTGCTGTCAAGCTTCGTCCGGAGGACGCCCTCGGCCACGTTGCCCTGCGCACGGGCTCGCTCGTGCGAGTCATCGGCAAGCTGACCGACGACGTCGACAAGACGGACGGCGCGGGCGTGCTACAGGCGAACTACTACCGGCACTGGCCGCCGAACTTCTACGTGACGATGGCCGACCGCGATCACATGAAATTGTGAGCGACCAAGCCGGCCCAGCACCTCCCATGAAGCTCGGTATCGTTCGTTCCCTCGCGGTTTCGCTGGCGCTCGCCGGTTTCGCGGGGGTCCGCCCGGCGCATGCCACGGTGATCGAGCGGGTCGTCGCCGTCGTCGGGGAGCGAGCCATCCTGCTCAGCGATCTGCGCGGGCGCGCCCAGCCGTTCCTCGTGCAAATCGTCCAGCAGGTGCCGACCGGCGCCCAGCGCAACGCCGCCATCTCTCAGCTCTACAAAGGCTTGATCGAGAAGCTCGTCGACGAGGAGCTCGAGCAGCGCGCCGCCATTCAGGCCAAAGTCGCCGTCACGCCGCGCGAGATCGAGGAGGCGCTGCAGCGCGTCGCGTCGCAAAACAACGTGACCGTCGAGCGTCTGTTCGTCGAAGCGAAGCGCACGGGTCTCGACGAGCCGGCCTACCGCGAAGAACTTCGCCGCCAGCTGCTCCAGACCAAGCTCATCAACGTACGCCTGCAGGGGCGCATCCGCGTCAGCGACGACGATCTGCGAGCCGCCTACCAGAAGCTCGTGATGGAAGAGCGCGAGAAGCTCGGCTTCCGCGTGGCGTGGGTGCTCGTCGGCGTGAAGTCGGGCGCGTCGCCCAAGGAGATCTCCGCTCGCCGCCGCGTGGCGGAGGACGTGAGCGTCGGCGCACAGAGCACGGACTTCGCGGCGCTCGCTGCGCGTTACTCCGACGACAGCACGACGCGCTCCACGGGCGGCGTGCTCCCCGCGGCGCACCTCGCCGAGCTCGCGCCTCAGCTCCGCCGCGTCGTGAGCTCACTCGACGTGGGCCAAACCTCGGCCGTGATCGCCGTGCCCTCGGGCTTCGCCGTGCTCAAGCTGCTCGAGCGCGAAGAGACGAGTCTCCCGACCTTCGACGAAGCGCGAAGCGAGCTCGCGCAGCGCGTCTATCTCGAAAAGATGACGCAGGCGCGGCGCTCGTGGCTCGACAACCTGCGCCGGCAGCAGCACGTCGAAGTCCGGCTGTAAATCGGCAGCGCTCGCGGATTCGGGCCAGCTCCGCGACGCGTGGAGCCGATGTAGGTATGCGCGATTCCACCGATCGGAGGAGTTGCTTGACGGGAATTGTACGGTTCCGTAAAAACCATTTCACTCGAGCGGCCAAACGAATGACCATTGAGGCCGGTCGCTAGCAGGATCAGAAAGTCGAGGGAGATGCGCACGAGCTCCGCGTCAGCGACGGCGCGAGGATCAATCCGGCGGGAAGGGGACACGGTCGAAGCGAGAATCTTGCGTCGCGTCGGCGGTGGCACGCCGTACTTTGCGCTCGAGGAGCTTGCCTTCGACGGGGCGGAGCTGCGCGCCGTCGCGCCCACGGAGACGGACCCGGGTGCCGAGCTCGGTCCCGCGAGCGCCGCGGAGCTCGCACGCCACGCCGTCGTCGCGGGCCTTTCAGCGGTGGCCCTCGGACGACCGGACGCCGCGCGCTGCTACTACCTCGTGAGCGGCATCGACGCGACCCTGTTCCGAAGCAGCGTCGCGTTCGGAACGCGCGTCCGTTATTCGGCGCTCGCGACCGAGCAAGGCCCCGTGGGCGGCGCCGCGCAGATCGAAGCACGCATCGAGGAGACGCTCGTGAGCCGCCTCCGCGTCAGCTACGCGGTCATCCCCGAGACGCTGTTCACGCGCCTGTTCGCGCGCCATCGCACGACCACGTTCGGTGACTTCGGCTCCCACAAGACGTACGCACCGCTCGAGCGCGCTGGCGTCGACCGCCATTGCGCGCAGGCCCGCCTCGTCGTCCCGACCAGCTCTTGTCGGGGGCACTTCGATCAACACCCTGCCCTGCCCGTGACCACGCTGCTTGGCCAGCTCGTCCGCCTGACGAGCTCGCTGTGGGACGGCAAATTTCGCGTGTCGTCCCTGCGCATGCGCAGCCAAGCCGTGGCGTGGGCGGGCGACGTGCTCGATCTCCGCGTCGCCAAGAGCTCGGGGCCGTGGAACTTCGCGGGGAACGCCGCGGCCGCCGGCCGCACCGTCGCCACCGTGAACCTCTGCCTCCTGCCCGCCGAAACGACGCGGAGTTGATCCTAGCAGGTCCTCCCAGCCGGATAAGACGTGCTGGGTTTGAAACGCTCAGAGAACTTAACTCACCGCGCGCCGCACACGAGCTCGGCGACATTGCCCGCGCCCTGCGTCCGCACGCGCCGAGCGAGCGCGATCTCCCGACCGAGAAGCGCCGTGAGCTCGGCGGCCGGCAATGCCCCCGGCACCTTACGGCCGTTCACGAAGTACGTCGGCGCACCGCTGACTCCGAGCTTCTCGGCGAGCTTCAGGTCACGCTCGAGGCTCGCCTCGTAGCCGCCCGCCTTCGTCGAGGCGAGCAACTTTCCCGCATCGAGACCCGCCCGCGTGAGAGCCTGCGCGAGCGACGCGTCGTCGAGCACCGTGCGCGGCTCGAAGAGCGCGCGCGTCACGCTCCAGAAAGCGCGATCGCCCGCGGCCCCCCGCGCCGCCAAGGCCACCCCGGCGGCGAGGCGCGCGCGCTGGTGCTGGGGCAGCGGGAAGTTCTTCCACACGACGCGCACGTCGCTCGCGTAGGCCTTTAACGCCGTCGCAAGCGCGGCCTCGCCTTGCCGGCAGAGCTCGCACTCGAGATCGGTGAACTCGACGACCGTGACCGTCGCGCCCGCGGGCCCGAGCACGGGGGCGTCACCGACCGGAACGCAGGCACGCGCCGGCGGATCATCCCCGAGATTCAGGAGGTTCTTGCGCGTCCGTTCGGTGTAAAGGCGGGCCGGGGGCACGCCGCTCGCGAGCGTCAGCTGGGCCGCGCGGCGCTCGCGCTCGACCGCCTCTTCGAGTGCCGCGCGCGGAACGAAGCCCGTCAGCCGCCGCCCGTTCACGAACAGCGTGGGCGTATCGCGCACGAAGAGCGCCACGGCGAGCTCGGCGTCATCGAGCAGCTGATGCTCCGCTCGCACGGTCGGCGCCGGGAGCGGAAACCCCTCGAGCCCGGCGGCGCTCAGCACCGAGACGAGCGCGCCCGGCTCGAGCGCGTCGCCGTGGCGAGCGAGCGCAGCGAGCGCATGCCAGAACGCCTGCTCACCGCGCGTCACGTGGATCTCGGCGAGCGCGCGCGCCGCGTGGAACCCCTCGTCGTGCTGGCTCAGCGGGCGGTGCCGGAACGCGACGCGCAGGTCGTCGCCCTGCCGCGCCTTGAGGCGCAGCACCTCGCGCAGCAGCGCGACGCTGTGCGGGCACTCGAGATCGCCGAACAAAGTCAGCGTGACCGTCGCGTTCCGATTCCCCCAGAGCGGATGCCCGTTCGCGATCGGCACGGGCGCGGTCGTATCGTCGGGGAACGGCGCGATCGGCGTCGGCAGCGACAGCGGCGAGCGCGGCGACGCGCTCGAGTCGGACGGTGCGGGTAGCGTGCTCGCCGACGAAGGAAGCGGAACGGGCGCGACGGGAGCCGGCAACGGCGGCGGCGGCACCGCGACCGGCGCCGAGGGCGGCGCGGGCGTCGGCAGATGGTGCGCGTACACGATGACGGCGATGACGCCGCTCACCATCGTGAGCATTCCGACCACGACGGCGAGCACCCCGACCCAGCTGCGCGGCGTCCGTGGCTCCACCCCGGAACCGTACCAGCCGCATTGCCACTTTGGCAGCGCAGGGCAGCCGGACGCCAGGCTGGCGCACGGAATGTCAGACCCCAAGCCAAAACGCACGCGTCCCGAGCGCTATTTGCCGGCTGGCACACCCTGTGCTCAATAACGTCCGGATGTCTTTCCGCCCCCGGCTAGAGACCGCGCTTTTGGCGAGCGCCACCTTCCTCCTCGCCGGCGGGGCGCAGGCCCAAACGAACCAGGGCCCCCCGAGCGTCTACCTAAAGAACAACAACGAAGGCGTCGTGCGCGTTCATGGTGAGGCCTACCCGACCTACCTCAGCCTGAACCAGTTCAATCAGCGCAACTGCATCGACAACGAGTACGTCACCTTCAACATCGACATCCGCGGCAGCTCGTCAGCGGTCTCGCCCTACCACCTCGAGGCTTGGATCGGCACGGCGTGCGACATGCGCAGCAGTCGCGTCGGCAACTCGGCGAGCTGCTACAACGTCGCCGTCGCCGGCCAGAGCGTCGAGCGGATGGAGATCCCGGTGCGCAACCTGGTCGGCCCGCTCACCACGGCCGGGGGCGGCGAAGATACCGGCGGCACGGGCGGCACCGGCGGCACCGGCGGCACTGCGGGAATGGCCGGCACGGGCGGCACCTCAGGCATCGACATGGGCGGCACCGGCGGGACGAGCTCGTCGCTCGGCGGCGATACCAGCTTTTCCGGCACCTTCGGCAACGGCGGCACGGATTCGAGCGCGGGCACGTTCGGAACGGCAGGCCTGAGCCCGTTCATCATCCCCGGCGGAACCGGTGGCGTCACCGGAAGCGCAGGCACCGGCATCAAGCCGCTCGCGGAGACCGCCGGAACCGGAGCCGACGCCTCGACGACGGAGAGCGGCCTCGACGGACCTCCGAGCGGAGAAGGTGTGCAGCCGATTTCGGTGTGCGAAACGACCGTCAACACGACGCCCTTCAGTCGCACGCTCTACTTCGTGCTCGTCGACGGCGACGGAAACGGCCCCCCTGGCTCCAGCATGTGGTTCGCAAAGTGGCCCTACAACTACGACATGGGCGGCCCCTCGGCGCCCACTGGCGTCACGGCCGGCATCGGCGAGAGCGCCCTCGTCATGAAGTGGACGCAAGCGTCCGACGCGCCGATCGACCTCAAGCAGTACATTTTCCTCTGCGACCCCCCCGCTGGTGGTGGGAGCGCGGCGCCGGACGCCGCCGCGGGAGCGGCCGGCCAAGGCGGTGAAGGCGCGGTCGAAGAGATGCCCCCGATCAGTGACGAGCTCTGCAAGTCCAACGTCTTCACCGAGGGCCAGGTTCCGACGGTCGAAGTGCTGCAGAACAACGTGTGCGGCAACGTGCAGTCGACCTCGACGGGCGGTGAAGCCGGCCCCTTGGCGAACGGCGTGCGATACGCCGTCGCGATGGCTAGCCGTGATAGCTACTGGAACGTGGGCCCCATCTCGAACGTCACGTGCGGCACACCGGAGCTCGTGACCGACTTCTACGAGGCGTACAAGAAAGCGGGCGGCCACGGCGGCGGCGGCTTCTGCGCCATCGGTCGCGTGAAGACGCACGCGCTCACGGCGCTCTTCATGCTCGGCGCGCTCGGCTTGATTGCGCGCCGCCGCACGCGCGGCACTCGGCGGGGCCAGTCGTGATGCGACACCTCGTAGGGACGCTGCTCGGCGCCGTCGCCGTGCTCGCGGTAACGCCCGCGCACGCGCAAGGCGTCGACGAGTTCGGGGCGTACGGCGGCCTCGAGAACCACGGCTACATCCGCTCGAAGCAAGAGGTCGCCTTCGAGGTGCGCTTCGGCCCCTACCGCCCGAACGTCGACCAGGGCGTCGCCGGCTCCCCCTACAAGACGATTTTCGGCGACGACACCCGCTGGCAGGGCGGTGCCGAGCTCGACTGGCAGCTCTATCGGATCCCGAAGATGCTGAGCCTGGGGCCCGGCTTCGGCTTCGGCTACACGCATTCGGCCGCGACCGCGCCGCTCGAGAGCGGCGACGGCATGTCTGCGCAGGAGACGACGCTCGGCATCATCCCGATGCACCTCGTGGCGGCGTTCCGCTTCGACTACCTCGCGGACCGCACGCCCATCCCGCTCTGCCCGTACGCGAAGCTCGGCCTCGGTTACGCGCTCTGGTGGTCGAGCATCGGCGAGCACTCGACGGAGGTGGCCGGCAAGCCCGGCCGCGGCGCCTCCTACGGGTACGTCTGGGCCCTCGGCGTCCTCCTCAGGCTCGATCCGCTCGACTCCTCGGCCGCGGCGAACGCCGACGCGAGCCTCGGCATCAACCACGCCGGCCTGTTCATCGAGTGGTTCAACAGCAGCCTCAACGGCTTCGGCTCGAACTCCGGGATGGAAGTCGGGACGAACACGTGGGTGGCCGGGCTAGGGCTCGAGATCTAGGGCCGCGTTCCGAGCGCGCTGCCGTCCGAGCGCGCTACCTCCGGACCGCTTTTTGCGCTCTCTACCGAGAGCGCAGAAGCCTGGCTATATGCTTCTGCTCCCAAGCGAGCGCGCGCTCGTAATGCTTGAACTCGCGCTCGCGCCGCAAGAGCGCGGGGGGATGCAGCGAGCCGGGCACCGGCTGGATCATGTGGTGCAGGAGCTCGTGGAACACGATGTACGAAAGGAAGTAGCGCGGCACCCAGTGGCGATCGAGCGCGGGGTGCACGCGGATGAGCCGCTCCGTCGCGCTGTAG
>DATMCL010000646.1:0-8599 GCA_035558375.1 Polyangiaceae bacterium
GCGACACCGCGAGCGAGATCAACGCCGCCCGTGAGCATGGCTGCGGTTACGAAGCGCAGCTCGAGTCTTGGTACCGCTTCTTGGTCGATCCGGAGCCCGTCACTACGCTCGATCACACCGACGATACGGCCACAGCCATACGCGGGGACACCAACATCATCGTCCTCGCCCAGCGTCAGGCGTTCCTGCGCCCGGACTCCGTGCTCGCGATCGTGATGCTCACCGACGAAAACGATTGCTCGATCCTCGACGAGGATGGAACACAAGGTTGGCTCGTCTCCTACAAAGGCGGGACCGAGCCCAATGCGCAGCTTTGGCACATGCCGCGCGCAACGAGCGCGTGCGACACGAATCCTTCGAGCCCGGACTGTCGTCCTTGTGATGCCGACGACCGCAATGACCCACACTGCCAAGAGGGCCTGACCCTGCCGCTGAACGAAGACAGCATGAACATGCGCTGCTTCCATCAGGCGCAGCGCTTCGGCATCGACCTCCTCTACCCCGTCCAGCGCTACATCCAAGCGCTCACCGCGACTCAGATCACGCCGCGGTTCGGAGGCCCCACCGTCCCGAACCCCCTCTTCGCGCCCGGCCCCGACGGAACACCGGGTCGCACCGGCCACCAAATCGTGTTCGCCGGCATCGTGGGCGTCCCGTGGCAAGACGTCGCGACCCCCGAAAGCCTGTCGGGACCCGACCTCGAGTTCATGACCGCCGACGAGCTCGTGCAGCAGGGCCGCTGGGACATAATGCTCGGCGATCCAGTGAACGGCGTCCCTCCGACCGATCCGCTCATGATCGAGTCCATCGACGAACGCCCCGCGGGCGCGGCACACCCGCTCGTCAACGCACCCGTCGCCGCCTCCGGCGCGGCGATGAACGTGAACCCCATCAACGGTCACGAGCAGACGGCGCTCGGCATCCGCGATGATCTCCAATTCGCGTGCATCTACAAGCTCCCGGAACCCGTGCCCTGCACCGACGCGAACCAGGACGTGTGTGATTGCAACAGCGACGAGTTCTCGAGGAACAGCCCGCTCTGCAAGGACACCACGTCGCTCATGAACGGCACGCAGGTGTACGGCAAGGCCTACCCGTCCGTCCGCGAGCTCCAAGTGCTGAAGGCTGCCGGACGGAACGGCGTCGTCGCGAGCGCCTGCCCGAAGCAGCCGGCCCTCGCCCCTTACGACGATCCGAGCGCGGGCTACTCGCCGGCCATGAGCGCTCTCACCAACGCGATCACGGAGCGCTTCTCCGCACCCTGCTTGCCGCGCTCCCTACCGATCAGCCAGTGCGCGGTGATCGAGGCGCGACCGGCAGACGGCGACGATTGTGAAACAGCCGGGCGCGTCACGCCCGACGGCTACGGCGCTGACGTGGTCGAGCGCGTCCGATCCCAACTGGGCGCGCTCGGGTACGACCCGCAGAGCTACGACCTCTGCCAAATCCCACCACTTGAAGGCGATGCGCTCGACGCCTGCCTGAGCGAGCCGAGCGAGCATGCAGCCAGCGCCGGGTTCTGCTACCTCGACCCCGAGCAGGGACTCGGCGACCCCAACCTGCTCGCGAACTGCGCGCCTTCGATGAAGCACGCGATCCGGCTCGTCGGCGAACCGCGTCACAACGCGATGACCTTCGTCGCCTGCGCCGACGGACGCTGAACTCGACGTTGCCGAGCGCGCCGCGCACCACACCCGTGGGCGCGGCGCGCTGCTTCAACGCACGCAGCGCACGTTCGCCTCGGGGAAGTAGTTCCAGTCGCCGCTCTCGCCGACGTTCCAGCCCGTGAAGCCGTCGCAGTAGGAGAGTCCCCACGCCGTACCCCCGACTTTCGACGCTTCGGCCGCCCAGAACCAATACTTCGGCTCCTTGCAGCCGTTCGGATTGCCCGGAAACGCCGAAGTGTTGATCGCCCCGCCCACCTTCGCCTCGTTCACCGTCGAAGCAAGCTCGTTCAGCGTCGGCACGCGGAAGCCCGTGTGTCCGTTCAGGCTCAAGCTCTCGCAATAGGCGGGCGCGTCCTCCCACGCCATGATCGCGGGCGAAAAGCCCTGCTGCCACACGAGGCCCGTGTAGTTGTCGGTCACCTCGATCGAGCCAGCATCACCCTCGAGGGTATAGTGATCGGGCGGCTCGACGGCGAGCTCGTCGGCGGCTTCACCGCTCCCGTTGCCCCGCACGCAGCGCGCGACGTTGTCGGTGTTGGTCATGACGACGGCGTTGCTCGTGTAGCCGTTCGTGCCGTACGCCCAGGCGAAACCCGACGTGCTTTGACCCGTAATGGTCTCGTACCACCACGAGCCTGTATTGTAGTAGCCGCTCGTGACGGTGAAGACGCTCGGGTAGCCCTTGCTGCCGCGCGTGACGTCGCTGATGGACGCCATCTCGATGCGCGTCGGCATGCGCCAATCGTCGAAGCCCGCGTAGCTCGCTGCCGCAAGGCTCGCGCAGCGGTCGACGCTCTCCTGCCAGGTGCCCTCCGTAGCGGGGTTCGCTTTCTCCCACACGAGACAGGTGAGGTCGTCGCGCACCGCTCCGTTGCCGAGATCGGTGTAGCTCTGATGGTTCGGCACGCTCGCCGGGCTCGACGCGGGGTTCGGCATCCTCCAGCACGCCCACTTGTGCGAGCCGCAGGTTGACTCCACGCACGGCCCGCCCGTGCCGGCGCTCCCGGCGCTCGAGCCGGCCACGCCGTCGCCGCCCATACCCGAATCCGAGCCGCCGCTCGCGCCCGTACCCGCCGCTCCGCTCCCGCCGCGACCTGCGCCATCCCGTCCGGCTCCCGCCCCCGCCGCGCCGCCGCCGGCTCCGTTGCCGCCTCCCGCCATCGCCGCTCCGCCCGAGCGCCCCGCGTTCTCCGAGCCGCCCGTGGTCCCTGCACTCCCCGTAGCAGCGCCGCTTCCGGCTCCGCTCCCGGCTCGGCTTCCGGAGCCGCCTATGCCGTCACCGGCGCTCCCGCCCGCACCCATTCCCTGCCCCGCCGTCCCGCCCGTCACGTGGGGGTCACTGGGGGATTTCTCCCCCGAGCAGCCGGCAAGTACAGCCGTGACCGAGAAGTACCAGCCGAGACGGAAGCGAGAGCGCATCACTCGATGATGGTTGCGGGCGCCCCGAACGGTTGGTCAAAAAGTGCGAGCTAAGACGACCAGTGCACGAGGCCCGTGAACGCGGTGCCGAGCACGATGACACCGAACACGATTCGGTACCAGGCGAACGCCGTGAAGTCGTGGCGGCTCACGTAGCGCAAGAGCCAGCGCACGCAGAGAAACGCCGACACGAATGCCGCTAGCGACCCGAGCGCGAACATCCCCACGTCGGAGGGCACGAAGAGGTCGCGATGCTTGTACGCGTCGTAGGCCCCCGCGGCGATGAGCGTCGGCACGGCGAGAAAGAACGAGAACTCCGCCGCGGCTTTGCGCGAGAGACCGATCAGGAGCCCGCCGATGATGGTGGCGCCGGAGCGCGACGTGCCCGGCACGAGCGCCAAAGTCTGAAAGCAGCCTATTTTCAGGGCATCGAGCGCCGTGACCTGGTCCACGTCCTCGATGCGGACCTCGTGCTTGCGGCGTTCGGCCCAGAGGATCACGAGCGCGCCGACGATGAACGCGAGCGCCACGGGGATCGGCTTGAACAGCACGGCCTTCACGAGCTTGCCGAGCAGGAGACCGAGGACTGCGGCGGGCATGAACGCGATCAGGATGTTTGTCGCAAAGCGCCGCGCCGCGGGATCGGTCAGGATCCCCGACAGGAGACGGAGGAAGCGCGCGCGGTACTCCCAGACGACGGCGAGCACGGCGCCCGTCTGAATCACGACCTCGAACACCTTCCCCTTCTCGTCGTCGGCGCCGAGCAGCGCGCCGACCAGGATCAGATGCCCCGTCGAGGAGATGGGGAGGAACTCCGTGAGCCCCTCGACTACCCCCAGCACGATCGCTTTGAGCGCCTCGGAAAAAAACACACTCGCCATCAAATCGCGCGTGACGATCCCAGCTTTCGGCGGAACGATCCAGCTTTCAGCGGAAAATGCGAGAACTAGCGATTGCCCGGTCCCGTCGTGGGCATTAGAACCGAGGATACCCATGGCACGCATTCTTCTGCGCGGAGCGCTCTTCACCGTGGCGGCGACCCTCGGCTTCCCTGGCAGCGCGGAGGCGCACTTTCATCTGAACGCGCCGGACAACTGGCTGGTGCAAGAAACCGACGGCACTCCGCAGAAGACGGGCCCCTGTGGTGACCCGGGAGAGTCGAATCCGGATGCTCAGATGAGCATGAAGGTGACGGAGTACAAGGCGGGGGAGACGATCGCCATCAAGCTGAACGAGACCGTCGCCCACCCGGGGCACTACCGCGTCGCGCTGTCGCTGACGGGTCCGGACGGGTTGCCCATGGAGCCCAAGGTCACGAAGTCGGCCACCGACACCAGCGCGAACGGACAGTGCGGCACGGCGGAAATCATGGACCCGCCCATGATGCCTATTTTGCTCGACAACGCGCTCGAGCACACCGCCAAGTTCAACGGCGAGCAGACCATCATGGTCACGCTCCCCGCCAACGTGTCGTGCGAGAAATGCACGCTCCAGGTGCTCGAGTTCATGTCGAACCACCCGGCGCCGTGCTTCTACCACCACTGCGCCGACATCAAGATCACCAACGACGGCGGCATGAGTGCTGGCGGCGCAGGCGGCATGAGCTCGGGCGGCGCCGCGGGCATGAGCGCCGGCGGGGCAAGCTCAGGCGGCGCAAGCTCGGGCGGCATGAGCCCGGGCGGCGCTGCGGGCATGAGCACGATGGGCGGCTCGAGCGGCGTGACGGGACAAGGCGGCGGCTCCGGCGCCGGTACCGCCGGCTCCGCCACGGGCGCGGGCACCGGAGGCACGGGTGGTAGCGCGGTGCCCGCGATGGGCGGCACCGGCAACACGGCGATGGGCGGCACCGGCAACACCACGACGGGCGCCGCGGGCACGAAGGCCGGAACCGGTCCAGCCCCCATGACGTCCGCAAAAGAAACCGACGAGGAAGGCGGCTGCAGCGTGGCGCCGGGCCGCGCGTCGTCGCCGCTCGCGCTGCTTGCTCTGCTCGGCCTCGCGGGGCTCCTCTCCCGACGCCGGCGCTAGGGCACGCGCCGCTCTCAAGGATGGCGGGGGCGTGGGCCTTCGCCTGTTCGGCATTCGGCGCAGTCGCCGCACAGCTGTGAACCAATGCGCACAGCCAGAGCGCGCGGGGGCGGCCGTCGCGCGGCCATTTCGCTGAAAAATCGCCGCAGAACGCGCCGTACCCGCACGCCTGAACAGCGGGGCACGGAAGGTGCACTGAGGGTCGCCCGAGCAAGGAGATTGAGCATGAACCAGTGGGTACTCACGCGTGCCGCCGTCCTCGGTGGTCTGATCTTGGTGGCCTGCGGGCCGAAAACCTCGGGCGACGACGAGTCGACGACGACCGATCTCGCGGCACTTGCGGAGAGCAACGTCGAGCGCGCGCTGCGCGGCACGGTGACCGCCGGCGGATTCGTCGCGGACTCGACGACGCTCGCGAGCTCGCTCGGCTTCATGGGCGGCGAGTCGTGCACCGATGAGCCCTGCGTGAACGGGGTGTGCCCTCCTTCCGACTGCATCAAGGAGCCCGTCACCGTCAGCGATCTTCAGCAGAGCCGCGCGGACATGAACGCGAGCATCGACAGCCTGATGAAGACGCTGCGCGAGAAGATCCTCACGAAGGAGAACCTCGAATCCGAAAGCGATGGCGCGGCAACGTACCGCCTCGGACCGAAGGCCCTCTGCAGCGTCCCCGACGCGCCGGCCCAGGGCTCGAGCTCGGGCGGACCCGCACCGCAAGCGCCAAGCGGCTCGGGAATGGACCCCGACTGCGTCGAGCTCGTGAACCGGCTCGAGGTGCGCCTGCGCCTGAGCTCCGCAGGCGGCGACAACGTGGACGTGGCCGTGCTGCTCACCCCGGACAGGCGGAATCCGGCGACGCTCGAGCTTCACTCGGATCACGCCGGCGTCGTCGTGAATCTCGGCGAGATCAAGGGAACGCTCGACGCGCTCGGTGAGGACACGGGCTCGCTCGTCTCGCTCGTCGGCAAGCTCGACTTCGAGATCAAGCGCAACGCGGAGCTCGACTACAGCTTCCTCGCGAGCGTTCTCGAAGACGTGAAGGTCGGCGTGCGGCAGGACTCCGGAGACACGATGCACGTCGGCGTCGGCAAGAGCGTTCCGACGTTCGAGCTGCGCTTCGACGGCAACGCGCGAACGGTGACGGGAACGCTCGATGTCGGCGCGATCTCCGTCGACGGTCCCCTGAACGCGTTTCGCGACGTGTTCGACCCCGAAGAATACGATCCTTCCGGTGCCCCGGTGCCTCGCCCGGTGTACCAAGGCACCGTCGAAGGCATGCTCGCCGGGATCGAAGCGGGCGTCACACTCGACGGCTCGAACGACACGATCACGCTCGACCACGTCGGTCTCGGGGACCAAACCTCGACGCTGAAGGTCGATCAAAACATCATCGCGGCGCTCGACGTGAACCCCGCTGCGGGACGGCACTTCGATCTCGGGCTCAACAAGCAAGCGGATCGCACGCTCGCGACCTTCATGCCGACGCTCGACGTGACCGTGCTCTTGAAGTTTGCGCCCCTCCTCGCGCAGATCCCCGACCTCTCGCCTGCGGTGCTCGACAACACGCTGCACTTCTGGTTCGACGGAACGAACCCGACCGTCCAGACGGGGAACGACGAGCTACGCGTCGTGAGCGGAACGCTGCACTACACCGATGCCCATGACCCGAGCCACGACGTGACGGCGGCCGCGGGAAGCTGCGTGCAAACGAGTGACGGGGAGAGCAGCACCGGGTTCGTCGTGGTGAGCTGCCCGTAAGGGGCAGAGGGGCGGAGCGAGCGAAGAATAGGGAGGCGAGCAGAGAAGAAGGCGGGGAATGGGCACGAATGGAGCGCGGCTCCGGGAGGCGGAGGCAGAAGCGGGGGGCGGGGTTGGGCGGTCGATTTCGGCCGCCTGACCTCGTTTTGTGTCAGTTGAAAGAACACAGAGAACTACATTGGATTCGAATGCTTGAGCGGGAGCGAGCCGCGGCGTGACCGTGAACCGACGCCGACATTTCACTCATTTGTCATCTGACGAAAGAGGCCGCATATTGAGGGCATGTCGAGTCGCGGTGTGGTCGTTCTCTTTCCGCGAATTGCGCGGAAACAGTCGCTCGGCGCGCGCGTCCAGGCGGGGCTCGCCGACGTGCTCACCGAGGTTCTGGCGTTCGAGCGGACGCACGCGCGTCTCGCGTGGAGCGTCACGGCGGTCGGTCTCGTGATCGGGCTCGCGCTGCAGAGCCTCTGAGCCTGCCCGGCCTCGTACGCAGGAAATTCGGAGCTATTCTCTAAGGTAATGCTGCGCTCGGGGTCCTTCAGGCTTCAAGCTTCCGGCCTCCGGCTTCAGGCAGCGCTGCTCGCGGGGCTCGTCGGCTCCGTGCTCGCGCTGGCTCCGACCGGGCAGCCTGCGTACGCGAAGGATGGAGCCCGCGCGCGTTGCCCGGCAGAGATGGCGCTCGCCGGCAATGCGTGTGTCGATCGCTGGGAGGCGCACCTCGCGAAACGCAACGACGACGGCTCGCTCTCCCCGTTCGCACCGTACGAACGTCCCACGGGTAGCGGCCTCGTCGCACAATCGAGCGCCGGAACGCGCCCGCAGGCGTACATCAGCCGGACCGAAGCAGCGAGCGCGTGCGAGAACGCCGGCAAGCGCTTGTGCACGGTGACCGAATGGTACCGCGCGTGCCGCGGCCCGGAAGACACCCTGTATCCCTACGGCGCCAACTACGTCGCGAAGCGCTGCAACGTCGGCAAGCCGCACCTGCTCTCGATCCTGCACGGAAGCGACCCGCACGCCTGGAGCTACGACGCCTTCAACGATCCCGAGCTCGACAAGAAACCCGGCTTCCTCGCCGAGACCGGTGAGTACTCGGGCTGCGTCACGAGCGCGGGCATCTACGACCTCGTCGGCAATCTCCACGAATGGGTCTCCGACCGCGTCGAGCCCTCGATCGCCGCCAAGCTCCCTCTCACGCCCGGCATCAAAATGCGCGTCCAGCGCAACGCCGGCAAAGGCGTCTTCATGGGCGGCTTCTTCAGCACGACGAACCAGCACGGCGACGGCTGCGCCTTCGTCACCATGGCCCACGAGCCCGCCTACCACGACTACTCGACCGGCTTCCGCTGCTGCAAAGACCCGAACGGGTAACGGCCTCGCGCGGTAAGCGAAAACGCCTCGGCGTTCTGCGGAGGCACCGCGCGGAAACGAACGAGCTCGTTGTTCCGCTACCCGAGCGGTAGGGCCTGGCGTTACTGGGAACCGAGCTCGCGCAGCGCTTGCCGGATGAGCTGCTCGAGGGAGCAGGCGGTATTCGGGATTCTCGCGAGAGCGCGCTTGGCGTCGCCCTCGCGGAAGCCCAGGGACCGGAGCGCCTGAAAGGCTTTCGCTCGAGCATCAGCAGCGGCCGGGTTGACGATGCCGCCGTAGCGCGTGCCGTCCGCGTGGGCGAAACGCGCCGAGGAAGCCGTGCCCGTGATGATGAGCCTGCCTTGATGAACGGCGCG
>DATMCL010000647.1:0-7763 GCA_035558375.1 Polyangiaceae bacterium
CGGCGGGGTTCGAAAGCAGCGCCTCGAGCATGCCGTCAACGTACCAAGCGCCGTAGTTCGACGGCCAGTTCGAGTGCTCCGTGTACGACTCGGGGGCGACGATCCAGGACACCTTCGGCAACGTGTCCGCGGCCACGTCCGCCGCGAACTGCTCGAACAGCGAGCCGCCGTTTTTGATGTCCGTCGCGTTGAACGCCTTGCGCAGCGGGCTCCCCGTCGGAGCGTTCTGATATTGATGAAAGTAGAGGAGCGAGTTGTCGCCGTAGTTGCCGATGTACGGATTCGGCCCCCAGCCCCAATAGTTCGCCGCATCGAGACCGGCGCCGGCGTCCTGGTAGAGCTTCCAGGAGATCCCGAAGTCGTCGAGGTACTCGGGGAACGTGTGCCAGTCGTAGCCGAGCTCGGAGTTGTCGACGACGGGTCCGCCGCCCTTGCCGTCGTTGCCGACCCAGCCCGTCCACATGTGGTAGCGGTTCGGATCCGTCGCGCCCATGAAGGAGCAGTGGTACGCGTCGCAAACGGTGAACGCGTCGGCGAGGGCGAAGTGGTACGGGATGTCGTCGCGGCGAAGGTGCGACATCGTGGTCGTGCCCTTGGCGGGCACCCACTGGTCATATTTCCCCTTGTTCCAAGCCTGATGCGCGTCCGGCCAGTTGTGCGGCGTCCCCTGCAAGAAGGCGTCGCCCAGGTTCCCGCCCGCGTCGCGGAACGGCAGCAGCACCCCCGAGCCTGTCGGCTGCGCGAACACGGGGTCGCCGGACGGCAAGCGCGCGGCTCGCGGGTCACCGTAGCCGCGCACGCCGCGCATCGTGCCGTAGTAGTGATCGAAGGAGCGATTCTCCTGCATCAGGATCACGATGTGCTCGATGTCGCGAATCGAACCGTTCTTCCGTCGCGGCTCGACGGCGAGCGCGCGCTGAACGTTGGGCGGCAAGAGCGCGCTGAGCGCACCGGCACTGACGGCTTTGAGGAACCTGCGACGATCATGAGCCATGGAAAACCTCCGCACGCCCCGCTTCGGGCGCCGACGCGAACGCGGCGACCGTATTTCCCCGCGGCCGCACTCCGCTGACAGAGAAGGCTCGTTCTTGAAACGTGGTGGTGCGCGCCAGGCAAACTCCGCAACGCCCCGCCAACAGCAGCGAAGAGTGCGTGCCGAACGTGACGGCCACTCGAACAACGTCACGTGGACGCGGCTGTTCCCGAACGCGACGAGGCACGGGCTGTTCCCGCGCTGCCCACGCCCCGCGGGGCCGCTCGTCTGGGTGCGATGCGCACACGTACCCACCGCGGGGGGCCGGGGGAGGGGCCAAAGCCGCGGATCCTTTGCAGGAAAATCCGCGACCTACCGTGGTAGGCTGGTCGCCGATGCGCGCGGTGCGGCTGGCCTTCGTCCTTGGGCTCGCGGCGGTCCTGGGTCACGCGGGGCGTGCGGGAGCGGCGGAGGAGACCAAGGAGCGCGCGATCACCACGGGCGAGATCGAGAGCTGGCTCGAGGCGGAGCCCGGTGCGACGCCCGCGGACAAGGGCGGCACGCTTCCCGAGGAGCAGCCGCTTCCCGCGCCTCGGCGTCACGGCTTCGTGCTCGAGAGCGGCGTCGGGTTCGTCACGCAGGTCGGCGCGCTCGCGCACATCACACCGACGGCGCCCGATTTCGAGCTGCGCTTCGGTTACGAGTTTCTCACCTGGCTGATGCCCTTCATCGAAGCGGACATCGCGTTCGCCAACACGTCGTACGCGAGCCAGCCGCCGCCGCCGCGCTCGTACTTCCACTTCGCCGCGGGCGGCGGAGCACGCTTCACGCTGCCGGTCGGCCGCATCCTCGCCGTGTTCGCGCAAGGCAGCCTCGGCCTCGCCGCGGTCTCCGAGCAGAACGTGCTCTCGATCTACGGCTTCCCCGATGCCGACGAGCCGAATCTCTACCTCGACGGCCGCGTCGGGCTCGAGTGGTACCAGGTGAATCCGCATCTCGCGCTCGGGGTGCACGGCGGCCTTCGCAGCTACGGCAAGGGCCTGACGCGCGAGCGCGGCGGAGAAGCGCCGATCGCCGTGCTCGCGAGCGCAAACCTGCGCTACGCGTTCTAGCTAGTCTCACCGTCACTTTTCCGTCGTCGCTGGTCGCGTCGCGCGAAATCGACCCCGCGTAAGCATCTTTGCAGCCTGATCGGGTCGACTGAGTCGCGCCCAAGCGCTACGAAATGGGTTCGAGGGCCCTCATGTGGAGCACGGCTCGCTACCTCGTCCTGGCGCTCGCGTCGGGAGTGCTCGCTTGCTCGTCGAACGACGACAAGCAGCCGTCGCACACCGCCAACGGCGGCGCGGGCGGTAGCGGCGCGAGCACGTCGGGCGCCGGTGGCACCGCGGGCGACGGCACGACGAGCGGCTCCGGAACGGCAGGGCGCAGCAACGGCACGGGCGCGAGCGGCGGCTCCGGCGGTCGGCAGCAGGGCAAGGCGGGGAGCGCGAATGCAGGCCCCGGCGGCACCTCGAGCGCAACGGGCGGCCAGAGCAGCGGCGGAGCCACGAGCATGGGCGGCACGAGTGGCGACGGCAGCGCCGCGACCGGCGGCACGTCCGCGCCAGGCGGCGAAGGCGGCGTCGGCACTTCACCCGCCGGCACTGGCGGAACGACGACTGAAGAAGGCACGCCGACCATTTTTTGGCTCGATGTCGGCGGCAAAGTGCTCGCGTCGGACGCGACGAGCTTCGCGGTGAAGACGATTGTGCCGTCGGCGGGCCAAGGCTCGGACGGCATCGCGGTGGATGTCGAGGCGGGCTTCATCTACTGGACGGACATGGGCGTGCCGGCCGACGACGACGGCTCGATCATGCGCTCGAACCTCGACGGCTCGAAGGTGACGACCATCGTCCCGAAGGGGGGCACCTACACACCGAAGCAGCTCAAGCTCGTGCCCGAGCAAGGCAAGCTCTACTGGTCCGATCGCGAGGGCATGCGCGTCATGCGCTCGAACGTCGACGGTAGCGAGATCGAGGTGCTCTACCAATCGGGCTCGAGCGCGAGCGATCGCCAGGACAACTCGCGCTGGTGCGTCGGCATCGCCGTCGACGCGGCAGGCGGCTACTTCTACTGGAGCCAAAAAGGCACCGACAACGGCCACGAAGGCTCGATCCGGCGCGCGCACCTCGCGATGCCCTCGGGTGACACGCCGGCAGACCGCAGCGACATAGAGATCCTCTTCGACGGCGAGGCCGCCACCTGCGACATCGACCTCGATCTCGGCGCGGGGCTCGTTTACTGGGCCAATCGCGGCGACGACACCATCAATCGCGGCCCTCTCGAGCTACCGAGTGGCGCGACGGCAGGCACCCGCACCGACAAACAGACCATCGTGAAGAAGGTCGATCAGGCGATCGGCGTGTTCCTCGATCACCCGCGCGGGCTCGTCTATTACACGGACGCCGTCGGCGATGTCGGACGCGCGAGCTTCGACGGCAGCGGCGCGAAATTTCTGCTCACCGATGCGGGTGCGTTTACCGGCATCGTCGTCGTCGACCTGCCGAAGTGAATCTGCACGCGGAGGCGGTTTTTGAAGGGCGCCCGCAGCCGTTGTCGTCCGGCCCGCGCGCCAGGGCTTGCGTCCGCTGGTGGGGGCAGTATGAAGGTGAGCTGATTCTTTTGCGGGTTACCCGCCCCACGGCCGGGAAAGCCAGCTGAAGGTTCGAGCGACGTGGACAGCGATCTCGCCGAATCGTTACAAGCCCTGAAGGCCTCTTTTGCCGAGCGCGTGCTGCCTGCCCAATTCGGCAAGGCGGACACGGCGCGCGTCGACGCGCTGAAGCAAAAGCTCCGCATTCCCCGCCGTTTCCGCGAGTTTCTCCTCGCGGCCGATCCCGTCGACGTCGAAACCCGCACACCGACGGAGCGCGTCCGCCTCGTCGCCTCCGAGCGCCTGCTCGAAGAGCAGCACGGCTACTCCCTGCTCGAGAACGGCGACCCCCGCCAGGGCCCCGCCCCCTCCGGCTGGCGCCCCGGCTGGATCGTGGTGGGCCACAGCGCGCTCCTCGGCGACCCCTACTTCCTAGACACAGCGAGCCCCGACGCCGAGGGCGACTGCCCAGTGCTGACCGCCATGAGCGGCAGCAACGTCTGGAAGCCGCGGCTCTGTGCGTCGACCTTCGCGACGTTCCTCCGCATCCTCGCCATCGGCATGGAAGTCGCGAAGAACTTCCCCGACCGCGACACGGACGTGGACGACGAGCAGACGTTCCGCGAGGCGCTCGGCCCGCGCATTCGCGAGTACGATCCGGCGGCGGCGAAGGCCGGACACTGGACGTAGAACGCGCGGGCATTTCCCTCGCCATTGAAGGCGAAGGGACCCCGGGTTAGGTTCGACGCTAAGGGAGAGTCAGCGCCGAATGCGTCGTCCGCCGCAGCTTCTCGCGACCAGCGCGCTCCTCGTCGGGTGCAATGCGATCCTCGGCATCGGGAGCGACTACCACCGCGCGGCGAACGGCGGGGGCGCGAGTGCAGGCGATGGCGGCGCATCGGCGAGCGGCGGCGCGGGCAGCGGTGCCAAGGCGGGAAGCGCAGGCAACGCCGGCAGCGGGAACAACGCCGGCTCGAACGCCACGGGCGGAGCCGACGGTGGCACGAGCGGCAGCACGTCGGGTCGAGGCGGCTCCGCCGGCAGCAGCACCTCGTCGGGCGGTGACAGCGGTAACCCCGGCGGTGACGGCGGCGAGGTAGGCGACGTCGGCGGCGGGTCTGGGCAAAGTGGCAGCGGCGGTAAGGGTGGCGGCAGCGGCGCCAAGGGTGGGAACGGCGGCACCGGTGGGAACGGGGCGACCGGCGGCAGCGCCGGCGCCGGAGGCGGCGGCATCACCGTTCAGCTCGACCAGACTCACCAGACGATTCAAGGCTTCGGCATCAACACGTATTCGATGCCGATCGGCAAGGCCCTGCCCATCGACGACCTCTTCGATACGAGCGGCGCCAACGCCATCGGCTTGTCCATCTTGCGCGTGGGGATGAATCCAGACGGCACCCTGAACGGGCGGTACGCCGCCGAAGCGAGGGACAAGGGTGCCAAGATCATCGGGGGCGTCTGGAGCCCACCCGCGAGCTGCAAGAGCAACAACAGCACGCAGCAGGGTGGATCCCTGAAATCGAGTTGCTACGACTCTTGGTCGACGACGCTCGCCAATTTCGCCAAGAGTCAGGCCCTCTACGCCATGTCGCTCGGGAGCGCCGTTGACTTTGCGTCGTGCAAGGCAGAGGGGCCACCGTGCACCGACGACTTCGACTCGACGACCTTCACCGCGAAGGAGATGGTGGACTGGGTCAAGATCGCAGGCGTGAAGTTGCACTCGACAGCGCCGAGCGTGAAGGTCATCGCGCCGGAGCCGCAGGAATGGATCCACGCCTGGAGCAATGCGTCGGCCACGGGCTCGACCGCGGCCGGCCATCCAAACAGCTCGGATCCGCTCGGATGCGGCTGCTTCTCGAACACGCCCACCGAGACGGGCTGCGCTCAAAAATGCCTCGACGGCAATGGCTACGACTACGGCCACTGGCTCTGGAACGATACGGACGCTTGGAGCGCCTTCGATATCTTCGGGGTGCAAGAGCTCGACGCGCAGATCGCGTACCGGTGGCCCTCCGACGTGAACGGCGGCGTCAGGAACAAGGAAGTCTGGCAGACGGAGATGGCCGGCATCCGGTACTGGCCGGAAGAGGGGCCTTCGACCGACATCCACAACGGTCTCGCGGTCGCAGGCTGGATTCACTCGGCGCTCACCGTCGGCGAAGCATCCGCCTGGCTCTACTTCTGGTACGAGGCGTACTTTCAGGACGACAACGAAGGCCTGGCCCTGACCCAGGGCAGCTCGACCATCGCCAAGCGCTACTACGCGCTCGGCCAATACAGCAGGTTCGTGCGGCCGGGCTACGTGGCCGTCGAAGTCACCGGAAACGACAGCGCGGATGTGCTTTTGTCGGCCTACAAGAGCGCGGACTCCCTGACCACGGTCATCGTGGCCGTCAACCGGAACGACGGAGCGGCGTCACCGGTGATCGGCTTCGCCGGTGGGACGGTGCCGGCCCAATGCACGCCGACCGTCACGTCCGGGAGCGACAATCTCCAGAACGGGGTCGCGGTCGCGGTGACCGGCGACGCTCTTTCGGCCTCGCTCGCGGGCAAGACGATCACGACCTACGTATGCAACTAGGCACGCGCTTGCTTCCGCTCTCTCGAGCGGTATGAAGGCGCGCTCGTCTCGTCAGCACCCGCCGCCGAGCTCGGCACACGAACCACCGCCATGAACGCCCCGGATCTCCTCCGCTCCGCGACCGAAGGCACCCCCGATTTCGACGCGCAGCTCTCCCGCCTCAAGAAACGCGGCGAATCCGACCTCGCCCGCGTCGAGCCCTCCGTCCGCGAGATCATCACGGCGGTGCAGACCGGCGGCGATCACGCGCTCCGCGCCCAAATCGAGCGCTTCGAGAAACGCTCGCCCAAAGAGCTCCTCATCCGCGACTACGGCGGACGCGCCGCGCTCGAAAGCCTGACGCCCCCCGTGTGCGAGGCGCTCGAGCTCTCGGCGATGCGCGTGCGGCGCTACCACGAGAAGCAGCGCGAGGGCCTGCTTGGATTCGAGTACGAAGAGAACGGCATTCGCCTCGGCAGCCGCTCGCAGCCAGTCGAGCGTGCCGGCGTCTATGTGCCGGGAGGGAAGGCGCGCTACCCGTCGAGCGTGCTGATGGCGGCGATTCCAGCGGCTGTCGCGGGCGTGAAGGAGATCATCGTCGCGTGTCCGGACACGTGCCCCGAAGTGCGCGCCGCATGCCACCTAGCGGGCGTGCACGCGTTGCTCGACGCGGGCGGAGCGCAGGCGATCGCCGCTCTGGCCTACGGCACGGAGAGCGTACCCAAAGTCGATAAAATCGTCGGGCCCGGCAATATCTACGTCGCCGCGGCAAAACGCCTCGTTTTTGGCGAGGTGTCGATCGACAGCATCGCTGGACCGAGCGAGATCCTCGTCGTGGCCGACGACACGGCGAACGCCGCCGTGGTCGCCGCGGACCTCCTCTCGCAAGCCGAGCACGACGAAGCGGCCTATCCGCTCCTCGTGACGACCAGCGCAGCGCTCGTCGAGGACGTCCGCGCCGAGCTCGGGCGTCAGCTCGCGACTCAGCCGCGGCGCGTCATCGCCGAAGCCTCGCTACGCAACAACGGCCTCGCGCTCGTCGTGAGCTCCGTGGGGCGCCTCGCAGACGTCGCGAACGCGCTCGCCGCCGAGCACGTCGCTGTGCAGACGCGGGACGCGCGCGCGGTGGCCGCCACCATCCGCGCCGCCGGGGCGATCTTCATCGGCTCGAGCACGCCCGAAGCCGCGGGTGACTACGTGGCGGGCCCCTCGCACGTACTACCAACGGGTGGTGCGGCGCGGCACGCTTCGCCGCTCGGCGTATACGATTTTATTTCACGCACCTCGATCATCGAATACACCGAGCAGGCCCTCGCCGCGCAGGGCGCCGCGATTGCAGCCTTCGCGCGCGTCGAGGGCCTCGAGGCGCATGCTCGTGCCGTCGAGGTCCGGACGGCAGGCCCTAGCGCCCGGCGCTGACCTCGAGGGGCCGGGTTCCGTCCTGGCTAGAAGGCAAAACCCGGACTATCGTTCGGGTTCCCTTCCGGAGGAGCCATGATGTCGCCCTCACGCTCGCTCGGTCGCCTACTCGCGGCCGCGCTCACCGCCCTCACGCTTTTCGGTTGCGCGGAGGAGCGCGAACCCATCAATCGCGT
>DATMCL010000648.1:0-9248 GCA_035558375.1 Polyangiaceae bacterium
TTCCACGAAGCGCGCGCTGCGGCTCGCGAGGTTCACGACCTTGCCGACGAGATCCGAGTTCACGCGCGTCGTGAACTCGTCGAGGTTCATGTCGATGTCGGCGAGCCCGCTGCCGAGCTTGCTCGCGATGTAATAGCGGTAGTAGCTGGGGTCGAGGTGCTCGAGGTACTTCTCTGCGAGCAAGAACGTACCGCGCGACTTCGACATCTTCTCGCCGTTCACGCCCAAGAAACCGTGCGCGTGCACGCGCGACGGCAACGAAAACCCCGAGGACTTCAGCATCGCCGGCCAGAACAGCGTGTGGAAGTAGATGATGTCCTTGCCGATGAAGTGGACGATTTCGGTGTCGGTCGAGCGCCAGAGCGCGTCGAACGATTGGCCACTCTTCGCGCACAGCTCGGCCGTCGCCGCCATGTAGCCGATCGGAGCGTCGAACCAGACGTACCAGTAGTGCCCCGGCGCGTCGGGGATCTCGAACCCGAAGTACGGGGCCGGACGCGAGACGTCCCAGTCGCGCAGCGGCTCGCCGAGGAAATGGCCGGCGACGTAGTTCGCGACCTCGCTCTGCAGGTGTCCCTTCTCCTGCGTCCACTCGTTCAAGAAGCCGTGCAAGCGCTCGATCTGCACGAAGTACTGCGGCGAGCTCTTGATCTCCGGGCGTGCGCCGCTGAGGACGCTCACCGGGTCCTTCAGATCGGTCGCAGCGTAGGTGCTGCCACAGCTTTCGCAGTTGTCGCCGTACTGATCGGCCGTGCCGCAGCGCGGGCAGGTCCCCTTCACGAAGCGATCGGCGAGAAACACCCCGGCTTGCGGATCGAAGAGACGCGTGACGTCGCGCATCGTGACGAGCCCCTGAGCGCGAAGCGCGCCCCAGATCTCGTGGCAGAGCTTGCGGTTCGCCTCCGAGTGGGTGCTGCTGTAGTGGTCGACGGCAACGTCGAAGCCGCGGAAGTCGGCCTGATGCGCGACGTTCATCGCCGCGATGAGCTCCTCTTCCGAGCGGCCTTCCTGGCGAGCGCGCATCATCGTCGCGGTCCCATGCGTGTCGTCCGCGCCGACGTACGTGACGCTGTGTCCACGCAAGCGCTGGAAGCGCACCCAAACGTCGGTCTGGACGTGCTCGAGCATGTGACCGAGGTGGATGGGGCCGTTCGCATACGGCAGAGCGCTCGTCACGAGGAAGCGACGTTTCATGGGGGCGCCGAGGGTAGCACCGGGTTCCGGACGACACTAAGCTCGGCGCCATGGGTCTTCTCGACGGCAAATCCGCGGTCATCACCGGGGCAGGCAACGGTATCGGCCGCGCGACGGCGCTCCTGTTCGCGCGCGAAGGCGCGAGAGTCGTCGTGAACGATCTCGGCGGTAGCCGTGCCGGAGAGGGCGCCGCCGCGAGCGCTGCCGACGCCGTGGTCGCCGAAATCCGCGCGGCCGGCGGCACCGCCGTCGCGAGCTACGACAGCGTGAGCACGCCGGAGGGTGCGCGCGCCATCGTCGACACCGCCGTGCGCGAGTTCGGACGCATCGACGTGCTGATCAACAACGCCGGCGTTCTGCGCGACAAGACACTGCTGAAGATGGAGCTACCGCACTGGGACGCCGTCATCGATGTCCACTTGAAGGGGACGTTCCTCTGCACCCAAGCCGCCGCGGCGCCCATGAAGGACCAAGGCAGCGGTCGCATCGTGAACACCACGAGCGTCTCGGGTTTGCTCGGCAACTTCGGACAGGCAAACTACTCGGCCGCGAAGGCGGGCATCTACGGCCTCACGCGCACCGCTTCGATCGAGCTCCAGCGCTATGGCATCAGCGTGAACGCCGTCGCGCCCATCGCCAAAACGCGCATGACGGAAGACTTGCCGATGTTCGCGAAGATCGCCGACACGCTCTCGCCCGAGCACGTCGCGCCCGCCCATTTGTTTCTGGCGAGCGACTTGTGCGGCGAGCGCACCGGCGTGGTGCTCGCCGTCGCCGGAGCGCGAATGAGCGTCTACAAAGTCGTGGAAAGCGCGGGGCAATTCAAAGAAGCGGACGGGGGCGTGTGGACGGCCGCCGAGATCGCGGACCACTTCGACGCGATCGCGAAGGGGTGATACTCTCGGTGAACGGCCGGGCGGTCGGAACGCCATGAATCGCGAAGCGCAGATCCCCCTCTTCCTCTGGATTGCCGCCGCCGTCGTGGCGCATCTCCTGTGGGGCGGGGGTGCGGAAAAAGCCGCGCGCGTGATCGAGGAGAAGATCGAGATCCGAGAGTTCGCCGCCTCGGTGCGACGCTTCGTGCGGGGCGAGGGAAAGCCCGTCGAGGTCGCGCTACTCGACGACGAGAATCTCCCGAAGGAGGCGGACCCGGACGCGCCGGAGCACAAACCCGACGCCGAGCCCATCGAGCCCGACAAGAAGAGCGCCGAGAAGGACGACGCGCCCCCCGATACGCGCAAGGCTCCCCCTCCCGAAGCGAAGAAGGAGGAGGAGAAGAAGCCCCCGGAGCCGAAGAAGCCCGAGGAGGAGAAGAAGAAGGAAGAGGAGAAGAAGGCCGAGGGCGAGAAGGCGGCCGAGCCGGCGCCCGTCCAACCCGTCGACAAGCGTGTCGCCGTGAAGCAGCACGTTGCCGACGCGGAGCAGAAGGACAACCCCGACGCGAAGTTCCTCGCCGAGAAGGCGAACCACGTCGACGAGGAAACGCAGGCCAAGATCACGTCCACCGATCAGGACGACGCGAATCCGACACCGGGCGGCGCCGCTCAGAGCAGCAAGGATCCGAACGATCCCGGCGATTCGGAACAGACGCGCATTCGCCAGAGCGACGACCACGCGGGCGCGCAGGATCGAGCACCGGCCGAGCACATGCCGAAGACCGAGCTCCGCATCGCCGAGCAAGCGCCGCGCTCGCCAAGCGCAGCCGCGGCCGCAGCCGCCAAGCTCGACGGCGTAAAAAACGGCTCGCCGAAGTCGAACAGCGAATCGAAGCTGCCCGCAGAAGCCGGGCAGGTCGCACAACCGACGCTCAGGGCCGCGGACGCCATCCCGGAAACGCTCGACTCGGGTCGCGGCTCCTTCGAAATTGCCGGGCAGAAAGAAGCGTCGATCCAGCAGGAGGGACGACAGGCCCGCAAGCGGCGTGAGCTCCCGCCCATGAAGAGCACCGGCATCCAGGGCCTCTTGGGGCTCGGGTCGAGCGGCACGACCCCGGGCGGACTCAACCTGAACTTGAGCCCGCAGATCGCGGTCGCTGCGATCGGCAACGACACGCTCGCGCGCGAGCGCGTGGCCGACGGCGAGCGGCGCCGGAGCGAGCACGCTGGCCACTGGCGCCCGGCGGGCATCGAGCGCTGGCGCTCCGCGATCGAGAACTACGTGCCCTCCGTCAAGCCCGGCAACCAGACGGCGCTCAACACCGCGGCCTCGCCCTTCGCGAGCTACCTGAACCAGGTTCACAACCGGATTCATCCGATCTTCGCCGACACGTTCCTCGCGTCGCTCGACTCGCTCCCGGCCTCGAACCCGATGAACCGGCCGGAGATCTACACCGCGCTCGAGATCGTCCTCGATCGCGATCAGGGGCGCATCCAGCGCATGGGCGTCACCCGCACGAGTGGCGTCACCGCTTTCGACATCAGCGCGCTCGAGTCGGTCGCCCGCGCGCAACCCTTCGGTCCGCCGCCGCAGGCCATCCTGTCGCCCGACGGAAACGTGTACTTCCACTGGGAGTTCCATCGCGGCGTCGAGGCCTGCGGTACCGCGAACGCTCGCCCCTTCATGCTCAAGGTCCAGCCGAAGAGCGCGCCCCCGCCGCTCGTCCCGACCGCGCCTCCGGAAGAAGGGCAGGAGCGCCACGGAGCGCTGCCGGAGCGCCGCTCCCCGCTGGGCGAGCCACCCCGCCGGTTTGCGCTGATCGGCGCGCCCTAGCGCAACCCGCGAAACTCTCGCAAACCGGTGCCGCCGGTTTCAAGATACTCTGGCGCTCTCTGATGTCGACCGCCGACGCGCCGAATCAGGCCGCTAGACTGCGCGTGGGCGAGCCATTCCTCGGCGTGCCGCTCGCGCTGTTCGGCGCCTTGGCGTTGCTCGCCACGCTGCTCGGGCGCTCGCTGTTTCCGGCGATGGTCGGCGCCGCGACGGGCCTTGCACCGTGGATCGAGCACACCGAGCGCGTCGCGAGCCTGCTCAGCCAGATCGTCGCCGCAGGCGGGGTCGCGTTCGCGTTGCGCGCCGTCGTCACCACCTTCAGCCGCACCTCGCTCGGCATCGGCTACCGCATGGTCGTCATCCCCGCCGGCACCGCGGCGAGCGTGCTCACGATGGCGGCCGCGGGCCGAGCGCTCGAGCCCGAGCTCGGCAGCGCACTCTGTGTCGCCGCCATCACGGCCGCGACGGCGAGCGCGGCGGTCGCCGTCCTCGCGCCGGCAACGCGCGCACTCGGCTTTGCGCTCACGCTGACGGCGCTGGCAGGCGCCTTGGATTTCGCGGGCATTCGTCTCTCGCAGGCCGCCATCGAGAACGGGTCGCCCGCCGCGTACCGTGCGGCCACGCTGCTCACGACGGCCGGTTTCGCGCTCGAGGTGGTGCTCGTCAGCCTGTCGTTCGGCTGGCTTTCGGCGCGGCGCAGCGGGAGGGCGCTGGTGCTGTCGCTGCTCAGCGTACTGCTCGTGTTCGCGTGGGGCCTCGCGCTACGCGGCGCGGTGCGACCGGGTGCGCCGCCGTGGCTCATCGTCGTCGCGCGCGCCGTCACCCAGCTCCTGCGCGCGCCGGCGCCGCTCGTTCCGTCCGCAGCGCGCCTCGTGCTCGAAGCGGCGAGCACCGTGGGTGCGATCGCCGCCCTCGTCGCCAGCCGCCGCACACCGGTCGCGGCGCTGCTCGCTCTGTGCCTGCTCTCGCGCGGCGCGACCGACATCCCGATCCCGGCGCTACTTCTGGTGGTCGCGGCGCTTGCGGTACCCGCCTACGTCACGGCTACTCTGAGGGGTGAGTCCTGACGATGGCCTCCAAACGCCCGCCCCCGAAGCCCGCGCGTCCGTCCCAAGGGAAAAGCCTCCGCACCATCACCCAGCAGGGACCGTTCGAGCTGCCGCCGATTCCGAAGTCCCCGCGCCCCAAGTTTCAGTCGGAGCCGCCGACTCGCCAAAAGAACGTGACGGCTTCGGTGTACCAGAGCCTCATCTCCGTCTTCGACGACATGACGCCGGCGCAGCAGATGGAGTTCGTCGACATGGCCGCCATGTACTCGAAGCTCGACGCCGGCGGGCGCCAGGCGCTCGTCGAGCTCATGGCGATCTATTACGAGCTCTGGGCAGCCGATCGCATCGCGCTCCACGAGCTCGCCCAGCGCCTCGCCGCCAATAGCGACAAGAAGAAGTAAGGGCGGCCCCGCTCGGCGCGCTCTACGCCGCCGCGACGTACGCGGCGTACACCACGACGAGATACGGCATCGAGGCGAAGAACACACGCCGCGCCCAGTGCACGCGCGACAACCCGGGCGGCACGCGGAAAACCAGCGTCGCGAACGCAAGCCCCGCCGGCACGGCGACCGCGAAATACCCGAGGTGCACGGTGCCGAGCGCCGGCAGCAGCGTCACGAGCAGGAGCACGACCGTCCACCAGCGCATCGCTCGTACCGTGCGCTCGGGCCCGCGCGCCACCGAGTACACCTGCATCCCGCCCTTCCGATAATCCTCCTGCAGGAACAGGGCGATCGCCAGAAAGTGCGGCATCTGCCAAACGAACAGCACGGCGAACAGGAAGAGCGCCGGCAGACCCAGCGTGCCGCGCACGGCCGCATAGCCGATGAGCGGCGGCAGCGCGCCGGGCAGCGCGCCCACGACGAGCGCGTGCGGCGTGACGCGCTTGAGCGGCGTGTAGACGAACACGTAGCTCGCGAACGCGAGGGCCGTGAGCGCACAGGCGAGCCCGCCTGCGACGACGCCGAGCACGTTGAGACCGATGCTTGCCGTGAGCAGTCCGAAGCCGAGCGCGACCTCGGAGCCGAGACGACCCGAGGGCAGCGGACGCTTCTGCGTGCGGCGCATGAGCGCGTCCGAATCGCGCTCCGCGTACATGTTGAGCGCGTTCGCAGCGCCCACGACGAGCGTCGTGGCAACGAGCGCAACCAAGAGACGCCCGAGCGGGAGGTGCCCGCCCGCGACGAGCGCTCCGCACGTCGCCGTCACCATGACGAGGGCGGCGATGCTCGGCTTCGTCAGCTCGACGAGCGCGCCGAACGTGCCCGTACGCTCGGGGGCTTCGGCGAGCGGAAGCGCGGCGGACTGTGCGGGGGTCTCGGGCATGGGTTCTCGAGCCGGCGTACCTATACCGGAAGTAAGGCTGGCCCGCTCGGCAGGGCGGGAATTGCCCACTTTTCGGCCAGCGGACCGAGGCCCTCTGCCACGCACGCTGAAACTCCGCACGTCTCAGCTTGGAACGGGCCTTCACGGTGTTATCCTCCGCGGGCCAGGGAGAACAGCATGCGTTTCGCAAGGATGCTCGTGTCCGCAGCGCCGCTCGTGGGTGCCGTTCTGCTCGCGCCAGCGCGGGCGTCGGCGGACGTCGGTAAGGCCGAAGCGTCACCCAACGGTAAGGGAATCGTGGGTGGTGCGCTGCTCGGTGGGGAGCTCGTCTGCGCGGTCGAGGCGGCCGCCGGCGTGCAAAACGGCTGGGCCTACCTCGGCGGCGCCGTCGGCGGTGCTGCCGCGGGTGGCGTCGGTGGATACTTCCTCGAACAGAACGCCAGCGCGCGCGCGTCGATGCTCGTGTTGGCGGGCGGTATGACGCTCGTCATTCCGACCGTCGTGCTCGTGCTGAGCCAGACCGCGTACGCCCCTCCCGCGGACTACATCACCGACAAGCCCCCCGCCGACGAGCCTGTCGCGAATCCTCCTCATCCCGACGCGCCCGCGCCGGCGCCGGCCGCCGCTCCTCCCGGTGCCGTTCCACCCACTGCTGCGCCACCGCCCGCTGCGGCACCGTCGCCAGCGACCGGCACACCCACGTCGAGCGTTCCGCAGAAGCGAAGGATCGCGCGCTCAGTGCCGCCGCTCAAGCTCGTGCCGCCGGCGCTCGTCGCGCTGCGTCCGGGTGCGCTCGCGCTGAACGTGCCCGCGGTCGAGATCCACGACACCTACACCCGCACCGAGCTGGCGATGTACGGCGTCACGCAGCATACAGAAGTCCACATTCCCGTCTTGAACGTGGTCTTCTAAAAGCACCGGTTCGCCGCTTTTTCGCGAGCGGGCACCGCGCGGCTCAGAACGAGAAATCGCGGGTTGGTTCTCGTGCTTACGGCGTGCGAAGTGCACGCACGATAGGGCGCGTGCGCTTCGCGCTTTGCTTCTGTGGGGCGCTCCCGCTAGCATGGGGGGTCTCGAGCCCCTCGGCTCCCAGCGTTAGGTCGTCAGGAAAACATGGCTCAGGCAGCGCCTCAAAGGACGGGGCTACCGCGCACGCGCAAGGGGGAAGACCCTTCCTTGGGCCGCGTGATCGCCGGTCGTTACCGGCTCGAATCACGCATCGGCGAAGGTGGCATGGGTATCGTGTACCGCGCGCGGCACGTGCTCATCGATCGGGTCGTCGCGGTCAAGCTCATCCGTCCCGACCTTCGGGGCGAGACGCACCTCAGAGCGTGGATGCTGCGCGAGGCGCGCGCGGCGAACCGCGTCGACCACGCGCACATCATCGACATCCACGACATCGGCGAGACGGACGACGGCGAGCTCTACCTCGTCATGGAGTACCTCGTCGGTACGCCGCTCTCGAACGAGCTCGCGAAGGGGCCGCTCCAGCTCTCCCGCGCGGTGGACGTGCTGGAGCAGATGGGCGCGGCGCTCTCGCGCGCGCACGACCTCGGCGTCGTGCATCGCGACCTGAAGAGCGACAACATCCTCCTCACGGCGCGCGGGGGCCGCAAAGACTTCGTGAAGATTCTCGACTTCGGCCTGGCTGCGCTGGCGCACGATCCGCGCCTCGCGCCCAAAGGCGCCGTCTTCGGCACGCCCGAATACATGTCGCCCGAGCAAGCGCGCGGCGAGCAGGCGGGTCCGCAGTCCGACCTCTACGCGCTCGGCGTGCTGTTTTTCGAGATGCTCACGGGCCAGCTGCCGTTCAAGGCCTCGGACCGCGAGACCTTGCTCGAGATGCAACGCACGGCACCCGCGCCCCGGCCGAGCAGCGTCAAGAAGGACGCGAGCCCGGTCGCGGAGAAGATCGTGCTCCGCCTGCTCGAGAAGGATCCGCGCAAGCGCTACCGCGACGGCCACCATTTGCTCGAGGAGCTGAAGGCGCTCCAGCGCTCGCTGCCCAGCCAGTCGTGGGAAGAGAAGGGCGCCGCCCCCGAGCAGCAGCCCGCCGCCCCTCCCCCGCCGCCTCAGCCGCGCTCGCCCGGCGTCGCCGAGTGGGCAGGCCGAGCCGGTCTGTTCTCGCGCATGCTCACGCGAGCGTACCCCGGCGGCAACGCACCGCCGGAGATCAAGCAGGCCCTAGCGACGGTGTGGGACGTGGCCGCCAAGGCGACCGCGCTCGAAGGCGAGATCGCGAGCCACACCCGAAAGCTCGAAGCGCTCGAGCGCCGCGGTCGCGCGCTCCGCGCGGAGATCGGCCGCAAGGTGGAGGAGCTCGCTCACGAAGAGTCGCGCGTGCTGCGCGAAGCGGCCGCCTACGCAGAAGAAGAAGCTCAGGCCCGCACCGAGCTCACGCGCGCCGAGCAAACGGCGCGCGAGCGCGTCGCGATCGCCGAGCAAGCGGAGCGAACCGGCCAGGGTACCCGTGCCATCTATGAAGCTGCCGGCGCCGCGACCGCCATGGTCGACGCTCAGCGGCAATGGTTGAAAACCCGCGGTGATCGCCGCGGCGGCCGCGAGGGCACGGCAGCCGATCTGCGCCGCCAGATCGAAGAGCTACGCGCCCAGCTCGCCCGCTACGCCGAGGCGCTCGAAGAGGACCTGAACTCCGGCCGCGAGAAGGTGGCCATCCGCACGCGCGAGGGCCTGAAGTTCGAGAAGACCTTCATCGACGCCTTCACCCAGCTCACGAGCCACCTCAAGGGTCGCCCCGAGTGTCGCGACCTCATGAACGAGCTCCAAGCCGGCGAGGCGGGAGAGAGCGCGGGCGCGGGCAACGGCGGCGACGCCGACGCTGCCGCAGCGCCCCCGGGCGGCGAGCGCCTGCCCGAAGCGCCCTGAGCGGAAGGCGCCGTCGGTGACGGACGCAGCTGCCGACACCGTGCGCATCGTCGACGCGCAGAGCCTCGGTGAAGGCGAAGCGCG
>DATMCL010000649.1:0-7266 GCA_035558375.1 Polyangiaceae bacterium
GGGCGACTTGAACGTGGAGTTCGCGGGACACGCGAGATACCTGACGGTCCAGACCAACAGTCTCGGGGACTGCACCGTGCACGACGCGCCGAGCGCCGAGTGGACGGATGCACGTTGCGACGGCGACATCACCATCACCAACGTCACCGGCGGCGCCACCATCACAGGCACCGGGCTCGGTAGCATCGTGACGTACGCGCCCATCGACCTTTACGACGGCAACATCAGCAATCAAGACGGCGACATCGACATGACCTTCCCCGAGGACGGAATATTCTACGTATCGGCCTACACGGGCAGTGACGGCAGCATCGACGCGCCGATGCTCGAAGAGCGTTGCGCGGGGACCAACACATCCGACACCTCGAAGACCTTCTTCTGCGGTGGGGCCGACGGGACCGCACCTCAGTACTTCTTGGTCGCGAGTCCCAAGGGCGGATCCGGGGCCATTTCGCTCCGGTTCTAGCCGCCTTTTCGAGACCTCTACCCTCGGGTCGTACGTGGTGTACCGTCTCGGCCGATGGCTGGTCGAAAACGCATCGGCTCGCAATCGGTAGGGTTGTCGCTCGGTCTCGTCGCGCTCGCGCTCGGAGCGTGCGCCACGGCGTCGAATGCCCACGAGAAGAGCCCCGCTGACGAGAGCTCCCACGAAAGCTCGAGCTCGAGCGACGATACGGGCGACGAGCCGAGCAAGCCGGCTCCGTCGTCGAAGAGCAACGTGCGCGAATCGGCGGGCGACGCCAAGCGCGACGACGCCGCGCCACCCAATCAGGGCGACGACGTGCACGCCGTGCTGCAGCTCACCGTCGACGACACCGAGCTCGACCAATACCTGAAGCTCGGCGAGCCCGGCCGCTTCCCGCTCAAGATCGCGGGCAGCGCCGTGCCGCAGAACATCGAGCTCGTCAAAGCGACCAAGCCCGTGGTCGTGACGACGCCGCCTTCGAGCAAGAAGGACGCGGTGCTCGTCGTCACGGACATCGACATCAAGGGCACGGATGCCACCGTGAGCTACCGCTACGACGTCGAGGGCATTCGCGGCACCGCTTACTTGAAAAAGACCGCGCACGGCTGGGAGCTCACTCGCAGCCGCATCGTGGAGCACTGATCGCGGGCAAACCCGCAGAAGACTCTCCGCGGTAGGCGCGGAGCTACGAGAAAAGCATGATGAGATCGCAGTTCCGCTTCTTGGCCCAGGTCGGCATCGGAGCGTTGCTCGTCGCGAGCGGCGCGTTCGCCCAGCAACCGGCACCCGCCCCCGCACCGGTGGCCCCCGCACCCGTCGCGCCCGCGCAGCCGACGCCCGCCCAGCCGCCCACGGCGCAGCCCGCGCCCGCTCCGGTTCCAGTCACGCCGGCACCCGCCGAGCCCGCACCACTCGCTCCGGCTGCGCCAGCACCGGCCGCTCCGCCGCCCATCGTGCTCGAGCCTCCTCCCGAGGAGGCCCCAGAGAGGCCCCTTGCCGCGCCGGTGCTGCACGGCGTGCCGCCCGAAGTCGATGCGTTGCCCTGGTACGACACCATCGAGTTTCGCGCGTTCGTCGACGGCTATTTCAGCATGAACTGGGCGTTGCCGAAGCCGCAAGCCGACGCGAACCAGATCGCGCGCGCGTACGACACGTCGAACGGCTTCGCGTTGAGCTGGGTCGGCGTCGACGCGACGTACCCGGCCGAGCCCGTCGGCGGCACGGTGTCGCTGCGCTTCGGCCCTACCGCGGAGCGCATCGCGAAGAGCTGCTTCGGCGGAACTTGCGACTCCCAAGTCGGCCTGAGCATCGTGAAGCAGGCGTTCGCCTCGTGGCGCCCGCTCAACGCGCTGAGCTTCGATTTCGGAAAATTCGACACGATCTACGGCGCGGAAGTGGCCGAGAGCCAAGACAACATGAACTACACGCGCGGCATCGTGTACTGGTTCACGCAGCCGCTCTTCCACACCGGCCTGCGCGTCAACGCGTCGCTCACCGACAACCTCACGCTGCGCGGCTTGGTCGTGAACGGCTGGAACAACACGCTCGACAACAACCTCGGCAAGAGCCTCGGCGTGCAGCTCGGCCTGAACCTCCCGCGTTCGGGCGACGGCGGCACGCTGCTCGCCGCGTCCGTCGGCTACCTCGGTGGCCCGGAGCAGCCCGACTACGCCACCGTGCAGTGCAACCCCGACAACCAGTACTTCAACCCCAGCGACCCGAGCGGCTGCTCCCCCGGCGCTCCCGGCGGCGGCCCGACCAGCGGCACCGTCGATCGCGCGAGCTCCAACACCAAGGGGCTCCGGCACCTCATCGACTTCGTCGCGACGCTCACGCCGATGGAGCAGCTCATGCTCCAGGGCAACTTCACCGTCGACATCGAGCGCGTGCGTGACACGGCGGACCCCACGCGCTTCGTCCAGCACACGTGGTGGGGCGCGATGCTCGGCGCGCGCTACTCGTTCGTGGATGAATTCGCGATCGCCGCGCGCGGCGAATACCTGGCCGATCCAGACGCCTATGCCACGAGCGTCGCGACCATCTTCGCGCCCGCCGATCCGAACACGCCCCCGCCCAAGAACCTGAAGATCGCGTCGGCCACGCTCACGCTCGACTACCGCCCGGCCGACTACCTCATCCTCCGCCTCGACAACCGCATCGACTGGTCGAATCTGGAGATTTTCCCGAAGTCGGTGCGCGACCTCACCGGCGTGATGCCGACGACGACGCTCGGCGTCGTCGTGACGACGAACTAGCGCTCTTCTCGGACCGCGCGTCATAGGCCCCCGGTCGCGCCGGGTGCTATAGGTAGAGCTATGGCGAGCGCCAACGATCGGATTCACGACCTCGAGCAGGCGATCGACGGCCTGGTGCGGGGATACGAGGGCCCGCTCGAGATCAACAACTTGGGCAGCGCGGCGCTGCCGAACAAGCGCGCGGTGATTCAGGCCCTGAATCACCTGAAGCCCCTCGTGTACATGGGGTTTTACAGCCAGCGCTCGCTCAACAAGTCCAATCTCCGCTACGGCCTCGCCGAGCACGCGTATCCGGCCTATGAGCTCCTTTGCGAGCAAATCGAGCGCGCCGTCAGCTACGACTCGAAATACCACGGTGCTCCGGCGCGCGCGCCCGAATGGCCTTCGGACGTGGCCCTGCGCCTGCTCGACCAGCTCACGGGGCTACGCTCGGTGCTGAATGCCGACATCGTCGCTGCGTACGCCGGCGATCCGGCCGCGCAGAGCCTCGAGGAGATCGTCTTCAGCTACCCGACGGTGGAAGCGATCACGACGCACCGCATCGCGCACGCCCTGCACCGTGAGGGCGTCCCGATCATCCCGCGCATCATGTCGTACCACGCGCACGAGCGAACGGGCGTCGACATCCATCCCGGGGCCACCATCGACGCCGGCTTCTTCATGGATCACGGCACGGGCGTCGTGATCGGCGAAACCGCGACCATCGGCCGCAACGTGAAGGTGTACCAGGGCGTGACGATCGGCGCGCTCAGCACGCGCCGCGCCGACGCACCGCAGCCGCTCCCGCGCAAGCGCCATCCGACGATCGAGGACGACGTGACGATCTATTCCGGCGCTACCATCCTCGGCGGCGACACCGTGATCGGTAAAGGCTCGATCGTCGGCGGTAACCAGTGGATCGTGAAATCGGTCCCGCCGGGGTCGAAGATCTTCGGTCGCGCCAAGGAAGGCGAGTGACGGGCGAGCGCACTCACGACGCCTGGCTCGTCGATCTCGACGGAACACTGTATTCGCAGAGGCCCGTGCAGCTGGCGATGGGCGCCGAAGTCGCGCTCTTCGGCTGGCGCGTGATGCGCGTGCTCGGCCGCTTCCGGCGCGAGCAGGAGGCGCTCCGCAAGCTCGAGCTCGAGGGGGATCCGTTTCTCCTTCAGGTCGAGCGCACGGCCGAAGCGCTCGGTGTGAGCACCTCGCTCGTGGAGGCCGCGGTTCGAAGCTGGATGATCGAGCGCCCGAGCAAGTGGCTAGCGCTGTTTCGGCGCCGGGCGCTGCTCGAGGAGATCAAGAGCTTCCGAGCCATGGGCGGCCGCACGGCGCTCGTCAGCGATTACCCGGCGCGCCGTAAGCTCGAGGCGCTCGGCGCGGACGCGTTGTTCGACGTGGTCGTCGCTTCGGGCGAGCCGAACGGCCCGCAGCGTTTGAAGCCTCACCCGAGCGGCGTGCTGCGCGCGGCGAGCTCGCTCGGCATCGATCCGGCGCGCTGCCTCGTGATCGGCGACCGGGCGGATGCCGACGGCGCTGCGGCCAAGAGCGCGGGCATGGCGTTTCGGCTCGTCCCGTGAGGCAGTCGTGAAGATACTCGGCGAAATCGCGCGCGTCTCGGGTCTCACGCGGAGCGAATTCGAGGAGCGCTTCGCCAACCGCGACGAACCGGTCGTGGTGACCGGCGGCATCCGGAGCTGGCCCGCCGTCGCGCGCTGGAACGTCGAGTACCTGTCGGCGCTCATGGGCGACACCGTCGTGCGCTTCAAACAATCCGCGACGAATCAACACCCCGACTTTCATCAAGCCACGCTTGGCGCCATGTTCGCGCGCGGACAGTCGCGCTTCTCGGAGCTTTTGCGCGCGATGACGACTGGTCCGCGTGAAGAGCGGTCGCGCCGTATCTTCACGGGGGACGAGCAGTTCGTGCTCCAGAAGCGGAACGGCGTGACCACGCTCGCGCCGGAGCTCGAGCGCCTTTACGCCGACGTCGAGATGCCCACGTTGTTCGATCCCGAGCGGATCTACTCGGTGTGGGCGTGGTTCAGCGGCCCCGGCGTGCGCACGTGGCTCCACTACGACAACAACGGCTGCCACAACCTGAACGGCCAAATCCTGGGCACCAAGCGCTGTTTGCTCTTTGCTCCGAGCGAGCTCGAGCGCCTGTATCCGTTTCCACCCGGCGGCACGAATCCGGCGCACAACTGCGCGGCAGTCGACGTCGACGCACCTGATTTCGGGCTCCACCCGCGCTTCGCTGACGCCGGAGCGTGGAGCGCGGAGCTCGGGCCTGGGGATTTGTTGTTCATCCCCGCGTGGTGGTTGCACACCTTCGCCCACACCGGCGACCTGAACGCGAATGTGAACTTTTGGTGGAACCCCGAGCGCGTACGGGACAACGACGTTTCGCGCTGGCAGGAGCACGTCGACGCGAGCGCAGCGGCCCGCAAGGGCTGAGGGGCGCACCGGCCGAACGGCGGGACCGCAGACGCGCGCACGCGATCGATACCTATCGGAAGCCGTCACGCAACGTCACGCGCGCCACCCTTCGCGTCAGGGATGTCGAAGTCGGCGCTCGAGACGATGACGGAGGAGCACACGAGCGAGCGGTACGCCGCGACGATGCCGCCCGACTACGGCAAGCTCTACCCGAGCGACGAGATCGCCGAGCACGCCGCGATCGTCGCGCGCCGAAGGCTCGAGCCGGCGCACGCCGAGCTGTGGCGCCCGCTGCCCGGCGGGGGTGCGGTTCTGTGCATCGTCGCTGACGATCACCCGGGCTTGCTCTCGACGGTGACAGCCGTCCTTTATCTCCATGAGCTCGACGTGGTGACGGCCCAAATCTACTGCCGGAAACGCCCCGACGGCGTCAGCGAAGCCGTGGATTTCTTTTGGGTACGACCGAACGTCCACGGCGACCACCACCGCATCGAGCCCGAAGAGATCGCGAGCGTGAAGCGTGTGCTCGCCGAGCTCGTCGTGCGCCAAGCGTGCCCCGACCCGATCGTTCCGCGTCGCCAAGGTCCCGAGCAGCCCGACGCCGTACCGCTCGCGCGCGTATTCTTCGAGACGCAGCCGCTGCGCGCGGGCAACTACGTGCTTGTCGTCGAGGCACTCGACTTCCCCGGGCTGCTGCTTGCCGTCGCCCGCGCGCTCCACCGGCAGAACTTGGACATCCTGCACTCGGATATTCGAACGGAGGGCACGCGCGTTCACGATCGCTTCGCGGTGGCGGACACGCTCGGCGCGCCCCTCGCGCCGGATCGCCTCGCGGCGATCCGAGCTGCGGTGGTCACGGCGCTCCGGGCCGCGATGGGGACAGGCTAGCCGCAGAGCTTCAGGGGCAGAAGCAGAGGCGGAGGCAGCGAGAGGGCGGGGGTGGAGGGGGGACTTTATGCGCGCTTCTTGTGCCAGGCTTTTGGCTGCAAAAACGCCCGAATCCCGTAAGTCGACAGCGTCGACCCCATGCCGGAGTGGCGACGGCCGGTCCACGGGAGGCGCGGGCTCACGCGATCGCAGGCGTTGATGTAGACGCTGCCGGCGTTGACGCGCGCGAGGAGGCGCTCGGCGCGGGGGAGATCGCGGGAGTAGACGCCCGCAGTGAGGCCGTACTGGGTGTCGTTCATGGCGGCGACGGCTTCGTCGTCGTTCGCCACCTTGGCAATACCGATGATGGGACCGAAGCTTTCGTCTTGCATCACCAGCATGCGCTGGGTTGCGCCGGCGAGCACGGTCGGCTCGAAGTACGCGCCGGAGCCCGCCGCACGCTTGCCGCCCGTGAGGAGACGCGCCCCTTGCGCGACGGCGTCCGCGACTTGGGCGTCGAGCACGTCGAGCTGCGCGCGCCGCGCGAGCGGGCCGATGTACGTGTCCGGAGCCTCCGGATCCCCGAGTTTGAAGCCGCGAACCACGTCGACGAACGCCGCGACGAATTCCGCTTCGACGCGCTCGTGCACGTAGATGCGCTCGACCGAGCAGCAGCTCTGGCCGGTGTTGTACATCGCGCCGTCGGCGAGACTCTCCGCGGCCGCCCGCACGTCGACGTCGTCGGTCACGTACGTCGGGTCTTTGCCGCCGAGCTCGAGCTGCAGACGAATCATGCGCGGCGCGACGCGCTCGGCGATATGGCGCCCCGTCGCGTAGCTGCCGGTGAAGAACACGCCGTCCACCGGCTGGTCGACGAGCGCCGTGCCCACCTCCCGCCCGCCGACTACGCAGATGAAGACGTCCTTCGGTGCACCCGCCTCGTGCCACAGCTCCGCGATGCGTTGCCCGGTGAGCGTCGTGAACTCCGACGGCTTGTAGATGACCGTATTGCCCGTGAGGAGCGCGGGGACGAAGACGTTCGAGCCGACGAACCACGGGTAATTCCAGGCCGAAACGTTCGCGACCACGCCGAGGGACTCTTGGCCGATCACCTCGTCGAGCCCGCCGTCGGGCTGGTGCAGCACGGTCTCTTCCGCCATCACGGCGGCCACGTGCTCGAGGAAGAAGTCGATACGCCCGCGGAGCCCGTTGAGCTCGTTCAGCGCTTGCTTGACGGGCTTGCCCATCTCGCGCGTCAGC
>DATMCL010000650.1:0-8626 GCA_035558375.1 Polyangiaceae bacterium
GCGCGGCGACACGGGCGCCGCCCTCGCGCGAGCCGAGGTCGTCGTCGACCAGACCTACACGACGCAGAACCAGCACCACCACCCGCTGGAGATGCACGGCCTCACGGCCGTATGGCACGCGCCGGACTCGCTCACGCTTTACGACACGACCCAGGGCATCTTCGGCTGCCGGAAGCGAATCGCCGCGGTCTTCGGCCTGCCGCTCGACAAGGTGCGCGTGGTCTCGCACTACGTCGGCGGAGGGTTCGGGTGCAAGGGGAGCACGTGGTCGCACGTCGCGCTCTGTGCACTCGCCGCGCGCGTCGTGAAACGCCCCGTGCGCCTCGTGCTCAGCCGGCAACAGATGTGCGCGTTCGTCGGCTATCGCCCGCGCACGATTCAGCGCGTCGCGCTCGGAGCGACCAAAGCGGGCAAGCTCGTCGCGGTGCGGCACGAGGTCGTGTCCGAGACCTCGCGCTTCGAGGAGTTCTCGGAGCCCTCCGCGCTCGTCACGCGCATGCTTTACGCCTGTCCGAACGTCGAGACCAAGCACCGTGTCGTCGAGCTCGACGTGCCGGCGCCGACGTTCACGCGCGCGCCCGGCGAAGCGAGCGGCAGCTTCGCCCTGGAGGTGGCGCTGGACGAGCTCGCGCGAACGCTCGCGCTCGATCCGGTCGAGCTCCGGCTGCGGAACTACGCCGAGCGCGACCCCGACGAGGACAAGCCCTGGTCGAGCAAATCCCTGCGCGAGTGCTACCTCCGGGGCGCAAACGAATTCGGCTGGGCTCGCCGCTCACCCGAGCCCGGCTCGCAACGCGACGGTCGTCTCCTCGTCGGTTGGGGGATGGCGACGGCAACCTACCCGTCGCGACAGAGCGCTGCGTCGGCGCGGGCGCGGCTCGAGCGCGACGGGAGCGTCGTCGTTCAAGCCGGCACGCAGGACATCGGCACGGGCACGTACACGATCATGGCGCAGCTCGCGGCCGACGCGCTCGAGATGCCCGTCGAGCGCGTGCGCTTCGAGCTCGGCGACACCCGGCTCCCCGAAACGCCGGTTTCCGGCGGCTCGCAGACGGCTTCGAGCACCGGCTCGGCCGTGAAGCAGGCGGCTCTCGCGCTGAAAGCGAAGCTCGACGCACTTTCACCGAGCGAACGAGCCGCGAGCCCCGAGCTCGTGGCCGACGCCACGACCCCCGAAAAGGCAGACCGCGAGCATTTCTCGACGCATGCGTTCGGCGCGCAGTTCGTCGAGCTGAAGATCGACCCCGATCTCGGCACGATCCGCGTCACGCGCGCGGTCGGAGCCTTCGCCGCGGGCCGCATCCTCAACGCGAAGACGGCGCGGAGCCAGCTCATGGGCGGCATGGTCTGGGGCATCGGTCTCGCGCTGCTCGAGAAGACCGAGCGCGATCGAGTGACCGGCCGCGCCGTCACGCGCGATCTCGCCGATTACCACGTACCGAGCCACGCCGACGTGCCCGCTATCACGGTGCTGACGATCGACGAGAGCGACCCGCACGTGAACGAGATCGGAGCGAAAGGCATCGGGGAAATCGGTATCACGGGCATGGCGGCAGCCATCGCCAACGCCGTCTATCACGCCACCGGCAGGCGCCTCCGCGCGCTTCCGATCACGCTCGACGCGCTGCTCTGACCGAGGAGGATCCGAGTGAACGAGATTGCCTTCGTATGCCGGGCCTGGGGCGAGGCGTCACGCGCCGCCGAACCCGCATGGCTCGCGACGGTGGTCGGCGTCGAGGGCTCGTCGTACCGGCGGCCCGGGGCGCGCCTCCTGTTCGGGCGTGAAGCGGTGCTCGCGGGCGCAGTGAGCGGTGGCTGTCTCGAGCGCGAGCTCGGCCTCACGGGGCCCTGGCTCACGCGGAACGGCCCCGTGATCAAGATCTTCGACAGCCGCGCGGAGGACGAGCGTGCGCCCGGGACCGGCTGCGAGGGCAAAGTTCACGTCCTCGTCGAGCCGCTGAGCGCGGTGTCCGACGGAGCCCTGTCTCTCATTGGTCGGGAGCTCGCGGAGGAAAACCGCGTCGTCCTCGTGACGGTCTTGGACACGGATTTACCCGGCGTGCCGGTCGGCGCCCGCCTCGTGAAGACGCACCGGCGGCTCACGAGCCAAGTGCCGAACCTCGAGTTGCTCCGCGATCTGACGGGCCTGGCGAGCGCCGCGCTCGCGGAGACAGAGCTCACTGCCAGGCGACTGTCGTTCTGCGGAACGACGATCCTACTCGAGCTGCTCGAGCCGCCGCCGCATCTCTTCGTGTTCGGTGCGGGCGCGGACGCCGTTCCCGTCGTGCGAATGGCTGCGCTCTTGGGCTGGACGGTCACGGTGTGCGGGGCCACAGCACACGTCGCGACGCGCGAGCGCTTCGTCAAGCTCGCACGCGTTTCGGAAGGCTCTCTCGACGAGGACATCGCCCTGCTCGAGCGCAGCGCTCGGCCGCTCGCCGTCGTCATGGCGCACGACTACCGCGCCGATCGGCGGGCCCTGGCTGCGCTGCTCGGAACCAAGGCGGCGTACGTCGGCGTGCTCGGACCGGCGCACCGCACCCACCGCATGCTGGAGGAGATCGAGCGCGACGGCCGCGGGCCCGTTGCGACGGGGCGCGCCCGGGTCTTCGGACCCGCTGGTCTCGCGCTCGGGGCCGAAACGGCGGAGGAGATCGCGCTCAGCATGCTGGCCGAAGCTCAGGCGGTCTTGGCGGAGACCGAGCCCGTCTTCTTGAGGGAGCGGTCCGGGACGATCCATGCGCGCGGCGCGCCGGATCCGAGCGACCGGGACTGGGTCGCAAAGGCGAAATGAGCGTCGCCTGCGCGGTGCTCGCCGCGGGCGGCTCGCGCCGTCTCGGTCACCCGAAGCAGCTCCTCCGGGTGCGCGATTCGTGCACGCTCGTGCGCTGGGCCGCACAGTGCGCGTGCGGCTCCTGCTGCGGGCCCATCTCCGTCGTCGTGGGCGCGGCGGCAACCGATGTCGCAGCTGCCGTGGGCTCTCTTCCCATCGACATCGTCACGAGCTTCGACTGGCGGGAGGGCATCGCAGCCTCGATTCGCGCGGCAACGCACTGGGCGCTCGATCGGGAAGCGACGGCGCTCATGATTTGCTTGTGCGACCAGCCGCTCCTCAGCACGCGCCACCTGAACGCGCTGTGGCGCGCGAGCGACGAGGGCGAACGGCTCGCCGCCTCGCACTACGGCGGAAAACCGGGGGTCCCCGCGGTCTTTCCGGCTCGCGACTTCGGCACGCTGGTCGCGCTCCGCGGCGACGAAGGCGCTGCAAGCTTCTTGCGCTCCGCGCCGGGCGTCGTGGGCGTCCAATGGTGGGAGGGCGAGATTGACATCGACACCCCCGAGGACCTGATCGGTCGGGCAGGCATGCCGCTAGGGGAAACCTTGCCCGACGCGCTATCCATGAGCCCATGGAAAACATAGCCGTCGTGCTGGTCAGCGTGCGCGAGGGGCGCAAGGGCGCTGCGTTCGCGGAGTGGATTTTTGGCTTGCTCGCCCAGCGAGAGGGCGTGCATGCCGAGCTCATCGATCTCAAAGAGTGGCCGCTTCCGGCCTACACGTACCCGGTGCACGCGACGGCCGCCGAGCAGCACTACGCCGCGGACTCCATCCAGGCGCGTTGGGCGGAGCGCATTCGCCCGTTCGACGGCTTCATCTTCGTGACCCCCGAATACAATCGAGGCTACCCCGGCCACCTCAAGACCGCGCTCGATCATCTCTACCAAGCATGGAACAAGAAGCCGGTCGCCTTCGTCGGCTACGGCGGCTTTTCCGGTGGCTCGCGCGTGATTGAGCAGCTGAAGCAGGTGTCCATCGAGCTCCAGATGGTTCCTTCCAGGGACGACGTGAGCATCAACATGATCGGCCTCGCCACGGACGAGCGCGGCTTCCCGAGCGCCGAGCTCTGGCAGAAGCGCGCGAAAGCGCTGCTCGACTCGCTGCTCTATTGGGCCCGGCTTCTGAAGCCCGAGCGAGCCCGGCAGTAGTCGTCTTGCTCAGAACTGGAAGTCGATGAACGGCGCCGCCTTGGCGGGCGTGAGCGACAGGAGCAGCGCGGCCACGCCGCCGAGCGCCGGGTAGAAGGCGAGAACGGCTGCGTGAAGCTCATCGCCCCTGCTCCCACCGGGCGAGCTCCCGCGCGAGCCCGCGCGAGAAAAGGACGGACCCGCGCACCCCGAGGTGGCTGCCCTTGGCTCGAGCGGAGTACTCGTAGAGCTCGGGGAAACGCAGCGGATCCTCGAAGTCGAGGAAGACGAGCGGACGCTGCCCGGGCCGCTCGAGGCGCGGCGGCGGCTTGTGCGTGAGAACCGGTGAATACAGGAAAATGGGCTCGTGCCCTGCTTCCCGGACGATCGCTTCGAGCTCTCGCGGCCAGCGGTCGTCGCCGAGCTCCCCCTGCTTTCGCATGCCCGACTTCTGAGCCGCGAGCTCGTCACGAACCCGCTGGTACTCGGGCACGTTCGGCTCCCGCTGCGACCTCGGCAGCTCCGCTTGCTCGGCCGCAACGGAGAGCTTGCTGCGCTTCCGCGCAGGCCCGAAAAAGAGTGCTTCGAGGGCGCGCGCCTCCATGAGTAACGCGCCGCCGCGACCGATGCCGAGGTAGTTCATGGCGAGGTGCTCGACGTGCGCGAGGAGCCGTGGGGCCTCCTTCTGCCAGGAGTCGCCGTTCTCCGAATAGTGCCCCTTGAGCCAGGCCATCGCGCCCCACGTGTGCCAGCGCACGACGCGCTGGGTGAACCAATTCTCCGGCCTGAAGCCGATGTCTTTGCGCGGCAGGGTTATGTCGATGACCACGGCTTCGAGCCGTGGAAACGGGTGCTTCATCACGAGCTCGAGGTCGTGCCGGAGCTCGTAGCCGCGGAGGCCCTCGCGGGCGTACTTGCAGATGCGGTGCGGGTGGCCGAGGCGCTTGCTCTCTTCCTCGAACGCCTCGGGGACGATGCCGAACTTGACGTAGCTCGGCCCCACGAAGAGCAGCTCGCACTGCGTTGCGAGCCGGAAAGCCTCGTCGAACGGCGCGCCTTCGTCGCCGGGCAGGAGCGGAAAGAGGATGGCCGCAACTGCAAACAGCCCCGCCAGAAACGAAAGCAGGCATTTCAGGGGGCGCAAGGCTGTCTCTCCTTGCACAGCGGATTTCGGACCACAAGCGGCTCCCCTGTGCGCCGATTGGGGTGTGGGTGCGCGCCTGGAGGACCCGCGGGAGCTGCCCTGACGCCGGGCATAAATATCCGCGGCGCGCGTGCCGTATCAGATCGAGAGCCATGTCGAGCGAGCGGAATCGGCGTTACGAAGCGTGGAACGAAGTCTGCGACGCCGATGCTCTGTGGGGACCGCTTCTGTTCCTGCGCCCGGCGCAAGACCAGAAGTTCACGCGCCTTCGCTTGCTGGTCGTCGTGACCTCGTTCGGCTCGTTCTATGGGCTGAGCGGCGCGTTCGTGCTCCGCTTCCTCCATCACCTCACGAATTTCAGAGTGCCGCACGGCGCCGTCCTGCCGCTCGCGCTGAGCGCCACGGCGTACCTGTGCGGAGAGCTCACCTTCTTGCGTGCCTGGAACGAGCGCGCGCGCCTGATGCTACGGCGCGAAAGCTGGCTCGAGCGCCAGAACAGGGAGAGCGACGGCTCTCCCCGCCTCGATCCGAAGTAGCAAACGGACATCGTCTAAAGAGCGTCGCTTCGAGAGTTACCTCGACGCCGCGATGACCCGACGATGCTCGCGTTCGTGACGCCTGATCACCATGGATGCGTGCTGCGTCAGATTCGTGCGCGCGCGTCACGAGTGTCGTCACGCCGAGGCATCGACGGTGAACCGGACCGGATCGCGGAGCAGGAACGACGACTTTTCGAGCCTGCTGGAGCGCAGTCGCTGCATGCGATTTGAATCGAGAGCGGCCCGCGCGCGTCTGGACGAAGTGACGTCGCCGTGAGACGGTTCGGCGACGCGGGTGCTCCGGATGCGATCGGTGCGAGCGAGACATCGTTGGCTGTTCGAAGCGTGCTTGCCGAGCTTCGTGGCCATCATTGCGTGCTCGCCCACGCGTACATTCCACGAGCACACGCCGAACGCAGACGGGGCAGACTCGGGAAGCAGCGGCACTCCGAGCGCGGGAATGATGACGAGCTCGGGCGGTAAATCCGTGCAGGGCGGATCGTCGAGCGGCGACGGATCGGGCGGTGACAGTGGTGGCAGCGCCAGCGGAACGACCAGCCACATGGGCGGCACTGGGGCCCATGCCGGCACGGGCGGCAGCGGCGATGCGAGCGGTGAGGAGCCACGCGGCGGTACGGAGTCGCGCGGTGGCAGCGACGCGCGCGGCGGGAGCGGCGCGCAAGCGGGTGCATCGCCGGAGGGCGGCGCCGGCACGGGTGGCAGCTCGGGTGGACTCGGAGGCGTCCCCGCCGGGGCCGGTGGTGTGGCGCTTGGTGGGAGCGCGGGCACGGTCGTCGCAGCCGGACAAGGCGGAATGGCCGGGGGTCCCGACACGTCGAAGCGCTGTACGCCCGTCTCGGTCATCGACGACATGGAGGACAGCGACCACCTCATTTGTGCAACCCAAATGCGGAACGGCGACTGGTGGACCGCGGCCGGGCCGAACCGTTCGATCGACCCACCTACGGACCAGGATTTCCCAGCCTATGCGCTCGGCAGCTCCGCGCGTAGCGGCAGTCTCTACGGGATGCATCTCTCCGGCACTGGATTCGGACACACCGACGACGATTGGGCCTCCCTCGGCTTCTTCCTGGCGGGCAAAGTCGACTATTCGCTCGCGAGTTACACAGGCATCGCGTTCTACGCCAAGGCGACGACTCCGCTCACCATCCAGGTCACCTTCGCGACGGCAACGACGACGCCCACGAGCGAGGGCGGCGACTGCACGAGCGATTGCAATGACCACTATGCGTACGGCGCGGCCTTCACGACGAGCTGGCAGGAGGTGCTGGTCCCGTTCGCGTCGCTCGCGCAGGAGGGCTGGGGCATCAAGCCGAAGGACCTCGAGCACACGCTCTTCGTCTATTTCGGCTTCGTGGGCAGCACGGACGCGAATTCGCCGGCGAGCTTCGACTTTTTGATCGACGACGTTCGCTTGTATTGAGCGCTCGGGTGCGCAGAGAACCGCGGGCATTTCGTGCTCTTGCGTGGCGTAGCGCGGCGCGGCTTTGGGCGCGCGGCAGGTCGCGGTATATTCATGCGGCTTTGGCTCTTTCGCGCTCGAAGGCGTTTTGGGGGGTGCTCGCGGCCGCTTGCGTATTGCCGAGCGAGGCGCATGCCACCATCACGTTGAACGCGGCCGTCACCGACCTCGACACCACGGTCGTCGCCAATGGCCTCGCGCAGCCGACCGACATGGCCGAGCTGCCCGACGGGCGGGTCGTGATCACCCAACGGCTCGGCGACGTGGTCGTCGTCGATACGAACGGCGACCAGCTCGACGCCGGCACCATCACCGTCGCCCCCGAGTTCGGCGAGCAAGGGCTGCTCGGCGTGGTCGCGGATCCGGACTTCGCGAACAACGGCTACCTCTACTTTTACGCCTCCTCGGAGCCGACGAGCGGCGACCCGAAGAACAAGCACAAGGTCTACAAGATCAAGTTGGGCGCGGACAGCCGACTCGATAGCGCGCGCGACACCATCATCGACAAGGGACTCAGAGCGTCTCGCAGCTCGGTGGACGGCGGCGCTTCGAATCACAACGGCGGTGGCCTCGTCATCTACAAGAACCAGCTCTACCTGTCGGTCGGCGACACCGGTCACAACAAGACCCCGCCGAACAACGAGCTTGCCACCTGCCTCAACGCGACCAACGGCAAGATCCTGCGCGTGAATCTCGACGGCAGCACGCCGTCCGACAACCCGCTCGCCAGCTTCGCCACGGTGACCGGCTGCACTGATTGGAACACGGCGCTCACGAACGTAGCGCCCGAGATGAAGGTGTTCGCGTGGGGGTTCCGCAATCCGTATCGCTTCTGGATCGATCCGCAGACGAGCCGGATGTGGATCGGCGACGTGGGCGAGACCACGCGCGAGGAGATCTCCTTGGGCTCGCCGATCGACGGCAACGGGGCCGGCGCGCAGGGGGAGCATTTCGGGTGGCCCTTCAAGGAAGGCACCACCGAGTACACGACGGCGCAGCAGCCTTTTCAGCCGGCGGATGCGTGCCTGGGCATCACGCCCGCTCGCGACTGCGTCCCGCCCGTCTACGACTACGGCCACGGAAACAACAACAACTGCGTCATCGGCGGGCTCATCCCCGACGGATGCGGCTGGGCAGCACCGTGGACCTCCCGCTACCTCTTCGGTGACAACGGCAGCGGCCGGATCTGGTACCTCGAGGTCAACGGGAACCGCGACGGGCTCGTGAACAAGACCGCCAAGGACTTCGCGACATCGGGTGGCGTCGGCTCCTTCCGCATGGGCAGCCTCGGCGCGCTCTACATCGTCGAGGTGAGCGGTGGCGCCGTTTCGAAGATCACGCCGAAGGGCCTCGACGTGACCCTGTGCACGCCGATGGGCTCCGGTGGAACCGGTGGCATGGGCGGGACCGGCGGGTCCGGTGCTCTTGGCGGTACGACGGGCGACGCCGGAGCGGGAGACAGCGGCGGCACCGGCGGCACACCGAGCACGGGCGGCAC
>DATMCL010000651.1:0-11172 GCA_035558375.1 Polyangiaceae bacterium
CGCCCACACGACGCCTCCCGCGCACGACGTCGCCCAGCCCGTGACTGCTCATGCCGCCCGTCGCCGCCCGACTCCGTCGTGCACGCGCGCCCACGTGGGCTGAGGATTGATCGCATCTCTAGGTGGACTCACGACCGAGGAACCAGCCGATCCGGAGAATGAGGAGCGTCTCGTAGCCCGCGCCGAGCGTCAGCCAGCCCGGTGGACCGTTGTTCTTGATGTGACCGCCGAGGCGAGCGAGCAGCAGATAGGCCTGCTCGAGCGTTTTTGGCCGAGAGGTCGGAGGGCGTTGAGCGCGTGCGATCAGCTCGAGATCAACATCATTGAAGCCGACAGACGCCGGTGCGTCCGCCGCTTGTCGGTGCAGTGCCCTGAGGCGAAGTAGGCGGTATGCGATTGGTGCAAGCAGCGCGAGCACCTTTCGCAGGGCATCGAAGGATCCGACCTGACGCTTCTCGAGCGAGCACCCGGTCTTGAGTGCCTTGAAGTATTCCTCGATGAGCCATCGCCTTCGGTAGGTGTCGACAACACGTTGCAGTGCATCGGCGGAGACGATGGCTTCGCTCGTGAGAAGCACCCATTCGACGGCAGGCTGTCCTCGCGGTGGATCAGGTTCCCAAACTCGGACGACGTTGACCGATAGCTCAGCCTTGCCCCGCGACGCCGGCGGAAGCGCAAGTCGCGCTCCTGAAATGGCGACCCGGGCAATCCGACCCGCGCGTTGAGGATGTCGGGTACGGGAATTGGGACCTCGGAGCCGCTCGACGTAGCGTCGCTCGCTAAGTTCGATCTCGCGGAAAACACTTGGCTTCAAGCCAGCGATGATCGTTTCGAGATTGCCGCGAACGCCGTCACACTCCACCACGCGCCGCAAATTGCCCGCACGCACCACGAAGCGCGCCTCTGCTTGTTGCATCGCTTTGAGCAGCTCGAAGAAATCACCCTCGGCGTCGATCACATGCGTTGCTCGCACATGGGTACTGACCGCTGCCATCGAGCGTAACCAGCGCGCAGTTACTTTCTGCTCGCCCCGCTTCGGCTTGCGCATCTTGCTACCCGTGCGGACGAGTGTTTCGAGGTGTCCAAGACCGAGCGGCATTCCTTCGAGCGTCGTCACCAATGCGACGTGCGCGATGAAACCACGCGCGCCCACGATGGACTTAATCCCAGCTTGCCGCCTCGGCGCCTGCTTTGCCGACTGAAAATAGCTGGAATCGTGAATCGCGAGCACATCTCCGGCCTCGCGCGCGCGCTCGAAGGTCCGCTCCAGATGGGGAGCAACGATATCGTCAGCGCTGAAGCGCTCGTTATTGATGAATCGGTAGAGTCCCTCGAGCGCCGCGTCCGAACGCATCGCCTTCGGAAACCCGCCTGCTGGGTCGCTCTCCAGCGCCTGTGCGATTCGGAGTAGCCGACTGCCGAGCCGATCGTCGCCGAGCTCTGCACCATCGAACTCATCACCGACGGGACCCAGTCCGAGCGCCTGCATTTGATCCTTTGATCAGTTTGCAGCCGTTTTCTCAATAGAAATGTGAGGGATCGTCAGCCCACGTGGGGGGCAACCGCAGCGAATGGCGTGAGCCCGGCGCGGGGACGGAGCTTCAACTTCAGAAGAAGAACGGCAGATCGAGCTGGACGATCTTGTAGTGGCTACCGGCGATCGGTTGGTCGATGCCGAACGACATCGACAGACCGGGGCGGAACTTCAGCGTGTCGCTCAGCATCATGTGGAAGCGCGGCCCGAGGCCGAACGTCAGGTTGTCGCGCGAGTTGCGCGACGGGTCGTCCTGAACGTGGCGGGGCGTGCTGATCCAGGTCTGATAGCGGAAGTCGAGACCAGCCGAGAGCCACGGGAGGAAGAAGTAGCCGGCGTGGAGACCGAACGACATCTCCTGGTTCGCGGACTTCTCCTGCTGCCGGCCGCGCACCTTCGTGAGGAACGCGATGTTGAACTCGCCTTGCAGGGTCAGATTCTTCGTCACCCAGGCGAGATCGACACCCGGCTGGATCGCGAGGTAATCCGGCATGAAGAGCACGTTGTCGAAGCCGCTGCGTGCCTGCATGGCGGCGACGTTCGTGTTGATCGCGCCCTGGTCCGCGCTGAGGCTTCCGCCCGAGCCGACCGGCAACGTGAGCCCCATCGACAGGCCGAGCTTCAAGCCCTTGGCGGGCCAGAGCCCGATGATTCCGCCGAGCAGCGGGTTCGCGAACCCGAATCCGCCTGCGCCCGTCGGCGGCGAATCCTCCGCGACGGCGAGCTTCACGAAGGCGCCGACGTGCGGCACGATCCTGTAGCTGCCGTTGATGATCGAAACGATGCTCGCGCCGTTGACGCCATAGAAGGCGAGCGACGTGTCGGAGCGGAGCATCGTGGTCGGCAGGACCGGCCGGAGCTGCCACGGCAGCGAGTACGGCGGGATCACCTTCTTGACCTTCGCCGGCTCCTCGTCGGTTTTCGGTGGAGCATCTTCGGCGGGCGGCGGCGGCGGTGTGCCGCTGTCCTCCTCGAGCGTGACCTTTTCGGCCTTCGTGGCGTGAGCGACCCCCGGTGTTGCGAGCAGAGTCGCAAGCGTCAGGGCGAGGCCACAGAGAAGCCTAATCCCCGCGGCGAGGGGCGGGGCACCGAAGCGCAAATTCATGGGGGGGCGCAGCCTTTTGCCATAAATGGCAAAACGAGCGCAAGGAAGGCCCGACGGCGACCGGCCCCCAGCGGGCCCCAAGAGCGCAAGAACCCTCAGGGCTTGTCTTTTGGCACTGATTTTTTCGGGTCGTACCAGCGTGCCTTGCCCTCGAGGACGTAGTTCGCCTCGGACGGCCCCCAGCTGCCCCGCTCGTATTCGTAAATGGGTGTGGCGTCCCCCAGGATCGGCTCGACGATGCGCCAGGCCGCCTCCACGCCGTCGGCGCGCGCGAAAAGGTTCGAGTCACCCCGCATCGCGTCACCGATCAGGCGCTCGTACGCGCCCATCTCGTCGGCCGTCTGGTTGCGCACCATGAGCTCGACGCCCTCGCCGGCCATGACGTCACCGGGACGCTTCGCTCGCGCGCCGATGGCGATCGCGACCTCCTCCGGCCCTAGCCGGAAGCGGACGTAGTTCGTGAGCGACGGTACCGGCTCCGGAAACACCATGTGCGGCGGGCGTTGGAGGTCGACCAGAACCTCCGTTGCCGTTACCGGCAGATTCTTTCCGGCACGAACGTAGAAGGGCACGCCCGCCCAGCGCCACGAATCGACGTGAAGGCGGAAGGCCGCGAACGTCTCGACGCTCGAGTCGCGCGCGACGCCGTCCTCGTCGCGGTAGCCCTTGAACTGACCCCGCACGAGGTCCTCGGGCGAGAGCGGGCGAATCGCCTTGAACACCTTCGTCTTCTCGTCGCGGAGCGCCTCGCGGTCGCCGGCAGGCGGTGGTTCCATCGCGAGAAACGCGACGATCTCGAGCAGGTGGTTCTGCATCACGTCGCGAATGCAGCCCGTTTCCTCGTAGAAACGCCCGCGTCCCGCGACGCCGAAGTTCTCCGCCATCGTGATCTGGACGCTGTTCACGTGACCGCGATTCCAGATCGGCTCGAGGAAGGAGTTCGCGAAGCGGAAGTAGAGCAGGTTCTGCACCGGCTCCTTGCCGAGGAAGTGGTCGATGCGGAAGATGTCCTTCTCGCGGAACACCTGCATGAGCACTTTGTTCAGCTGCTGCGCCGACGCGAGGTCGCGACCGAACGGCTTCTCGACGACGACGCGCGCGCCCGACGAGCAGCCGGTCGAGCCGAGCAGCTCGACGACCTCGGGGAAGACGCTCGGCGGAATCGACAAGTAGTAGAGTGGTCGCTTGGCGCCGCCGAGCGCTTCGTGCAGCTTCCGAAACAGCTCCTCCGTGCGGTAGTCGCCCTCGACGTAGACGAGGCTCTTCGTGAGGATCTCGATCGCGCGCGGATCGGCGCCGCCGCCGTATTCGCGCACGCTCTCGCGCACGCGCTCGCGGAGCTTGTCGAGGCTCGAGCCGCCACGCGACACGCCGATGATCGGAAAGCCGGGATTGCCCCGCTTGATCATCGCGTGGAGCGCAGGGAAAATCTTCTTGTACGCGAGGTCCCCCGTGGCGCCGAACAGCACGAGGGCATCGGACTGGGTGGCGTTGTCGCTCATCCCAGGCCTTTTACCACGATGCTCCGCCCGGGAGACCGCGCCCGCTCAGCGCCGCTTCGCCGCCAGGGCCTTGCCGAGCTTGCGGGAAAAGAGCTCCTTGCCGTGCGGCCGCAAGTGGTCCGAGTCGACGAAGTACCGCTGCTCGTCGCTGAAGTCCGAGCTCGTCGAAAAGTCGAAATACTCCGCCCCCGTGCCACGCGCGATGCGCTTGGCGTTGTCGCGCGCGAGCTTTTGCGCCCGCCGGTCGAAGCACTGGTTGTAAGCGTCGAAGTAGGGCGGCGTGAAAAGAACGACCCTGATACCGTCCCGTTCGAAATCCGCGGCGAGCTTGTCGAGAACGCGAAAGCTGTCCTCCTTGATATTGGGGTGGAAGCTTTCCATGCTGCGCGACAAGGAACCGTACTGAACGCAGCGCGAGCGCGCGTGCTGCACGTACCAGGCGGGCGTCTTGCTGAGCCTGCGGCGCGAGCGCTTGGCTTTGGCGGGCTTTGCTTCCGGCTCTGCCACTTCGTCGGGCACCGCGTCGTCACCAGCGTCTTCGGGATCGACGGCGTCGACTGCGTCGGTGGCGTCGTCTTCGGGCGCCGCCGCGCTCGGCGCGGGCGCGGCGCTCGACGCGGGCTTGGGCTCGGCAGCGCGCGGGGCGGCGGCCGCCGTGCGGACGGGAGCGAGAGCGCGCCCGAGCGCGCGGAACCCGGCTCGAAAATGATCGCGAGTGACGACCGGATAAAAGAGCCCCTTCAAGAACTCGGGCCCGTCTCCCCACACGAACGCCGCCCGCGGGAAAGCCGAATACATCGTGATGCGCTTGCCGATCCGCGTGCGCGTGCCACGACGCTGGTAAGCCGCGTTGTCGAACCCGAAGCTGAAGTACGAGACGGCGAGCAAGAGGGTGTCGATGCGAGGCACGCGGCTCCGCAAGCTGCGCGCGATGTAGTTCATCTCGAACAGGTCTTGGCCGTCGTGTGAGAAGTTCTGACCGGTAAGACCCGCGTTCTCGAGGTCGACGTCCTTGCCGTGAGACGAGCCGACGACGATCGCCGTGCCGATCTTCTCGAGCGCCGCGAGCTTGTCGAGATCCGCCTGCACTTCCCCCGTGCGATAGATGGGGGCGGCGAGGGCACGCAGCGTCCACACGAGCGCCGCGAAGCCGAGCAGGAACAGCGGCGTCTGCCACACGTCGCGACCCCTGAGGAACGAGAAGAGCTTCGCGGGAGTCATTAGAAGCGGAAGTAGATGAATTCGGTGAGGTTGAACTGACCGAAGAGCATGATGGCGAGCCCCATCGCGTAGTAGAGAGCCCAGCGTACGGGCCGCGACCGCGTCTGCACGAAGTCCGCGGTGTTCGCGCCCCTTTGCCAGAGGTGGAGGACGGTCATGAGCGCCACGCCGACGACCCCAATCGCGAGCTCGTAGCGATTCACCCCTTTGACCGCCAGCGCGGACCAGGACCACTCGATCTTCGTCGCGTTCTGCAGGAGCCGCCAGGCTTCACGAAAGCCGGGCGCACGAAAGAACACCCAAGCGAAGGTCACGAGATGAAAAACGACGAAGCACTGAATCAGTGCGTGCAGGCGCGGCACGCGCGTGAGCCCGACGCGCTCGGCCACCCGCTTCCGAAAACCTTCCGTCCACATGCCCACCAGCATGTAGAGCCCGTGCAGCGCACCCCAAGCGACGAAGGTCCAGGCGGCGCCGTGCCAGAGGCCGCTCACCAGGAACACGATGCTGATATTGAGCGCAGTCCTCCGCGGCGAGACCCGATTGCCGCCGAGGGGGATGTACACGTAGTCGCGGAACCACGTCGAGAGCGAGATGTGCCAGCGCGTCCAGAACTCACGCACGGAGCGCGAGAGGTACGGCCGGTCGAAATTCTGCATCAAATCGTAGCCGAGGATCCGGGCGCTTCCGAGCGCGATATCGGAGTAGCCCGAGAAATCGCAGTAGATTTGGAAGGCGAACAGGTACGTCGCGACGATGACGGGGAGGCCGCGGTAGCGGCCGCGCCCGTACACCTCGTTCACGTACAGCGCGAGACGATCGGCGATGACGACCTTCTTCGCCATGCCCCACAGAACCAGCGCCGCGCCTCTGACGAAGCGCTCGCGGTCGAAGGGCTTCGGCTCGCGCAGCTGCGGCAAGAGGCGATGCGGTCGCTCGATGGGCCCCGCCACGAGCTGCACGAAGAAAGCCTTGTAGAGCGCGAAGATGCCCGGGTGACGCTCGACGGGGTACGCGCCACGGTACACGTCCACGATGTAGGCGATGGCCTGGAACGTGTAGAACGAAACGCCGACGGGTAGCGTGAGCTCCACGTCTGGAATCGCCGCGTGGACGCCCAAGAGCTCGAGCAGGGCGCCGAACGAGCGCAGGAGGAAGCCGAGATACTTGAAGACGAACAGCGTCGTGAGCAGCGTGCCGACGCCGAACGCCGCGAGCAGCCGGCGCGTGCCGCGCGACTCCCAGCGTCCGAGACCGAGACCGGTGAGGTACGCGACCGCCGTGTTCGCGATGAACAGAACGAGGTAGCGCGGACCGTAGCTGCCGTAGAAGTACCAGCTGGCCCCGAGCAGCCACGCCCAGCGCACGGACCGGGGAAGCACCCAGGAGACGGCCGCGACGAGCGGAAGAAAGACGAGATACTCGAGGCTGTTGAAGAGCATACGAGCGGCCTTGGCCGAAGGCCGAATCCGTGTAGCACGGGCGCCGCGCCACCACACCGGCACGACCGCTCACGACTCTTTACTTTCGCCGCACCGCGCGTACGTTCCGCCGTGGTGTCTCGTTGACCGAGTTCCGCGCAAGGACGCGCATCATTCTGCGCTGGCTGCTCGCTCTCTTCTTGATGGGGCTCGCCATTCGGCTGCTGAAGGCCGATCCGGAGCCGCTCGAGCGCCTGCTGTCCACGCGGCCCGACGTGCTTGCTGGGCTCGCAGTCCTCGTGGTGGTGAATCAGTTCTTGATGTCGTGGCGCCTATCGTTCGCGGTCGAGCAGTGCGGCGGGCGCGGCGTCACGGGGCTCACCTGGTTTCGACTGACGTCGGTGGGCCAGTTCTTGAACTTGTTCGTCCCTCAGCTCGGCAACGTCTACCGCGGCATCGTCCTCAAGCGCGACCACGGCGTGAGCTACCTCGCGTACGCCTCCGGGCTCGTTGCGTTCGTGTGGATGGACATGGTGATGGGGTTCGTGGTGGCGCTCGTCGTCATTCTCGTGCGCGACCCCGCCTTCCGCATGCTCGGGCTGCCGGCACCGTTCGTGCTCTGCCTCGTACTCGGCGCGCTCCTCGCCGGGCCGCTTGCTGCGGCGCGTCTCGTCGGCAACACGGGCGGGGACGGCGGAATGTTCGGGCGCATTGGCCGCCGCGCGAGCACGCTGCTCGTTACGACCGTGCAGGTGCTCGAGAGCCCCCTGTTCGTGGCGCGATTTTTCTGCGTGAGCGTGCTCGGAACGCTCGGACAAGTCGCCGCGCTGTGGCTGTCGTTCGCCGCGGTTGGCGCGACCGTGCCGGTCGGCGCGTTGATCGTGTTTCAGGTGTTCATCAAGCTGTCCAATCAAGTGATGATCACACCGGGCAATCTCGGCCTCACCGAGCTAACGTACGGGATCCTCGCGGGCAGCTCGACCTTCAAGCTCGAGCAAGGCATCGCGGCTGCGCTGATCATGCGTGCAGTCGGGATGGTCATGATCGTCTTCTTGGGCTTGGTGTCGGGGGGCGGCTCGTACCTCTTGAATCGCCGCCACGAAGCGCTCGGCGAGCCGGGTAAGGACCCTTGACAGGCGAACGACCGCGCGCCGAAAGTCCCGCGCCCATGGCCGGGATCACCATCGTGTCGGTGAGCTACCGCAGCACGAGCTACCTCGGCCCGCTGCTCGAAAATCTCCGCCAGAAGGCGATCGACCCGGCAGCGCTCCGCATCCACGTCGTCGACAACACGAACGGCAACGATCTCGACATCGCGCGCTTGCTCGCGGCGGTGGAAGGTGCTCGCCTGGTGCCATTCGATACCGGAAAGGCTCGTGGCTCGCGTGCACATGCCCTCGGCCTCGACTTCGCGCTCCGGGACGTCGAGACCGAGTACGCCGTGATCGTCGACCCGGACATCCACGTCTTTTTGCACGGGTGGGACCGCCTGTGCGTCGCGGAGCTCGAGCGCCACGGCGCGTTCGCGATCGGCGCGCCGTATCCCGCCTGGAAGGTCGGCAAGTATCATGACTTTCCGAGCCCTCCTTTCTGCTTCCTCCGCGTTCGTTCCTTTCGCGAGCTCGGCGCCAAATTCGTCCCCTTCGGTCGCCATCGACTCGACGACGCGCGGGCGCTTGTGACACGCCAGGTCGGCCGCCTCGGCAACGCGCTTACGCGGCGTCGGTACGAGCGGAGCGCTCTGCTACGGCGCTACGCGTCGTGGGCCGAGCACCGCCTCGGCGTGTTCGGGCCCGACACGGGCTGGCGAGTCGCCGAAGCGGCTCGCGCGCGCGGCCTCAAGAGCATTCTATTCGAATCGGCCCTCTCGACGGCGGACGACGCCGCGCTCGCCGCCGGGAGCGAGGGTGCACCCGCGGCGCTCGCGTGCTTGCGGCACGAATTCGAGCTCTACACCTACCAAGGGCAGCCGGTCATGACGCACAAGTACGGCTCCGGCGCCGCCCCCTGGCGTACCGCTCGCTCAAACGACGTCGCGCTCTGGCGCGACTGCATTCGCCGGGTCGAAAACGCGCAGACGACGCTGGGCTCAAGCTAGCGCACCGGTAATGAGGTGCGTTTGAACAATTGAACTCAACTCAAGTCAAGTCAGCGGTCGAGATCCATCAAGCGGTAGGTCCCGACGCCAGATCATCGAGCTGGCAACGTGGAGGAGCGCGAGGTAGTTGCAAGCCCGTTTTGGAAGCGGGTCGCGATGGCCCGGAAGCGTCTTAGGTCGTGGACCAATGGCGCGAGTCGTCGGGAGAACGCCCGGCATTTACTTTCCGACCTGATCGCGTAGGTTGCGCGCCGTGGTTCCGTGGGCTGAGTTGGTGCCCGGCTTCAACGCTTGGTGCAAGGCGTGCTCTGCGGCCAAGCCGGCCGCGCTCATCGTCGCCGCGCTGACCGTGCTCGGCGTGCTGGTCGGGCTTTTCTTTCGAGCACGCGGATACCTGTTCGACGATTCGGCGTTCTGGCTCGACGAGTGCGTCTGGGCCATGAACCTCACGACCCGCGACCTGCTTCAGAACCAGATCCGACCGCCCGGGTTCATCTTGGTGAGCCGCTGGCTCGCTTTGCTGCTCGGACCGACCGAGGCCGTCCTGCGCTTCCTGCCGTGGCTCGCTTCGGTCGCCGCCGTGGTCGCCTCGCCATTCCTCGCGCGGCGACTGTACGGTTCGAGCGCGTCGCGCCTGTTCTTCGTCGCGACCATCGCGCTGAACGCGTGCGTGATCGATTTCGCCAAGGAGTTCAAGCCGTACTCGATCGGCTTCATGCTGCACCTGGTCCTCCCGTGGCTCGCGCTCCGGTACGTGGACAAGAAGAGCCCGCGCGCTCTCGCGGTGACCTTGGGTGTCGCCGCGCTCGGCTGCCTTTTCTCGCAGGATCTGGTTTTCACCTACCCCGGCGTGTTCCTTGTGCTGGGCATCGAGGCGCTAGAGAACCGGCGCGTCCACCTCCGGTTCATCGTGCTCGTCGCCGCCGTCATCATCGCGGCGCTGCTTGCGCAGTACCTCCTCATGTGGCGGCACATGCCGAAGGGCGGCTCGAACTACTGGGGCGCGAAGTACAACGTCTTTTACACGTCGGAGCACAAGACCTCGTACCTCTCGTGGTTCTTCGAGCGCTACCGCGACATGACCGGGTTCCCCGGTATTCGCCGCGACCACATGGACGGAGGGACGCACGCGGAGCGTGAGCGTTTCCGCGTCTTCGATCGCTGGCTCTGGCTCGCTCTGCACGTCGGCGGCCTGGTCGTCATTGCGGCGATGCGGCGCTGGCGCGAAGCGCTCTTGCTCGTGCTGCCCATCGTGCTCGTCTGCCTCTTGAACCGGGTCGGCATCTGGCCCATCGGGGCATTCCGCAGCGACATTTTCGTGATCGTCCACTTCTCGGCGATTGCAGCGATGGCCTTCGACGGCTTCGCCCGCGACCGCGCACGCTGGTTCTCGGCGCTGCCGGCGCTGGCGTTCCTGGTTCTGCCACTCGTGTATTTCGAGCGTGTCTGGCACGACCGCAAGCAGTACCTCGCTTACGATTCGAACTTTCCGCAGATCCTCCGGCGCCTCTCGACGCGTCAGCCCGTCGACGACCACCTGCTGCCTTTGATCCTGGATCGGCGCAGCTGCGAGCCGTGGCGCTTCTTCACCCAGTTTCACCCGAAGACGCGCGACCTCAAGCCCCGCCTCGACGCCCGCTTCGCGACGCGCTGCCTGAAGGACGACAACGACATGCGGGAGGAGCTGATCGCCACGGGAACGGAGGAGCGGCCGGAATGGGTCGTACTCCACACGGGACATCGCCTCGATCGGCTCCTCCGCCAGCGTCAGCTCAGCACGCTCAAGGTGATCACCCGCTGGGAGATCGGGCCGCACTCGGTCGTCGCGCTACGCCACGACTGAGCCGGGCCCCGAGGCGAACGCGTCAGGGCGTGCGCGGACGCAGGGCGTAGAGGCGCCCGCCGTACGGCACCTCGTAGGCGGTGCCGCGCTGCTCGCTGAAGCGCTCGGCGGGGCCGGCTTGGCGCCCCGTGAACAGCACGTGCGTCACGTGGTAGCGCTCGATCATGCGCGTCCGCTCGGCGTCCGACATGCCGTAGGTGTAGAAACGGCGCACGGCGAGCCGGCGCTCGTCGGTGTCGGGAACGAGCGGATTGCTGTGATGCGGCGCGACGACGCGCGGCCCGAACGTCGGTACCGACCAACACGTCTGCGCGTCGCCGAGGATGACGGCATCCGGGCCGGCGATCTGCCCGATGCGGCGGCTCAAGCGGACCGTATGGCTCGTGCCGCCGCGGAACTCGGCGAAGCGCCGCTCCGCGGCCTGGACGTTCGATACGACGAGAAACAC
>DATMCL010000652.1:0-9568 GCA_035558375.1 Polyangiaceae bacterium
GCAAGACCCGCGGCTACGGCGCGTGTGAGCTCGCCCGCTTCGGTGACGACCACGCCATGTGCGCCGAGTCCCTCCGCCACGCGCGCGAAGCTCACCGGAGCTCGAAAGGCCCATGCGGCGTCGGGCACATGCAGGCCCTGCTGCTTCACTCCAGCTCCAATGAAAGCTCCCCCGCCGTTCGACCAAACGAGCACGACGTAGCGAGAAAGCCCGAGCTCCACGGCAGCGTGCAGCTCCTGCGGAGCCATGCAGAAGCCCCAATCGCCCACGAGCGCGAGGGTGGGGGCGCCGGAGGCCAGCCGAATTCCGAGCGACGCGAGCAGCGCCTCCCCCATGCAGGCGCTTCGTTCGATGCTCGAGAAGACGCGATCGTCCGGGCGCGTGACGAGTTGCTCGTAGGCGTGGAGTGCGCCGGAGGTCACGTCCAGGCACAGCCGCGATCCGGGCGGCAACCCTCTGCGCAGCGCCCGCATGGCGGCGGCGGGATGCATCGTTCCGGCGCGGGCGGGGTGCGGCGGGCTCGCTTCGTCGCTCGGCTCCGCCGGGAGCCAGGGCGCGCGCACCGGGCGCGGCGACGCTTCGAACGCGTCGAGCAGTCGCGTCACGAGTGCGACGACCGGGCCGACGAGGAGCACGTCGGGCTTGCGGCTGCCTTGCGCTTCCGTGACCGACTCCGCGACCTGAATCAGCGTGTGGCTCGCGAACGCGCGTCCCATGCGCGAGCTGAACTCTCCGAGGGCGCTCAGCGCGAGAATCACGTCCGAGCTTTCGACCGCGCGGCGCGCTCGAGTCGACGCTCCGAAGCTGAATACCCCGGTGGATCGGCTTCCGCTCACGACCGAGAGCGCATCCGGTGTCGTGAGCACGCACGCACCGAGCGCATCAGCGAGGCGGAGCAACTTCTCGGCGGCGGGGGCGCCCTCGGGACCAATCAAGATCAGCGGACGCTCGGCGCGCTTCAGGTGCTCGAGCGCATCGCGCAGGGGGTCGAGCACTGCGCTCATGGCGCCTCCGCTTTCTGCACGCCGAGCGGCACGTCGAGGTGAACGGGTAGGCGGCGCTCGCGGGCCAGCGCCACCGCGCGCGGGAGCGCGCGCATCAGGAGGTCCGGGGTCGACGCGAGAAAGCTCCACGCCGTGAGCGCTCGCGTGACGTCGACCACCGAAGGGCCGTCCCAACCATCGCCCGCTTGCACCGAGCCTGCGCCCGTTGCCCCCACCTCTCCGGACAAAAGGACGACGGGTCGGCGATTGACGCTGGCGGCGTAGAGCGCCTGAAGCGCTCCGTAGACGCCGACGGACGTGATGACGAGGCAGAGCGTAGGACGCCCCGATTCCCAGGCGATCCCGTTCGCGGCAAACGCCGCTCCCGACTCCGAGCGGGTGTGAATCGGAGTGAGCCCAACGCGGTAGGCCGCTTCGATGAACGGCATGTCGTTGCCGCCCGCGACCGCCGGCACGAGCGGGTGTACCTCGCCGAAGATGCTTGCGAGCGCCGCAGTCGCGGCATTCGGCGCCCGCACGTTGATCCGGCTGGATTTGGCGGGAGGTCCCGCGTCGAGCGCCATTCCCTTGGAGATGCCCATGCTGATGAATGAAGCGACGACGCGGGATCGTTCCCCCCGCGGTCCAGATCCGGCACTCAGTCTGCCGGTGCGCCACCCCCGCCGCCTGCGCCGCCCGCCCCGCCTTCTCCGCCGCTCGCGTCGGGGCTGCACACACCATAGGTCTCACCCTCCTGCACGCAGGTTCCCCCCGAGGGGCAGGCGAGCCCGAACGCTTCGGGAGCACAGAGCGGGGTGCACACCGCGCCTGCGCCGAAGTCGTAGCAGGAGGTGTTCGCCACGCAGCTTGCGGGTGCAGCGCACGGGTCGCCGAGCGCGACGCTGCCGGCTGGGACGCACGCGAGCGGTCGGGCGGTGAGCTCCGAGGGCGCACACCATGCTCCCTCCGGGCAGTCGGCCCCGAGCACCGTGCAGACGGGTGCTGTTTCGGTCACCTGGACGTTGACCTCCAAGTTGCCGTCGCCGAACTTGACGATCATGCCGTCCGTCGAAAACGCCCAGGTGAGCGTCGTGGTCGTGTGGTTGTAGATCGTGAAGCTCTGGCTGGTGGACGCGACCTCAGCTTGAACGGGTTGGTACACGCCGTCCGAGTCGAGGCGCGCGAGCGAATAGTTGTAGAGGTTCGCCCAGTAGTCGCCCGTGGGCAGACTCGCGTGAATCTCGTCCTCCCCATCCATCGCGAAGAACTGAAAGGTCGGGCCCACGTAGAAGCCTCCCGATAGGCGGTAGGTATGGCCGTTCGTGGTCGTGGTGAGCGGCATGCTCAGGTCGCCCGCAATGCTCACCTCTTCCCCAGTGCCCTTGGGCTCCGAGCTGCATGCGGGAAGTGCGATCGCCGACAGCGCTAGGCTGACTGGCAGTACTAGTCGGTTGAAACATCGAGTCGTCATGGCTTGGCCTCGCTTTCGCAGGGGGTTCCCTGCATGGCGAAGCTTCGTCCAACGCCGCCCCTGCGCCTTGAACTCGATTGCTGGTTGCTACGGCTTCTGCCGCGCGTGCGAGTCATGGCCGCGCGGGGGAACCTCAGAGCCGAAAGCGCAGCTCGAGTAAGAGCTTGGCGGTAAACGGATCGCCGGCGAGCGGCAGGTGAACCTGAACCTCGCTGGCGACGCGCCGCCCCGCCAGGCCCGCTCCGACGAGGGCAGCCGCGCGCCCGGCGCCGTCGCTGATCCCCACGGGAAGCGCGCCGTATGCCCCGGCGCGCATTGCGACGCTGCGCCCGAGCTCGAGCGAGGCGACGGCCCCGAGATCGAGCTCGGAGCTGTTCATCGGGTCGACGATCGGACTGTGGCCGTCCCCGTGATGGTGCGCGTGCCCCGAGCTTGCGAGAGCGCGCGCGTACCCGGCGCGAGCGGTGAAACCGAGAGGCCCCGCTTGCCAACCGCCCCACACGCTCGGAAGCAGCATCACGTGCCCCATGCCGAGGTCGCTTTCGACCTCACCCGTCGGTAGGCTCACGCCAAGGTCGACTCCTAGGGTTCGCCGCGGCTCGCTGGAGCGCAGAACGACGACGCCACCCTGCAGCAGCACGTCCCCGAGCCCCTCGGCCGCGAGCCCGTTGCGCACGATGCGGTAAGCGGGCAGCACGGCATTCGCGCGGAACCGGCGCGTTTCGAGCGCTGCGAGCAGCGCGGTACCCTCGTAGTGCCCCTCGTAGCTCTTGGTCTCGAAGCCCGCCGACTCGCCGCGCACGCCGGCGACGACGCCCGTCGCGCCCGTGTCCTCGGGGGGCAAGTGGCAGCTCTGCGCTGCTGCGGCGCGACAGCGAAGAACCGCGGCTAGCAGGACCGGGAGGGGCCGCCGCGGCCAGGCCGCGCGCCCGTGCCGATCGAGCGCACGGTCAAGGTGTGCCACAAGCAAGCCACTCGCCGAGCTGTCGTCGCTCGCCGTCCTGAGGACGCGGATCAGCGGGCGGCATACTGGTGTTCACGTTCTCGGGACCGGCCGCTGCTTCCTCGTCGATGTGCTCCGCCGGCGTCGCTTTGATGCCCGCCAACGTATCGAAGTTGTGATCGCTCGGTGCACCGTGACGCTCGCTGCCGGAAAGCGTGCTCGAATGACAGCGCGTGCAGTAGCGGCTCATGAAGCTTTGGCCGAAGCTTTCGTAGGTCAGCATGGAACCTTCCGGACACGTGGCGCCGGTCGGTCCTTTGTGCTCCTCGTCGGTGGGATCGCTGCAGGCGAGCGCGACGAGCACTAAGCCAGCGCAAGAACGTTTACTCATCATCGCGGGCGAGCCTAGGGCCGAGCTCGGCTCTAGTCCATGCGGCGATTTCTGGGTGCGAACAAACTCATGCCGACACGACGACGCGATTTCGGCCTTCGGCTTTGCCGCGATAAAGCGCACGATCGGCGGCTTTTAGGCAGGTCTCAACCGACGCATTGGCCGCGTAGCTCGAGACACCGAAGGTGAGGGTGAGCGCGCCGGGAAGTCCGTCGAGCTGGGCGAGGCGCTGCTCGGCCGCGGCGCGCAGGCGCAGCGCGACGTCTTCCGCAGCCTTGAGCTCGGTGCCGGGCAACAGGAGCAAGAACTCCTCGCCGCCCCAACGCGCGACGGCATCGCCCGCGCGAAGCGTGCTCTGAAAGACCTTGGCCACGGCAGACAGGGCCCGATCGCCCGCATCGTGCCCGTGCTCGTCGTTGATCTGCTTGAAACGATCGACGTCGGCCAGGACGACCGAGAAGATCGTGCCGCGCGCGCGATGCAGGGCAGCTTCCTCGGCGAGCCGCTCCTCCATGCGACGGCGATTCAAGAGACCAGTGAGCGGATCCGTTCGCGCGATCTCGGTCATCTGTCGCTCGACGTCGGTCGAAGCGAGGCGAAAGTAGTAGCTCAAAAGCCCGAGCATCAGGAACGGGATCACCAGATTCGCGTAGCGAAACGCTGCGAGCGCGGCTGGCACCGCGACGGACGCGGGCGCGAGCCAACGCAGTGCGACGAAGGACGCGAGCACGATGCCCGACGCGGCCGACACGACACCCGTGCGCGCGCGATCGTTGAACATCATGAAGGGGATGAGCGGGATCAGGTAGTACTGAAAGTCGCTGTCCCAGCCGAGCTTCATCACGGCGAGCACCGCGTGCAGCGCGACCTCGGCAGTGAGCATCCACATCGCCAGGGTGCTCCGGCCGCGCTGATTGACGAGCCACGCGAGCACCCAGGTTGCGACGCTGAGCACGTTGAACGCGGCGAGCCCCGGCTGGCCACAGAGCGCGAAGAGCGGGATGAAGCCCGTGTGCGCGACGATGCCGAGCCATGCCGTCGAGCGGATGATCACCGAGACTCGCGCTTCGAGGCCGGCCTTCGCCATTCGAGACCATCCTACCAGAGCTCGGGCCTGTGCTACATCGCGGCCATGGCGACACTGATCCCCTTCTTCGAGTGGCTCGGCAAACAGAAGGGTCTAAGAAACCCGGTCGGTGACTTCGCGCGCACGGCTCTCCGCGACGCGAGTTTCCCCCGCGAGATCGCTTCCCTCGACGCGCTCCTCGACTACGTGCGCGGCATGGCGAAAAGCTCGGCACAAACCGTCGCCGTCGCGCGCAACGCGTACCGCGACTACGAGCGCAGCGTCAGCCCGCCCCCGCGAACGTAGCGCGACGCTCGCGCTATCAGGGCGGCAGGAACCGCGTGACCTCGGCGTGCTTGCCTGAGAGCTTCACGACGGCGACCTCCCCGTGCATGCCCAAGTACACGGTGTTGCCGTCGAGCGTGAGGCTCTCCGGCATCCAATAGCCTTCGACGAGCGGCTCGAGCTCGAAATCAGGCGAAAGCCGATGCAGGCCTCCCAGCGACGCGATCAACACGCTACCTGCCGGCTCCACGGCGCTGACCGTCGGCCGGCCGGGTAGCTCGACCATGCGACCGAGCTCGAAGTGGTCGAAGTACGGAATGACCTCGTAGGCGCGACCCTCGCTGCCATAACGGCTGGTCAGCGCGACGAAATACTCATGGGCGCGCAGAATGGCGACGACGTTCTTTTGGCCGAGCAACGTCTGCTTCCTGTCGCCCTGCAGCGAAGCCCAGCCGAGCGACCCACCGTATTCACCGTCGTCATAACCGACCAGGTACCCGGGGGCGGCCTTTTCGACGGCGCTCGCTCCGACGAAGCCGCTCACGGTCGCCGGGCGCTGGGGTCTCGTCGCCACGACGATGGGGTCACCGTCTTGGACGATGATGGCCCAGTCGCAGTCCGTCCCGCGTGTGCGCGCGCGCTCCTCGTCACTCACCGTGTCGTAGCGCCGCCAGAGGCGCAGCCGTTCGCGACCCAAGCAGACCGAAGGCAGGTAGCCCCCGGGATCGGCGCCGTCGTCGCGTCCCAGCGACTCGGCCCGGGCGCCGTGGCCTCGCGAGCCGTCCGCCGGCCCGTCTTCGCAAGCGCTGATTCCGGCCAGGACGATGAGGAGAGCTAACGCTCGCACTCCGGGATCGACACCCATGGCGACTCGGAGTTCCGAGCTAGGTATCGAGGCCGAAGTCAGAGGCGTGCTTTCAGGCGCGCTGAGCTCGATTGACCGGGAGAGCCGCGATTCCAGTCCGGGCATCCACCCATGACGGGATGTCACCGATGAAGTGCGCCTTCATCGGTTTTTCACGCGCGCCCGCCGTGGAAGCGTCGGGCCATGGGAAAGCATCGTTTGCTTTGGGTGTGGCCGCTCGGCGTGCTCGCGTTGGGCCTGCCGCAATGTAAGTCGTCGACCAGCGGTGACGACGACGACGCGGGAGAGTCTGGCCAAAGGGCCGCGTCGGGTACGGGGGGTGGCGGAACGCAGGGCGGGAGCGCGAATGCCGGACGCTCCGGTTCTGGCGGCAGCACGAATACCTCGGGTGCGGGAGGGACCACGAGCTGTGCGTCGTCGCTCGCCGTTCGGTACGCGGATCCGCCGGCAGCCGATAAAGCGACCTTCGACGCGATGTTTCCGACTGCCGTCTGTGCGGTGATGAAGCCGTGCTGCTCCGTCAAGGGCACAAGCTACGACGACGCCGCGTGCAAGACGTTTGCGGCAGCGTTCTACGACCAGAAGCTCACCTACGATCCCATCGAGGGGGCGCGCTGCCTCCAGGGCTTGGGGCTCATGTCGCCGGCGTGCGACGACGATCTCGGGGTTCGCGGGTTGCCAGGTGCCTGCACGATTGCTTATCGCGGCAGCGTGGCGCTCGGCGCCGCGTGCGACGGGATCAAAGACTGCGCGCCAGATCCGCGCGGCGAGGTCGACTGCAGTTACACAAACTCGGTCGCCATGGACGTGTGCACCGTACAGATCCGGGGCAAAGTCGGGGACGCGTGCGACGAGGGGTGCGAGCTCACCTCGGACGACGGCGCCTGCTACCCGAACGACGTGCCGAAGAAGCTCGGCGAATGGGTCACGTGTCACACCGAGGACGGCGTTCGCTGCACGACCTCCGACGTCTGCGAAGCGAACGTCGGGCTCGGCTGTGATTGCCACGCGTCGAACGACTATTGCGACGGCGCGCACCAGTGCTCGGAGGATACGTTCAAATGCGTGAAGCGCGGCGTCGCGGGCGAGCCCTGCTTCCTCAACCAGTCGTGCACGGTCGATAACTATTGCCCATTCGACGGCGACCAGGTGTGCAAGCCGCGCAAGCACGCGGGTGAGTCGTGCACGGAGAACGACGAATGCCTGGGCTTGTTCTGTCAGCGGGGCGCTTGCAACCTCGAGAATCGCGACGCGATGCACGACTTCGACGACGCCTTCTGCGACGGGAAGGGCACGTAGCGGTCTCGCTCGCTCACTCACGAGCATCGCCGCCACGGACAGCGCGCGAGCTCGTTCCCGGTGCCAACTCCCAACCACGCCCGCCCAAAGAGCAAGCTGCGTGCCGGCACTGCATGGCGCACGAAGGCGAGATCTGGCGCAATTTGTACATGTCACCGACCGCCGCGCTTGGCACAGTTGTGCCAGCCGGCGCGCCTGTCGGGAATTTGACTACGTTGCCAAGGGATGGCCTCCCTGCAACCCTGAGTGGCTTGCGTCGCGATGGTGCGGCGAGCTTTTCGAGGCGAGCTTGGCGTGAAGAACCGACGACTGACGGGGTGGCTTTGGGCGATGGGCGTGGCGGCGGCGCTCGGTGGGTGTGACGGCGGAAACCACTCTGACGATGACGACGACGACAGTAGCTGTGACTCCGGGAGCGAGCGGTGCCGGTGTCGAAGCGACATGGACAACCAGTGCGACGACGGCCTCGTCTGCGTCTCGAAGCGATGCGTCGATCCGAACGACCCCGCGGGCGTCGGCGGGAACGGCACGTCGGGTGAGGGAAGCAATCCTGCGAGCGGTGGCTCGGGCGCGAAGACAGGGACGGGCGGCACCGGCGCCACGAGTGGCAGCAGCACCGGTGGCTCGGGCGCCGGCGTGGGTCGAGGCGGTAGCGGGAACGACGGCAACGGCGGGAGCGGCAACAACGGCACCGGCAACGGCGGCACCGGCAACAACGCCAACGGTGGCAGCGGTGCCGGAGCGCAGGGTGGCTCGAGCGGCTCCAACGCCGGCCCGACACCGGTCGACCTCCACGGTCAGCTCTCGGTCAACGGCACCGATCTCGTCGACGGCGACGGAAAGCCCGTGAAGCTCGAGGGCATGAGCAGCATGTGGCTCAACAGGGAGCCCACCGGCTACGCGCTGAACGAGCAGGGGCTCATCTGGATGCGCGACAACTGGAACCTGCGCGTCTTCCGCATCGCGATGGGCGTGTACTCGCCGGACGACACCGAGAACACGTACCTCGCCGACAAGGCGAAGAACGTGGCCTGGGTCGATACCATCGTCCAAAACGCGATCGACGCGGGCGTCTACGTCATCATCGACTGGCACGACCATCTGGCGCTCGAGCACCAGAGCGACGCGATCGCGTTCTTCGACGATATGTCGGCGCGCTGGGGACAGTACCCGAACGTGATCTACGAGCTCTTCAACGAGCCGCTCGACCTCGACTGGAACACGCAGCTCAAGCCGTACCACGAGGCGGTGGTCGCGGCGATTCGCGCCAACGATCCGGACAACGTGATCGTGCTCGGGACGCCGAATTGGGATCAGGACGTGGACGCCGCCGCCGCCAATCCGCTGTCGGGCGCGAACCTGATGTACACGCTCCATTTCTACACGTGCACGCATCAAGGGCCGCTGCGCACCCGCGCGCAGGCAGCCTTCGACAGTGGGCTCCCCTTGTTCGTGACGGAGTGGGGTGCCGCGGACGCGGATGGTGGTCTCGACGGAGTCGTTTGCGACGCCGAGGCGCGCGCCTGGCACGCTTGGATGGATGAAGCGAACATCAGCTGGGCCGCGTGGAAGCTCGACGGCTGCAGCGATTCGACCTGCATGTTCAAGGATCGCACGGCGCCCGTGACGGGCGGTTGGGGCGCGGGTCAGCTGAACGGCCACGGACCGCTCGTCGTCGAGCTGATGACGAACGACCCGCCTCCAGTGGGCGGCACCGGGGGCTCGGGCGGTACGGGAGGAACAGGCGGGAGTGGCGGCACGGGTGGCTCCGGTGGCACGAGCGGTTCGAGCGGCATCGACCTCAGCGAGAAACCTGATGCTTGCGCGCTCGTGACGAGCTGCCCGTCGTGCTGCACGACGGCCGGCGTCTTCGCGCTCGACGAGAGCAGCAACGACGCGACCGCGGCGCTCGTCAGCGCGTGGTCCGCAGACGCGAGCGTCGCGAGCGCGTCGTTCTCGTTCACCACCCGTGACGAGTTCGGTGCGATCTTCTTCAAGTTCAGCGCAATCCAGTACGCCCTGGGCCTCTATGTCGACGCGGAGTCGTCTGGGCAACCCGTCGAAGTCGCCTTCACCGTCGACAGCGGCGCATCCGGCGCGGTCTACTACGAGGACACCGTCAACCACGTGTGGCTCGAGGACTATCGGTGGGGCACGTTCAACGACGGCTTCGATCAGATCGAGATCCGGTCGCACGCACTCGACGGCTCTCCCGGTAGCCTCGCCGTTTACGAAATTCAGTACGAGTAGACGCGCGCGACGCGA
>DATMCL010000653.1:0-6392 GCA_035558375.1 Polyangiaceae bacterium
GGCGCCTGCGGAACGCCGAGCGTAGCAGCCCGGCCATCGGCCTTTCGGCCGAAATCGAAGGTGCTGAAAGCGGCGTTTTCGGCTACTAAGAGGCCCTCCTTGGCAGGCCCTTGACCAGGGCCGGGTTTAGCCAAAGATTAGTGGCTCATTTACACATCGGAAAAGTCAACAATGGCCAAAACCTACAGTGACGTCTTCGCCGACCTGAAGCAGAGCGTGAAGATCCTGCCGCTCGACCAGATGAAGGCGAAGTTCGATGCGCGGGACAAGCAGCCGATCACGCTGGTCGACGTGCGCGAGAAAGAGGAGTTTCGCGCCGGCTACATCCCGGGCGCCGTGCACATCGCGCGCGCCTACCTCGAGCAGCAGGCCGAGCAGAAGCTGCCTGACAAGAACGCCGAGATCATCGTCTACTGCGCGAGCGGCAATCGCAGCCTCTTCGCGGCCAAGACGCTCCAGGAGTTCGGGTACACGAACGTCGTGAGCGCGAACCCCGGCTACGTGCGCTGGAAGGACCTGCGCTACCCGGTGGAGCTACCGCCGAATCTCACGCCGTCTCAGCTCGACCGCTACTCCCGTCACATTCTTTTGCCGGAGGTCGGCGAGCGCGGACAGGAGAAGCTCCTGAAGGCGCGGGTGCTCCTGCTCGGAGCGGGCGGCCTCGGCGCCCCTGCGTCGATGTACCTGGCCGCGGCGGGCGTCGGAACACTCGGGCTCGTGGACGCCGATACCGTCGACGCCTCGAACCTGCAGCGCCAAATCGTGCACGCCACGTCGCGCGTCGGGATGCCGAAGGTCGATAGCGCGGAAAAGGCGCTCACGGATCTGAATCCCGACGTGAAGGTCATCAAGTTCCAGGAGCGATTCCTGAGCTCGAACGTCGATCGGATCCTGAGCCAGGGCTGGGACGTGATCGTCGACGGCTGCGACAACTTCCCGACGCGCTACCTCGTGAACGACGCGTCGCTCTTCCACAAGATCCCCGTCGCTCACGGCAGCATCTTCCGCTTCGACGGCCAGGTGACGACCTTCATGCCGTGGGAAGGCCCCTGCTACCGCTGCCTCTATCCGGAGCCGCCGCCGCCTGAGCTCGCTCCGTCGTGCTCCGAAGCCGGCGTGCTCGGCATCCTGTGCGGCATCGTCGGCACCCTGCAGGCGACCGAAGCCATCAAGCTCATTCTCGGCAAGGGCGACACCTTGAACGGGCGCCTGGTCACGTATGACTCCATGCGCATGACGTTCCGGACGTTGAAGCTCAGGCGTGATGAGAACTGCCCGGCTTGCGGCAAGAACCCCACGATCAAAGAATATATTGATTACGAGGGATTCTGCCTCGGTGTGAAGCCGCACTGATTCCCCGGCAGCAGCAATGTGCCGGCCGCGCCGGTTTGTCCTGATGCTCCTCTGGGACCGACCTGAACGGGTGGGGGAGGTGGATCCGGAATGCGGGTGGGGCGGCCACGGGGCTGTAAGGGGCGGCTTTTTCGCTCGTTCTGTGACTGATGGCACCTCGACGAACCATTGGCCCTTCGCCCGGAAGTTTGACTAGACTCTTGCCCATCATGCTCAAAGCACATGCTTCCTGGGTAACCCTCATGGCCTTGGCCGTTTCGGCTTGTGGCGGTGACGACAAGAAAGCGCTCGCGCCGGGTGCGTCGCAGTGCCCGCCGGGCCAGTACTTCGACGGACAGTTCTGCCAGATGCAGGGCGGCGCTCCGCCCGGAGCCACGGCGGCTCCCGTCGCGACTGCCGCCCCAGGTGCGACGGCTCCCGGCGCCGTTCCGCCGCCCGTCCCCGTTGCAACGGCCGCGGCCGGTCCGACGGCGACGCCGCTCGATCCCGCTGCGGCCACCGCGGCGACGCAGCTCATCGCTCCGCTCGCACAGCAGAGCGCGCCCGGAGCGAAGCCCGTCGGCTCGGCCATTGCGGGGCAGTTCCAGCAGGGCCAGTCGCTCGAGGGCCAGGTCCAGATGCAGGCGAACAAGTGTTACACGGTGATCGGCGTCGGCTTGCCACCCGTGCAGAACCTCGACGTGCAGCTCGCGCCGTTCGTGCCCATCGCGGGCATGCCGGCGGCTGTCGTCGCGCAGGACCAGACGGTCGGCCCCCAGGCGATCATCGGCGAGAAGCAGGCTTGCTACCGCTCGATGCTGCCGATGCCCATGAAGGTCATCGTCACGGTGTCGCAGGGCTCGGGCGTCGCGGCCGTTCAGGTCTACGAGAAGTAGGCGGATCGGTCGGGGGGGCGAGGGACGGACCGCGCGGCGCGCTCAGCGTGCCGCGCGGAAGGGCGGCCACCACGGGTCGAGCAGAGCGCGCGCGCGCCGGTCGAGCTCGAAGCGCGTGACGAAGACGGCGAGCTTCTGCGCGGTGACCGCGAGGGCGAGGCCGGCCACGACGTCCACGATCCAGTGCCACCTGAGGAACATCGTCGCCACGATGATGTTCACGACGAAGAACCCCACGATCCACCACGTGTAGCGGAACGGCGGCAGGGCGCGGTGCCGGAACGAGTAGAGGAGGATGAACGTCGGCGCGGCGGTGTGCAGCGACGGGAAGATGTCCTTGAGCGCGCCGCCCTCCGCGACGGTATCCATCACCACGTTCAGCCAGAGTCCGTTCGGTAGCTGGTGATGGAACTCGTTGGCGACGGCTCGCAACGGTCCATAGCCGGGCACGAGCATGTAGGAGGTGTGCCCGATGCAGAAGACGAGCAGCATCCCGAACGCGAATTCTCCGAGCAGGCGCTGATCTTTGACGAGAAACAGGATCGGCAGGACGTGTGTCGCCAAAACGAAGAAGTACGCGAAATAGAAGTAGGAAAACCACTCCGTCGTCGTGGGATTCACGAATGCGTCGAGCGTGAGTGAGGGCTCGGCGCCGAAGAGATGCAACCCCGCGGTGTGAAGCTGTGCGTCGACACTGCGCGGGTTCACCTGCGGCAAAAATTCCCGGAAGAAGAAGTAGGAGAACTGCACCGTGCCCTGCGCGCCGATGCGGTAGACGACCGCGGGCACGAACGAGCCGGGCAAGAGCCGCCCGCGCACCGTTATCAGCGCAAAAATGCAGAGGAACAGAAGGCCCGCGACCCGGACCCAGCAATGATCTCGAACAGGGCCCGCTGGTGACAGCGCGAGCGCGAGGTTCAACCCCAAGAAGTAGGCGAGCACCAACCAGTCCTGAACGGCGACCGACTTGAGGCTCGAAATTAGCGGCCCGTCGTTGCGCGTGGGCTCCGCGGTGAGCGCTCCGGACGGCATCACAGGGACCGCTTGGTACCACAGCTAGGAAAGCTCAGCTTGCCAAGGGCGCAGGGATGAGTACTAACTACTCGCGCCGTGCGTTTTCGTAAGGAATTTTTCGGGCTTCCGCTGCTCCTCACCACACTGACTCTGGCTCCCTCGGCCCTAGCATTCCCGGGGTTCATGGCCGGAAAGACCAAGGCGCCCGTGGTCCATCAGACGCAAATCGTCATGATGAAGAAGGGCCCGACCAGCGTCGTCACCGTGATGCCGGACTACCAAGGGCCGCTCGAGCCGTTCGTCGTCGTGCTGGCCGCGCCCGCGGACGTCGTTGCGGACCACGTCGTGACGCTCAAGCGCGAGTTCGTCGATCACGCCGACCAGATGAGCGCGCCGCGCTTCCACGAGTTCTGGGAGCAGGATCCCTGCGATCCAGGGCCGCCCGAGCAGGAGTGGCAGCGCGACCTCCGCGTGTCCGGCGCGGGCTTCCTCGGTGGCCCGTCGTCGGGCCCGACCAAGAAGGTGGCGATCGAGCTCTCGCTCGATACGCAGCCGAAGGTGAAGGAAGGCGAGTACACGATCAGCGTTCTCCCCGCCGGCACGTCGCCGCTCGGCTGGCTCAAGGAGCATGGGTACGCGGCGCCGCCCGGTGCCGAGCAGGCCGTGGCGCCCTACGTGGGCCAGGGGCTCGTGTTCGTGATGGCCGAGGTCGACACCAAACGCATCGAGCTCGTCGGTGGCGATCGCGCGCAGCTGTCGCCGATTCGCTTCTTCACGGACCTTCCGTACGACACGCTGCCGACGCGGCTCGGCCTGCTGAACGCGCCCCAGGGCGACAAGAACGGCGACAAGCAGGAGCTCTTTCTCTACGCGCTCGATGCGTCCAATCGCTACGAGGTCGCGAACTACGACAACTTCACCCCGCCCACCAACATCGAAGTCGATTTCGAGGTGAAGGAGCGCATGGGCGAGTTTTATAACTCGCTCTACGACGCCATCCTCGCCAAGCACCCGAAGGCGTTCCTCCGTGAGTACTCGTGGCCCGCGGACGGCTGTGGCGAACCCTGCGCGACCGTCCCCTACGAGCTCTCCGAGCTCCTGAGCCTCGGCGGCGACGTCTTCGAGCGCGCCGTGTCGGACGAGGAGAAGACGCCGAAGCCGCCCGAGCTCACGGCGGAAGAGAAGGACATGGACAAGGAGCTCCTGAAGCCGCTCAAGCCGAAGGAAAAGAAGGAGAAGATCAAGGAGCTCAAGGAGGATCGGCAGAAGATCGCGAGCGTGAAGGCGCTCGTGCTGCGACATAAATACGTGCTCTCGCGCCTGCACTACCGTTACGACGCGAAGAATCTGGAAGCCGATCCGAAGCTCAGCGCGAAGAGCGACGCGCTCCAGGGTGGCACCGCGCTCCCCAAGGGCGAGAAGCGCGAGGCCGACATGGCCGTCACGGGAGGCAAGAATCGCCACCAGACCCGCTTCAACAACTTCCACAACTGGAAGCCCGTGATCCACTGCCCGAGCCCGGATCGCTGGAAGTGGGGCAAGTCGCCGCCCGACTACAAGGGTCTGCGCAAGATCTGGATCGCCGACGATCTCACGCGCAAGAGCCGCACGCAGATCCCCGCGGTCAAGAACGTGAAGACCGATCTCAAGGAGCTCGGTCTCGGCCCGAGCTCGGTGATTCCCGACGCGGGTGCCGACGCGGCCGATGGCGGCACGGACGCAGCCAAGAGCGGCGGCTGCGGCTGCCGTGTCGCGAGCGAAGGAAGCGAGACGGCACTGGGCGCTTTCGCGCTCCTTGGCCTCGGGCTAGCGACCGTTCGCCGGCGCCGGAACCGCGCCTGATCGTTCGCGGACGTAGCCGCAGGCCGTAGCCGTCGCGTTAGCGCTGTGTCACGGCTTCCGGCGCGCGCTCCGGAATGTGCACGCCGGGAGCTCCGCGCGCCGCGAAGTGCGAGCGGAGAACGTCGCGCGCGACCTCGACGGCCTTTTTGCGCCAGACGCTGCCGTTTTCGAGCAAGACGCTCACGGCGATGGTCGGCGAACGCGCCGGAGCGAAGCCGATGAACCAGCTCGCGAGCCCTTCACCGGACGCCTCGCTCGGATGGAGCGTACCCGTCTTGCCGGCGACCTGGATCGAGCCGAGCAGCGGGTGACCGAGGTCGTCGTGGAAGGCGGGACGCGCGGTGCCGCTCGCGACCGTCACCTCCATCATGCGCTCGAGCCGTTGGGCGGTCGTGGCGCTGAGCACGCGCCCCTCCGTCTCGAGGCCGGCGCTCGCCGTGTAGTCGGCCGCCTTGGCGACGATGCGCAAGCGCGGCGCGAGCCCCCCTGTAGCGATCACGGACGCGAGGTAGGCTCCGCCGAGCGGCGTCAGCGTGCTGCCGCGAAATCCGGCTGCCGCGCGCGCGAACTCGAGGTCCTGGAACGGGACGTCGAGGGTGCCGACCGGCACCTTGAAGTCGAACGGAACGCGACCGTTGAAGCCGATCCGCTCGGCGATCTCGATCAAGTCCGAGCGCATCAAGCGATGGGTGGCAAGCTGCGCGTAGACCGCGTTCTTGCTGTGGCCGAGCGCCTGGAAGAACGGACCGCAGTGCACGTCGCCGTCGCGCGGGGGATCGAGGTGCCGGCGCTCGATGCTTCGCATCCCACCGGCGACGCAGATCCGTTCGGACGGCGTCACGTCCGTCTTTTCGAACAGGGCGGCGGTCGTGACGAGCTTGAAGACGCTCGCGGCTGGCGCGTGGGGCGTCGTGATCACCGACGCACCGCGCCCCTCGCGGCGCCGCTCCGCCCACGCAAGGACGCGGCCCGTCTTGAGGTCGATGGCGACGACTGCTCCCGCAACGGGATGGGCTTCGTCGAGAAGCCGTTCGGCATCGCGCTGGAGCGAGGGGTCGAGCGTGAGCTCGGCTGTCCCGAGGCCCGCCGGGGCGACGAAGAGATCCCCGTCTCGACGCAGCCGCCCCAGGTCCACCGCCGGAGGTGACGCCGGGGCAGGGGCCGGTGCGGGTGCCGGAGCAAGCGCGGGTGCCGGCGCCGCCGCTCCGAGGAGCGAAAGCGCGCAGCCGACGACCACGGCTGACCGGAGCATGGGCCCATTCGTACGCGCCGGCCGGCACGAGTGCCAAGTTCCGGGCTTCCAAATAA
>DATMCL010000654.1:0-4982 GCA_035558375.1 Polyangiaceae bacterium
AGACGGCGTAGAGCGGCGTCGGCGCGCTCGAACCGGCCAAAAACGAAACGATAATCGAGACTTGTAGGAGAAAGGCGCGCTTCTGAGCCTGGGACATGAAAGCCTCCGTACAGACCCGTCTGTCTGGTCCTTGACTATAGACAGACCAGTCTGTATGGTCAAGGCATGCCGAGCACGAAATCCGACGCCTCGGTGCGCGACCGCCTCCTGCTCGCCGCCAACGAGCTCTTCTACGCGGAGGGCATTCACGCGGTCGGCATCGACCGAGTGCTCGAGCGCGCACAGGTCGCGAAAGCGTCGCTCTACAGCACCTTCGGCAGCAAAGAAGACTTGGTGCGCGCCTATCTCGAGGCGCGTGACGAGCGCCGACGTAAGCGCATCGGTGCGGCGCTCGAGAAGCACAAGAGCCCGCGCGCGCGCATCCTCGCCGTCTACGACGTGCTCGGCGAGGTCGTGCGCGAATCGAACTACCGCGGCTGCGCCTTCGTGAACGCCAGCGCCGAAGGCATGCGCTCCGATAGCCGCGCCAAGCCCGTCTGCGACGCTTCGCGGGCGTGGCTACGCGAGCTCTTCACGTCCCTCGCCCGAGAGCTGGGCGTGAAGGATGCGAAGCGGCTCGGTGCGCGCCTCACGATGCTGTACGACGGCGCGACCGTAGGTGCGTCGACGGATCGCGAACTGAGCGCCGTGTCCGAAGCGCGCGCAGTCGCGCAGCTGCTGATCGATCAAGCGGTATCACCGAGCGCGGCCGACTGAGGGCATTCCGCTCGGAAGCGCTGGGAGCGCCCGCCGAATCACGTGCTATCGTCCGCGCGCTTGGCGCAGGACGGCGTGGGATGGCGAATTTTTCCTTGAAATCCGGGCCCGCCAGGGCACGCGCCCGGTTCAGCGTGGCGCTCGCTCTCGGGCTCTTCGCGATCGTTGCCGGTTGTCAGCAGGACGCGCAGGGTCCGCGTCCGGGCGGTACACGGCTCACTCCCGGCGGCTCGGGCGGCACACCGAGCGCAGGGAGCGGCGACCGTAGCACCAACGAAGGGGGCTCCGGCGACCTCATTCCCGTGCCTACCGCGGGCACGGGCGACGAGCTTCCGTGCAATACGTGGACCGCGTTGTGTGCCCGTCACTACGACGAGGTCGTCTACCCGACGACGCACGCGGCGATGGCGAACGCGAGCCCGCCCTGGGACTACCCTGCCCAGCGCTTCTCGCTCTACCGGCAGCTCCAGGACGGCATTCGCGCGTTGATGCTCGAGGTTCACGATTTCGAGGGCGAGCTCGTGCTCTGCCTCGGCGATTGCAGCGAAGGTCACGTGCCGTTCGCGTCGGCGCTCGCGGAAGTGTCGCTGTATCTCGCAGAGAATCCGCGTGAAGTCGTCACGTTGCTCGTCTCCAACCGCGCACCAGCCGAAGACCTTGCGGCGGCGCTCCAGGCGTCGGATCTCACGAATTGGCTGCATTTCCAGGCCGCGGGCGAGTCCTGGCCGACACTCGGAAGGATGATCGACGAAGGGCAGCGGCTCGTCGTTTTCGCGACCGGCGCGACCGGAGCGTCCGACGGCGTCCTCTCGTTCGAAGAATTTTTTGCGAGCACTCGCGACGACTACGGCGCGGCGGACGAGCTCGACTGCGAGCTGCCGCGCGGCTCGGCCGACAAGCCGCTCATGCTCGTCAACCATTTCGTTTCTGAGATGTCATCCGTCGCCGGTTCCGGCGGCGGCGCAGGTGGAGAAGCCTCCGGCGGCGGCGGCAATGGCGAGAGCGCGAGTGTTCTTCACGCGCTTCCCGACGTCGCCGCGATCATCAACGAGAACCCGTTCTTGATACGGCGCCTTCGCGGTTGCGTTGCGACGAACGCACGCACGCCGACGTTCGTAGCGGTTGACTTCTACGACGTGGGCGCGCTATTGCCGGCAACGCAGGAGCTCGACGAGCTCATTCCGCCGACCGGCCAGTAACCATTGGGAGGAAGCGGCCGGGGCGGGGAACCTTCTCCGCGCGTTCGACTCTAGGCATCACGGGGGTGTCCGTCTCACGAGTTCCGCTCGGGAACTTCGAACATAAAAAAGCAAAAGGGAGAGCTGATCATGACGATCTCGATCAATGGGTCGCTGCGGGTTTTGGGTGCGCTTTCAGGGCTCGGGCTCGTGGGGTGCGGCGCACTACCCGAAGGTCCGACCGAAAGCGGCGACACGCTCGGCACGGCGAGCATCGCGCTGACGCAGGTGCCGTCACCCGTCCAGTGCATCCGCGTGGTGACGTCGGGCAGCTCCGTCGTGACCACGAATCTGACCGTTGCCGTCGGCAGCTCGAGCGCTTCGCTCAACCTCGGTCGCCTGCCGCTCGGCCCGACCCAGTTTTCGGCGACCGCGTACGACCTACCGTGCAGCGGCGTCGGCACCGCGCTCCCGAGCTGGGTCTCCGATACCGTTTCGACCACGCTCCGCGCGGGAGTTCCCGCGACCGTCGCGCTCACGTTCCGCACGGACAACTCGGTGACCGTCAACGCGAACTTCATTCAGAGCGCGCTAGAGATCCAGCCGCACCGCTTCAGCGGCCTCGGCAACGGCCTCGTCATGGCCGACGGTACGATCCGTGCCACGGGGTTCACGTGGTCGATGGGGGCTTTTCAGAGCTACTCGATCCCGGCGATGGCCGGGCTCACGGACATTCAGACCGGAGCATCCGGGCAGCAGCACGACTGCTTCATCAAGAAGACCGACGGCAGCGTGGTGTGCACTGGGAGCAACGAATTCGGCCAGATCGGCCCCAACTTCCCCGTTGGCGCGGGCCAGACCTCATTCTCGCTCGTGGCCGTCCCCTTTCCCGGGAACTTCGGACGGGCGGCAAAGCTGATCGCGGGGCGCGACTTCACCTGCGCCGTCTCCGAGCCGTCCGTGTCGAATTCGACCGACATCTATTGTTGGGGCAACAACACGCGCGGACAGCTCGGCGCGTCGACGAGCCCGGCCACGTTCAGCGCAACCCCCGTTCGTGTCCTCCTCGGCGGTAACGAGGGACTCTCCGCGGGTGATCAGTTCGCCTGCACGGTCTCGTTTGGGACCGCGCGTTGCTGGGGCGCGAATTCCTTCGGGCAGCTCGGCGACGGCACGACGACCGATCGGACGACACCCGTAGGCGTGGGCGGCAACTTCGCGGCCGTGTCGATGGGGCTCGGTGCCAATCATGCGTGCGCGGTCACGGCTGCGGGCGGATTGAAGTGCTGGGGCAACAACAACAACGGCCAGCTCGGCGACGGCACGACCACGCAAGCGACGCAGCCCGTCGACGTCGTGGGCCTCGGAGCGGGAAGCAACGTCGTCCAGGTCGCCGGCGGAACGGGTTCGACCTTCGCTCGCTTCGCGAACGGAAGCGTCAGCGTCTGGGGGCAGAGCTTCAACGGCGAGTCGGGGCTCGGCGACCGGTTGAGCCGCAACACACCGACGCCGCTGACGAGCATCCAGGACGTCGCCCAAATCGCGTCGAGCGGCGACACCACGATCGCCCTCTTGTCCGACCGAACCGTTTTGGCTTGGGGCGACAACGGCAACTTCACGATTGGCGACGGGACGCGCAACACGCGCTACACGCCGGTGAAGACGCTCTCGCAGTAAGCCGTTTTCAGTAGGGCATTTCACGGAAAGGTTGTGGGAGCGCCATGAACCATCGCGTCGCCATCTGGGTTCGCCTTCGGGCATGTGTCGAAAGCATCTCGCGGGTGTCCGCCGCTGCGGCGCTGTGCCTGCTCGCACTGCTCGCGGTCGGCTGTGGCGCCGGTGACGGCAGCGAGCCGGTCGGGGAGGTCGGGGAGAACCTGACCTTCCCGCCGGTGAGCTTCCCCGCCACGAGCGCGACGGTCGACGTGACGCTTCCACCCCTTCAAATCGCCGACCGCCAGAACTTGACGGCCGGCGCGAAGACGTCGCTGTCCCTCAACGATCGTACGACGACGACGGGCTCGCTCGCGAGCGGCGGCCCGACGAACGGCACCAACGACCTCAGCATCGCGAACCTCACCTCGACCGGCAAAATCACCCTCGGCGCGCGCGCCCACACGGGCGTGCTGCGCTCGGGCGGAACGGTGGTGGTCGGCACGGGCTCGAGCACGGGTACGATCTTTCAGAACCAGTCGTTGCCGGCAACGTCCGCGGTTCGCTTTCCGGTGACGATCCCGGCCGCCACCCAGAGCGTGACCGCTGCAACGAACGAGGTCGCGACCCTCGCTCCCGGCTCGTACGGCGCGCTCATCGTCAACAGCGGGGCAAAGCTCACACTAACGAGCGGCACCTTCTACTTCCGCAGCTTCGACCTCGAGCCGACGGCGCAGCTCGTCATTCCGAGCGGCGGCGTCACGATCTTCGTCACGGGCGCCGTCATCTATCGCGGCTCGATCAACGACGGCGGCAACGCGACGCGCCTCCGCTTCTTCACGTTCGGCACGGCCCAGGTGCGGGCGGACGCGCCGTTCCGCGGCTCGCTCGTTGCGTCGAACGGGCCTTTGTCCCTGATCGCCGGCACCCACACCGGGTTCTTCTACGGCACGACGCTCACCGACGATCCGTCGGTGACGTTCACCTCGACGAGCGAAGCGCTCTCACGCATCGCGCCCGCGCTGGTCGGCACCGGCGTCACCTTCACGGCGACGCAAGGCTCCGCGTTCAACGGCCTCGTCGCGAACTTCACCGACGGCAACCAGAGCGACACCGCAGCGCGCTTCGGCGCCACCATCAACTGGGGCGATGGCACCGCGCCCACGGCCGGCGTCGTCGGCGGCGCGGCGGGCTCCTTCACGATCAGCGGCACGCACACCTACGCAAGCTCCGGAGACTTCAACGTCTCGGTCTCGCTCCTGAACAACGTCACGGGCGTCACCGCGACGATCACGTCGACGGCGCACGTCGTGCCGAACGTCTCGGTGACGGGCGTCACGTTCACGGCGACGCAGGGCACGCCCTTCAACGGTCTCGTTGCGAACGTCACCGACG
>DATMCL010000655.1:0-2155 GCA_035558375.1 Polyangiaceae bacterium
CTACCTCGTGAACGCTTTGAAGAGCGTCGCGACGCCGACCGGCACGCTCCTCGACGAGATCCTCGTGCTCTACGCCTCCGAATGCGGCGACGGCGACAGCCACGCCCGCACGAAGATGCCGACGCTCATCGCCGGCCACGCTGGCGGCTTCGAAACCGGCCGCTGTGTCTCCGCCGACAAGAAGACGACCGGCGCGCTGCACGCCTCGCTGATTTCCCGGTACGGGCTCGACGTGTCGAGCTACGGGAGCCCGGCGGGAACGCCGATCGCGGGGCTTTAGAAGGGCTTTGTTGGGGCCGGCAGGGGGCGAGCCGGGCGGTGCTCGCGCACTGCGGAGCAGCGGCGAGACGGGCGGCTATTTCGGCCGTCGCGCCTCCAACCAGTGATCGAGCTCCGTCAGGCTGCCCGGCACGACGACGCGAGCATCGCCCAAGCCGTCGCTGACCGAGTCGGAGGTGGTTCCACCGAGCACGAGCTCCACGGAAGCGGGCAGTGCCGAGGCGACGCCGCGGATCGCGCGCGCGGCGCGCTCCGGAGCGAGCGAAACGACGGAGAGCGCGACGATCGACGCTTTGGCTCCGCGGGCCGCGCGAACGATCTCCGAGTCGGGCAAGCTCGCTCCGAGGTAAAGCACCCGGTAGCCGTGGAGGGCGATCGTGACGGCGGCCAGAAGGGCCCCAAGCTCGTGAGACTCGCCTTCGGGGGTCGCGACCACGGCGAGCTCGGCGCTCGGGTCCTTGGGCAGCTGGCGCAAGAGCGCGGTCAAGCTGTCGCGCACGAGCGCGGAAGCGACGTGCTCGCTGGCGATGCACAAATCCCCGCGCGCCCAGTCCGTGCCGACGCGTCCGAGCAAGGGCCCGAGCACGTCTAGGGCCAGCGAACGCGCGGAAAACACGAGAGAAGCCCGCACGAGGAGCTCCTCGGCGCGCGCCCCGTCGAAGCGTTGCACGGCATCGATGAAGTCCTCGATGAACGCCCGCGCCTCCTCGCCGACCGCGCCGCCGCTACCGTTGCCGCTCAGCCGCTCGAGCTCGTCCGTGCCGAGGCGGGCGACTTGCCCGATGGCGTGACCGCGATCGACGGCACGCTTGAGGAGCCGCAGGCGCTCGAGATCCGCGGCTGAGTACAGCCGTGCTCCGCCGCCGCTGCGATCGGGCTCGAGCGCCTCGTAGCGGCGCTCCCAGACGCGGATGAGATGCGTGGAAACGCCCGACAGGCGCGCCAAGGTTCCGATGCGGTAGCGCGTCTCAACCATGGCCGCGGAGGAGCGCGACGGTCTCTGCGACTCCGCGATACCCGTCGAAAAACCAAGCCCACCAGGCGACCATCATCGTGAGGTGACCGACGAAGATGCCGACGTGGCTCCACATCTCCACGCGGTCGGACTTGTGGAAGACGTAACGTCTCCAGTGAAAGACCTCGTCGATCGCACTGTAGAAGAACGAGAGCACCGTGAGCACCATCGCGGGAATGCCGAGCGTGACCCGCGCATGATACGCCGCCGAAAGAAGCACGCACGACCCGATACCACAAAGGATCGTGACCGCGTGCACGAGGCCCTCGGCCTGCTGGATCTCCTCGCGATACACGGTGCGGTGCCCAATGGTGTCGATGGCGATGGAGAGCGTGAACACGAGCGCCCCTGCCGGGACGAGGTAGGCGGCCGGCGACAGCGCGACTCCACCGGCATGCCCCACTCCCACGAAGCCGCCCGTCGCCGCGACGAGGCCCAGCATGAGTCCGACCCAGGCCACGTAGACCAGCCAGTCTTGCCGTGAAAATTGGCGCATCCGGCCGACGTAGAGCAAAAATTCGGACCCGGGGCGGGAACCGCGCAGCCGCGCGGCTCGCTCAGGATTCGGCAGCAAGCCGATGGTCATCGGATCCTCCGGTCAATCTCGGCCCCGGCCGCGTCGAACCGAAAAGCCGCCGTCGTGCGCGGTCCGCGAGCTCCTCGATGCTCGCGCGCGCGACGAGCAAGAGCTTCTTCCAACTCGGCACGACCGCGCGCCCGCCGAGCGCATCGAACCCGCGAGCGGCGAGCTCGTCGCCGATCGCCGCATACACGCGGCGTGCCGCGCGGGCAGCGAGCGCCGCGCGCAACGGCAAGGCGTGGAAGCCGGCGTCCGCCGAGCGATAGTAGCGCTCAGCGAGC
>DATMCL010000656.1:0-41994 GCA_035558375.1 Polyangiaceae bacterium
ACGAGCTCCGTTTCTCGGAAGACGAGGCGTTTCGCCGCGTTGCCGCGTCGCGCCTGGTCAAGCGCTTCCCGGCACTGCTCGACGCGGTGGCTTCAGGCGAGCTGCATCTGACTGGGCTTTTGCTGCTGGGCCCGCATCTCAACGAGCAGAAACTCGTGGAAGTGCTCGCGCGCGCCAAGCATCGCACCAAGCGCGAGATCATGCGGCTCGTTCGTATTCTCGACCCGCTGCCGGCTGTCCCGGCACGGATCGAGCCGCTCGGACCCGCGCCGGCGCGGGTCGTGCCGAGTACACCGACGTGGGAGGAATTCATCGGCGCGACCTGTCCGGTGCGCGAGCTCGAGCCGGGGGAGCGGCCGCGGGATTGGATCGAGGACACGAGCGAACTGCCTGAGGGCGCGAGTTTCCTTGGCGGGGCCGTCAACGACGACGGAGCTCATGCAGATCGCGAGGGCGGAGACAGCGCAGGAGGTCATGTCCTCACCCGGCCCGAACGATACAAGGTGCAATTCACCGCGACCGAGGAATACGTGCGGCTCGTCGACGAGGCGAAGGCCCTGCTCTCGCACGCCGTCCCGAACGCAACGCTCGACGACATCCAGCTCCGCGCGATGCGAACGTTCGTGGCGAAGCTGAAGAAGCAGAAGTACGCGAGCACGGAGGCATTGAAGACGGAAGGAGCGGCCTCGAACGAGCCGCCCCGAGCAGAATCCGGCGCAGAGCAAGCACACCAGCGCCGGCACCCGCGCCGGCGCGGCCGGCACATCCCCGCCGCCGTTCGGCGGACGATAGCGACGCGCGACGGCGAGCTCTGCACCTACGTCGACGCCACGGGTCGCCGCTGTCCAGAAACTCACCTCCTCGAATTCCACCACCTTGTCCCTTTCGCTCACGACGGCGCGCACGCGTCTTCGAATCTCACCCTACGCTGCAGAGCCCACAACGCGTTGGCGGCCGAGCACGATTTCGGCGGGGAATTGGTGGAGCAGAAGAAGGCCCATGCCGAGCATGCGCCCTGTAGCAGCCAGGGACGAGACCCAACCCGCTGACGAACCCGTTGCTGCCCGAGCGTGCGCCGCGCTCGCAGGTGACCTTCACCGTCGGAGCGACGTCCGACGCAGCTCTCGTCTGAGGGCTACCCCCGCCCCCCAAGGTCTGCTACGAACCGCACCGAAGATCGACACCACGAGCCGAAGTGGCGGAACCGGCAGACGCGGCGGACTCAAAATCCGTTTCCCGCAAGGGAGTGTGAGTTCAAGTCTCACCTTCGGCACTCGAAAATCAGATGCCCAGCGCGCCGCTGACCCGCGAAGAGCTCCTGACCTTTCTCCGCCAGCACAAGCTCGTCGTGCTCTCGTCGCTCGGACCTGACGGCGCGCCGCAGGCAGCCGTCGTCGGCTACGGCGTGAGCGATGCGCTCGAGCTCGTGTTCGATACGCTGACCTCGACGCGGAAGTACCGGAACCTCTGCGCCGACCCGCGCGCGGCGCTCGTGGTGTTTTCGGACGAGCGAACGGCGCAGCTCGAAGGGACGGTCGACTTTCCGGAGGGCGCCGAGCTCGAGCGGTTGCGTGAGGTGTACTTCGGGCCGTACCCGGACGGACGAGAGCGGCTCGCGTGGAAAGGGATCACGCACGGGCGCGTGAGGCTCACCTGGGCTCGGCTCAGCGATTACACCGTCGACCCTCCGCGCATCGTCGAGCTGGGCGCCGAGGCATTCCGCTAACACTGTGAGAAACGAAGCGAAACGCGGAGGCGCGCGCGTCGTCAGCGTCGTACGCCGGCGCAATCCACGAGGCTCAAGAACCAGCGCTTGACACGCGTGGCCCCGTGCGGGCTGAGTGGATCGCGGGGGCTCCAAGGCGCGGATGTCCCACAACCAGCTTGCTCAGATCCCGAGCCTCGCGGGGCGAGTGATTCGGTCGGAGCGGCAAGCTGGCGTCTACTACGAGATCGACCGCTGCATCGGGGAGGGCGGAACGGGCGCGGCCTATTTTGCGCTGAGAAAGAGCGCCCAGGGCGCCGTTCCCGTGGTCATCAAGGTGATGCGCCCCGAGGAGAGCGGCGTCCCGGCCGAGATGCTGGCGTTGAAGGAGGCCGTGGCCCTCGGACGACTCAACGAGCAGCTTCCTCCCTGCCCTTTCGTCGTGCGCTTGCTCGATACGGGCGCGGCCAAGTTCGGCACGACGAGTCCGACACCGTGGCTCGCCATCGAATACGTCCACGGCGGCTTCGAGGGCACGACGCTCGAGGCCCGCGTCGCCTACTCCGTGAAGCGCACGGGCTTCGGCTTCGATGCGACGCGCGCCGCGCACCTCGTGCGTTGCCTGTCGACCGGGCTCTCGGCGATCCACGATGTCTCGGTGCTGCACCGCGATCTCACGCCGGGCAACGTGCTGTGCTGCGGTTTCGGAGAGAGCGAGATCTTCAAGATCGCCGACTTCGGCATCGCGCGTCCGCTCGGCTTGCAGCACACGTTCGGAGCGCTCCGCGTCGGAACACCGGGCTACATCGCGCCGGACGCCAGCGAAGTGACCGCAGGCCCCTCGGCAGACGTGTTCTCGTTCGCCGCCGTCCTCTACTTCGCGCTGACCGGACAGCTGTATTTCGACGCGATCACGCCCGAAGAGGCCATGGGCGAGCTGATGGCTCCGACTCGAAAGAGCATCACCCAATACCCGAGCCTCGACCCCGAGCTCGCCGAGCGACCGGAGGCGTGCCAGGCGCTCGAGCGCGCGCTCGCTCATGCGACGCACGTTGCACCGACCCGACGAATGCAGAGCGCGAGCGAGCTCGCACGGGCTACTTTGCCGTGGCTCGGTGGTGCGGATGCGGCGCCGCGCTCGGCGGGGCGTCTGCTCTCGGCCGTTCTAAGCTCGCCTCGGCCGGCGGTCGAAATGGCTCTCCGCTGGACCGTGCGAAGCCGGCCGCGCGACGACATGGTCATCAAGCGCGCGGCGTGGGACACCGACGGCCACGCGCTCGCGCTCGCGCCGGGCGGGGCATGGTTCTGGGACGGACAGGGTTGGCGCGACGCGAGCCACCTGGTCTCACCGCTCGGCGGCGAGCCGACCTTCGTGGAGCGCTACGAGGCCGGCGGTTGGCTGGTGGGCGGTCGCGGCTGCCCGCTCTGCGTCATCGATGCGGCCGGCGTGCACGTCGCGTTGCCTGCGCCCGCGCCCGACAGCGAGCTCACGCTGGCGGCCGGACGCGTCGGAAGCTCCCTCGTGGTCGTCGAGCGGCGCCTAGGCCAAGCCCCGACGCTCTGGTGCGCGACCTCGTCGGGGTGGCTCAAGCCGCTCGCGCTGTCGGGCGTCGCGCAAGTGAATGCGCTCTCTCGGCTAGACGAGCGACGCTGGCTCGTCGGCGGCAGGCTCGAGCAGGGCGGCGGCTTCGCGGGCATCTACACGCCGGAGAGCGCCGAGCTCGAGACCCTCGAGACGCCGCCGCTCCGCGCCTTCATCGGCGGGACCTCGGCCGCCGAGCGCGGCGTCGCCCTGCTGGTCGGAAGCGGCGGGGTCGCCCTGCGTGTCGACGCTGGCGGCGCGACCGTCTCGCACGTCCCGGGAGAGATCGACCTCGCGGCCGCGGCCGTCGACGTGCTGGACTACGAATGGACGACCGGCCGCGGGCAGATCCTCGGCCGTGACCGCAACAAGGGCGAAGACTGGCGCCCGCATTGGCGGGATCCGCAGTGGCGAGCGCCGTTCATCAGCCTGATCGCCGACGTCGGCTGGGTGCTCGGCATGACTGCCGACGGCGCCATTCTCGAAGGCAAGAGCGGGTAGCGGAAGCTCCCCGCGCCGCTCAGAACGCCGACTGTTCGCGGACCTCGGTGCGCACCATGCGCTGGAGCTTGGCGCCGGCGTTGGCCGGATCGCAGCCGCCCTGCAGCAAGAGTCCGGTGATTGAGATGCCGAAACGGTAGCTGCACACCCGACCCACACCTGTCACGTACACCCCGGGCAGCTCCATGACGATCGGACTGCCGCGAAAGTCTTGCTGGTCGGGCCCGACGCCGACGACAGGATTCTTGAGCTCGACCTCGCGCTCTGCGGCGCGCTGGTCGCGGAAGCGCGGCGCCTCGACCTCGAGCCGCGCGCCGTGCAGCTGCTGGCGCTTGAGGCCGTTCGGCATGGTCTCCTCCGCCGTGATCTTCAGGGTGAGGCGGTAGCCCTCGCGCGGCGGCGGGATGCGCGGAGGCGCCTGGCGCAAGGCTTCGGCCGCGTGCGTTGCGACCGCCTGCCAGCGACGATCGGTCGTTTCGCCGAGTGTCACCTCGACGGCGCCCGTGCGAAGCACCGTCACGTTGAAGAGGGCGGTGCCGGTCTCGGGTGCATCCGGAGCGTGCGCGGCCTGAAATAGCGCGGTGGCAACGCGACCCGACGGACCCATGCCGAGCTTGCGGTCGCTCGCCTCGAGGCCTTCCTGCAAGCCGCCCGTGCTGCTCACGGGGGGAGCGCGGACGACCGGACGGCCCCGCGCTGCCGTGCGCGGAGCCACGGGCTCGTTCGGCAGCACGCCGACCCAGCGCTGCCAGCCGTCGGGACCGAGGCCGAGATCGATGGGCCCCTCGCGCCCCGCGGGCGCGGCCGTCGTGCTCGGTGCCGGCTCGAGCTCGGCGGCGGGGGCGACGGCTTCGGGCGACGGCTCCGGGATCCCTTCGACGCGAGCGACGCGTGGAACTGTAGGCGCTTTGCGGAGGCCCGGTGAGCTCGGCACCTTGCCCATGCCGAGCTCGCCCCGCGCGGGCGCGCTCGGTGCCGGGTCCGCGGGCGGCGCCGGCGAGGCTTCGAGCTCGACCTCCTCCGTCAATCCCCAGAGGACGGTCGGGTCGGTCGCGGCGACGCGCGGTGGCGCCGAATGCGGATGCAGCATCACCCAGTGCCTGACCGCGAGCATGACCCCGGCGTGCAGGAGCAGCGCCACGACGAGCGACAGCGAGTCACGCTCGCGCCGTCTCCCATGGCTCGCCATGGAAGAAACGCTAGCAGCGAGCCCGGAGCCCGCTAGCGGGGCGCCTTTTCGGGCTAGTTCTGCTTCTTTTCTCCGAGAACGAGCTCGACGCGAATCGGATGTCCGGCGTCACTCACGAGGGTAACCCCGCGCACCTCTTCGCCCGAAGCGAGCGGCGGATCGGCGAGCAGCACGCGCGGCAGCCCAAGCGCCCATTGGCCATGCTCCCCGAAGAGCCGCGGGACGAGCACGCCGGCGAAGACGTTGGCGAGCTCGGCGAGGGCGCCGCCCGCCTGGGCGACCGCTTGCTCGTCGCTCGCATCGACGCACAGCATGTCGGCAGCGAGCTGCGCGGCGAGAGCCGTCGACGCGGCGAGCACGAGGCGTCCCTTCACCTCGGCGTCGAAGCCGATCACCGCGCACAGGCAGTCCGACGCGGGGCCATGCCGCTCGGAAGCGAGCTCGGTCAGGAGAAAGGCCGTATCGGCGAAGGTGCTCTGCGCCAGTAGCGCGAGCTCGTCGGTGCTGAGGGGGATCATTAGCTGGTCTCCGTGAGGCGAAGCACCTCGCGAACGAGATTGCCGAGCGCCTCGGGCTGGAAAGGCTTGCGCAGGTAGCCACGCACTCCGAGCTCCTCGAGCTCGGCGATCAGGCCGGCGCTGCGCTCGGAAGAGACGATGACGACCGGCACGTCGGCCGTCGCCGGGTCGGCGCCGAGCCGCTTCACGAGCTCGAGACCGTCCATGACCGGCATGTGCAAGTCGCAGAGCACGATATCGACATAGGTGTCGCGCAGAATGCCCAGCGCTTCCTCGCCGTTGGACGCTTCGCGCAGCTCGTGCGGCGGGACGCCCGAGAGCTCGAGCGAGCGAGCCACCATGCGGCGCATGACGAGCGAGTCGTCGGCGATGAGAACGCTCAGCACGGGAGGCCCGCCCCCAGGGCGCTGCGGCCAGGCTCGCTCGAGTCGTCGCGCAGGATGCGCTCGATGTCGAGCAGGAAGACGACGCGGGTGTCCACTTTGCCTACGCCATGGATGAACGACATATCCACGTGCTCACTGAGGTTCGGCGCGGGCTCGACCTCTTCCTTCGGAATCGCGCGCACTTCCAGCACCTCGTCCACGAGGATGCCCGTGGTCGAGCCCGCGTTGCCGGCATCGAGCTGCACGACCATGATCACCGATTGATGCGTGGGCTCCGCCGGCGGCATCCCGAACTTGATGCGCAGGTCGACGACCGGGATCACCTTGCCGCGCAGATTGATGAGGCCGCGAATGTGCGGGCGGGCACGCGGCAGGCGCGTGATCTCGAGCAGACCGATGAGCTCGCGGAGCTTCACGAGCTCGATGCCGTAGTCCTCGTTGCCGAGCTTGAAGGTGATGTAGGAGGCGGGAGTGGTCATGGGCTCGGGGGCGCGGCTTCGAGCGCGCGCGGTCGGGGGCTCGGGGCCGTCGCGGTCCCGAGCCTGTCGACGTTGAGAATCAGGCCGACGCGTCCGTCGGCCAGGATGGCGGCGCCGGCGAAGAAGTCGGTGTCGCCGAGGTGGGACGAGAGCGGCTTGATCACGATCTGCTGCTGCGTCATCACCTCGTCCACGACGAGTCCGACCTTCTTGCCGAGGCTTTCGACGACGACGACGCGACACTGGTCGGCCGCCGGCGCAGCGCCCGACAGGCCGACGAGCTGACGCAGGCGGAGCAGCGGCAGCACCTCGCCGCGCACGTTCAAGAGCTCGCCGCGACTCGCCACGGTGCGAAGCATGCCGGGCGCCATCTGCAGCGACTCGACGATGGCGAGGCTCGGAATGATGTACGTCTCCGGACCGCACGAGACGAGCATGCCGTCGATGATGGCGAGCGTGAGCGGCAGCACCAGCTTGAACGTGGTGCCGACGCCCGGCTTGGAGCGAATCATGACGCGGCCGCGCATGGCTTCGATGCTGCGCTTGACGACATCCATGCCCACGCCGCGTCCCGAAAGCTCGCTCACCTGCGCGGCGGTCGAGAAGCCCGGCAGGAAGATTAGCGCGAACACCTCTTCGTCCGAGAGGCGCTCGCCGTTGTCCTTCACGAGCCCGCGCTCGCGCGCCTTGTTGAGGATCGCCTCACGCCGGAGCCCGCGGCCGTCGTCGGAGATCTCGATCGTCACGGCGCCTGCCTCGTGCTGCGCGGAGAGGCGAATGGTGGCCGTTTCGGGCTTGCCCTGCGCCGCGCGCTCCGGAGCTTGCTCGACCGCGTGGTCGATGGCGTTGCGGATCATGTGCACGAGCGGCTCTTCGATGCGCTCGACCATGCTGCGATCCATCTCGGTCGCTTCGCCGACCTGCACGAGCTCGACGGATTTTCCCGTCTTGCGCGAGAGATCGCGCGTGAGGCGCGCCATGCGATGGAACACGCCACGCACCGGAATCATGCGCATGCGCATCGCCACGCCCTGGAGGTCGCGGCTGATCTTGGTGTGCTGCCCGAGGTAGTTCGCGATACGCGGCGACGCAAGGCCTTGGATCTCTCCCGCGCTCATCACCATCGACTCGACGATGAGGAGCTCGCCGATCATCTCGACGACGCTGTCGATGCGCTCGAGATCCACCTTGACCGTCTCGCGCAGCCGTACGGCGCCGCCGGAGTCGCCGGATGCGCCGGGCGCTGCTTCGGCCGCGGGAGTCGCAGGGGCCGCTGCCGGCGGAGCGACGGCGGGTGTCGCGGGGGACGGCGCTTTCGGAGCCGCGGGCGCGACGCTCGGCGCTTCGGCCGTCGTGATCTTCGGGGGCCGCGCCGACAACCGCTCGAGCAGGCTCGGCCGCGGCGGACCGGCCGACGCCTTCACGGGGATGCTCGCCGCCGCGGGCGCGCGCGATGCTGCACGCGGCGCGCGGCTCGGAAGCGGCTCCGCGCGCTTGGCGCTCGGGCGCAGAGAAGCTTTCGCTGAAGCTCCCGCGTCGGGATCCGTCGCGTGCTCGATGAGGTGGATCAGGACGTGGAGCTCCGGATCCGTCGGGATGGCGCAGTCGCTCTGCGCGGCATGCCGCACCTCGTTGAGCAGCGTGCGCATCGCGGCGGACGCCTCGAAGACCGCGTCGAGCACTTTGCCGTCGAGCCCGTAGCGATGGGAGCGGGCGCCGTCCATCAGGGTCTCGGTCACGTGCGCCAAGCGCGTGACATCGTGGGCTTCCAGAAATCCTGACACCCCCTTGATGGTGTGGAAGACGCGGAAAAGCTCGTTCACCTGCTCGTCGGAGACCGCCGCGCGCTGCGCCTCGAGCAGGATCTCGTCGACCCGTCCGAGACCGTCCTCGCTCTCCGTGACGAAGTCGCCCAAAAGCTCGATGGTCTCGGCGTCGCGCTGGACCTTCGCGGCGGGGGTCTTCGGGGGGGCTTGGTCGGCACTCTTCATCGGCAGGGGTCCCTCGGGAGAGGCTCAGCCGTGCAATTCACGGGCCAGCGGAACCACAGCTGTTTTCGGGCCTGAATGGGCCATGTGGGTGTGCCTCCGCCGGCGCCTGCATCCGGCTTTCCGGACCCGTTCGTCCAGGATCGTGGAGACCGTTTTCGAGGCCTCGAACCGATCACGCGGCAAACCGCAACCGATTCTCGTGGCGCGCTTGTTGCAGCCACTGGAGCGCCGAACGGCACTCAATCCAGCGTCACTCAACTCGAGACCGCGAGCTTATCCGATGGCCAAACGAACTCCGAAGACAGGAACCGCTCTCGCGAGCATTCAAGACGAGATCCCGACCGTGCGCCCGCTGCTGAGCGGATGGCCCAAGCGCGAGCTTCCGAGCTCGGCCGAGCTCCGCCCGGGAACGACGGATGGCCTCTGGCAGCTCGTGGTCGACGTGATGCGCGCCGAAGCCGACGAGGCGCTCCGGGGAACGGGGAGATGAGCGCCGAGATACCTACCGCGAAGCTCCACGAGATCACCAAAAACGTCTGGTCGATGGTGCTCGGCTTCCGCATTCAGCCCGTCAAGTTCGACGCCGGAAAAGCGGGCGCGCAGGAGTTCGTGCTCGGCAAGGTCACGATCTCTGGCACCTGGCAAGGCGCCGTGACGCTCGGTTGCTCGACGAATCTCGCGCGCCGCGCTGCCGCTGCCATGTTCGGCAAGGCGCCCGCCGAGGCCGACGCCGGCGAGATCCGCGACGCGCTCGGCGAGCTCACCAACATGGTAGGCGGCAACTACAAAACGCTGCTCAAGGGGGACTGCAAGCTTTCCATACCGAACGTCACGGACACCGTGCCGTTCGGCCAGGTCAACCCGGCGCCGCCCGAGCACGAATGGTTCGAGTGCGAAGGCGGCATGGTGCTCGTCAACGTGCTGAAGGGCACACCCCGATGAAAATCCTAGTGGTCGACGACAGCAAGGCGATGCGCGCGCTGATCCGCCGCACGCTGCGCGGAGCTCGCTACGACGAAGCCAACATCTCCGAAGCCGAGAACGGGCGCGAGGCGTTCGACTCGATCCGCTCGAGCCCGCCCGACCTCGTGCTCGCGAACTTCAACATGCCGGAAATGTCGGGGATCGAGCTCCTGGAGCGCCTGCACGACGATGGCGTCGACGTGAGCTTCGGGTTCATCACGTCGGACGATTCCGAAGCGAACGTCGAACGCGCGCGCAAAGCGGGGGCGCGCTTCGTGATCGGCAAGCCTTTCTCGCGCCAGGATCTGCGGCGCGCGGTGAACGAAGCAACAGAAGGAAAGAAGAACTCCCCATGAACGTACTCGTTGTCGACGATTCCGCCGCGATGCGGAAGATCATCATCAGCGCCCTCGGCAAGACCGAGCTGCGCGGCGCCCGCATCATCGAAGCGGCCAGCGGCAAGGAGGGCCTGGACAAGTTCCTCGACGGCAACTTCGGTGTGATCCTGAGCGACTGGAACATGCCCGAGATGGACGGTCTCGAGTTCGTGGCCAAGGTGCGCAAGGTCGATCAGCGCGTGAAGATCCTCATGATCACGACCGAAGGCACCTGCGGCAAGCTCGAGAGCGCGCTCGACCAGGGCGTCGACGAATACGTGGTGAAGCCCTTCACGCCCGAGACCCTCGATCGCAAGATCAAGAAGGCGCTCGGCATGAAGGCGGCGAGCTAGAGCGTCCCGGGGGGAAGAAGCGCGCGGGGTTCACTCCCTTTCGGTGGGCAAAGGCCCGAAGGGCGGCACACCGAGCCAGGCGCTCGGATTGTGAAGCTCGCTCCGGATGCGCTCCGCCTGTGGGTTGCGCGGAGTCGTGGCGGCCGCCGCGGAGCCGAGCTCGGCGCCGATCTTGTCGCTCAGCAGCATGGCGAGTAGGGCTTCCATCACGTTGCCGCTCGTGGAGCCACCGCCGGACTGGCCGTTGCCGTTCGCGCCCGCGCCGCCGCCGATGACGATCTTCGGGACTACGTCGACGCGGGACTCTTCGATCGCTTGCGCGAAGCGGTTCATCACCTGCTGCGTGAGCTGAAAGCGCGGGCCACCGTAAGCGCGCACCTGCTCCTCGATCGCGAGCGCCTGGGCGACGCCGATGCGCGCCGTCTGCTCGGCCTGGGCGTTGGCGAGCGCCTGGATCTTCTTCGCTTCGCCCTCGCCGAGGATACGCATCTTCTCCGCTTCCGCCTGCGCGAGCGTCTGAATCTGCGCGGACTGCTGCTGGGCGCGCGCGTAGTCGGCCTTGCCTTGGTTGGTCTGCACGCTGATCGAGATCTCCGACTCCGTGATGCTCGCCTGCTGCTTGGCGCGTGACTCCGCCTCGCGGAGCTCGCGCTCCTTGACCGCCGCCTTCTCCTGTCGCGTGTAGGTCTCGACCTGCTCCTCCGCGATCTGCCGCGAGCGGAGCTGCGTGAGGATCTGCTCGATCTGGCCGCCCTGCCCGCCGGAGGTGGGCGTACCGATCAGCACCTCCTGAAGCTCGAGGTTGTACTGTCCGAATTTCTCCTTCATCTGCTCGCCGGCGATCTGCTGGATCGCGCTCCTGTCCTGCAGGAGCTGAATCAGCGTGCGCGTCTGCCCGACGTTCTTGAAGTAGGCGGAAACCATCGGATCGAGCGTCTGCTCGACGAGCCGCTTGATGTCGCCGAAGCGCTGAATCACGAGCGGCGCCTTGCGGTAGTCGATGTGCACGACCACGGACAGCGGAAGCGAGGGCTCGAACGCGTCCTTGGTGATGAGCGACACCTCCGCCAGGTTCTCGTCGAACTTGTGCGAGCCGGTCTCCGTGCGGTTCCACTTCAGGATGAAGTTGGTGGTGGGAACCATGATCACCTTGCCGGCGTAGGTATTGAACGCGTACTTGCCGGGGAGGAGCGGCTCGTTCCACACGCCGCGCGTGTTCTTCTTCACGAGCTCGCCGTGCTTGTACGCGTCACCCGAGATATCGACGCCGATCTCGCCCGTGTAGCTCACGACGACACCGACCGTGCCGACCTCCACCACGGTCTTCGGAACCGCCTCCACCGTCGCGAACAGGCGATTGACGTAGTACGTGCCTTCCACGAGCGTCTGGAGCTGCCGCCCGCGCTGGCCGCCCGCACGCAGGAAGCGCTCCGGATCCTGGAAGCTATTGTGATACACGGCGGGCTGGTTCACGTCGTCGCCGACCGTCGGAGCGATGATTTGTCCCGGCGCCATGGAGGGGCCATCGTGCACCGTTACGATGCCGATCTGGTCGTCGCTGCCCTGAATCACGATTGGCACGAAGCCGTAGCGAGCCTCGATGAGCTGCGCCATCTTGTGAAAAACCTGGTCCTCGCTCTTCTCGAGCGGCAGGTAATAGACGCGCTCGTTCGTGATGACCACGAATTGAGCGAGGTTGATGGCATAGGTTCCTTCACGCAGGATCTTGCGCTGCGGCCCGCGCTGGCCGCCCGTCGCGAGGAACGCCTCGACGTCCTGAAAGTCCGTGGTCTCGACGTTGGACGCGAGCGTCTGCGCGGGCGGCAGCGGCACGCCGTCGCGCGCGAACACGTAGCCAATCTTGCCTTGCGGAATCGTGACGAGCGGCATCGAGTGCACGCTGTACTGAATGGGCATCAGGAAGTGCAGACCGCCGCGCAGCAGTGCAGGCTGAAATCCGGCCTCCCCGTGCAGAGCGATGAGGCCGCTCTTCACGGAGCCGTGCCCGCTCAGGCGCTTTTCGACGATGCCGATCTTGTTGTTCGGTATCAGCCGAAAACCCGTGAACAGAAACAAGAGCACGACGATCACGACCGCCGTGATCAACCAATGCTCGGACACCCAACCAAACAGCGTGTCGACCATGCGAGCGAGACTACCCCCCGGGTTTGCCGGCGCACACACCGGCCGCTCGGACTAGGCGAGAGCCGCGCAAACTATGGTCAATTCATGGTTGGGTGTGGCTGGAATCGGCAGAAGGCGACGACACGACGATTCGCAACGACCCGACGAGCTCCGGAGCGTTTCGGAGCGCGCCGAAGCGTGCGTCCCAAGCGCCGGATTGGAGATCGCTCCGTAGGCGCTCGACGATCGCGGCCTCGACGCCGTCCGCGAGGAATGTCCACGCGGACTGCCCCCGTCGCACGGCGGGGTCGAGGAAGCACTCCGGACGAGCATAGTACGCCTCCGTGAAACCGTCGCTGCAGTCGCTCGGAATCGGAACAGGGCGCACCTCCACCGAGCCGGCGAGCACCCGCGCGATGAGCGCGAGCGCGGGAAAGCGACCGCGTTCGGCGGCGATGAGCTCGGGCGCGTATTCGGCTAGCCAGAAGCGGTCGAGCGCGTCAGGGTCGAAAGTCATCACGACCACCGGGCCGCGAGTGACGCGCCGAAGCTCGCGGAGTCCGAGCTCCACGTCCGACCATTGGTGTAAAGTGATCGTCGCCATGCTCGCGTCGAACGACGCGTCGTCGAACGGCAAGCTCTCCGCAAATGCGCGAATCGCCGGCGGCAGATGGGCGGGCCGCTGGACGCGCATCGCGGCCGCGGGCTCGACCGCCAGGACGAACCGATCGCTCGGCTCGTACGAGCCGGCACCGGCGCCCACGTTGAGCACCGTCCGCGCGGGTCCGAGCGCGGCATGCACGAGCGCGGCGATTCGCGGATCGGCGCGGCGTAGCGACGCGTACCCGGCCCCGTGAAGCTCGTAATCCACGTCACCCCCGTGCTCGTGCTCCGCACGGATCACCATGCACGAGATTCTAAGGCAAGATTCGCTGCTTCGCGAGGAAGGAGTGAATACGCGACCACGCCACGTCGCAATCGTTGTGTCCGCACGGAAGGAGCTCGAGCTCAGCGTTCCGTCCGGCGGCGGCAAGGGCTCGCCCGTGCTCGGCAGGAATCACCTCGTCGCGCTCGCCGTGAAGCACGAGCAGCGGGCCCGCGAAGCTCTGCACCGCCGCGAGATTGTCGAACGGGTCGCGCACCAAGAAGCTCGGTGCGCCGAATCTTCCCGCGAAGGAGCGAACGCTCGTGAACGTGGACTCGAGGATCAAAGCGCGGACCGGTCGGCTCGCCGCGAGCAAGCAAGCTGCCCCACCCCCGAGCGAGCGACCGTGCGCCACGATCCGCTCGGGATCCAAATCGCTACGCCCGCGCACCCATTCGAACGCCGCGAGCATCGTCTCGCGAATCGACGCCTCCGAGGGACGACCTTGCGAGCGCCCGTAGCCCGGAAACTCGACGAGCAAGACGCCGAGGCCCAAGCTTCGTGGCTCGGTGAAGGCCGGAGGCCAGAAGTCGATGAGCTCGCCGTTGCCGTGCGTATAGACGAGCAGCGGACTCCGTCCGGCCACGGTCGCGTCGCCGAGCGGCGGCAAGAACCACGCTTCCACGCGGCCCGTGCTCGTCCGTAACCACATTTGCTCGGCATCGTGCGGCCGAGTCACTCCGGGCTGGCCGATTCCACCCGGAAACAACAGTTTCCGCTGCACCGTGAAGAGCACGGTCCAATAGGCGAGCAGAATCGCGAGGCCGCCGGCGGCGACGAGCATTCCGATCCTTTTAGCGCGTCCATTTGGCATCGGAGCTGGTCAGTTGCGCCGCAACGGGAGTCGCCACATAGTCCTCGGGTGCAAGCTCGCATAACGGCGACAGTCGGGCGAGGCAAGTCACCCGAGGTGCGCCGCGGGCTCGCACTCGCAACGCTCTTCGTGGCGGGGGCGCTCGGCGGCGGCTGCAGCAGCGACACGTCGAAACCCGCGCCGCGAGGCCTCGGCACGACGCACGCTTCCGGCGGCATGGGGGCGAGCGACACGGGCGGGAGCGGCGGCGCGGGGGCCACGGGCGGAACGACGATGGTGACCCTGACCGGCGGCAGCAACGGAGTCGGGGCGAGCGCCGGCTCGGGCACCGCCGCCGCTGCAGGCGACATGGCGTGCCAGAGCCAGGACTTCGCGGCCACGCGGGTGCCGCTCGATCTTTACGTGATGCTCGATAGCTCGGAGTCGATGACAGAGACGACCGGAAACACGACGAAGTGGGACGCCGTGAGCAAAGCCATCACGAGCTTCGTCAACGATTCGAGCTCGGCCGGCATCGGGATCGGCCTGCAGTTCTTCCCGCTGCAGGATCCCGACGCACCGCTCGAATGCCGCTCCGACGCCGACTGCACGGGCTTCGGCCACTGCAACCAGCGCTTCTGCCAAAACGCCGGTCCCGATTTCTACGGCTGCGGGCAAAACTCCGACTGCGCCTTCAACGGGCAGGATCTCGGCCCGTGCGCTCCGCTCACCCACTGCTGGTCGTCCTTCATCGCGAGCGGTGGCTACGTCGAGCTCTGCCACAACGATAGTGACTGCGGGAAAGCGGACGACTGCATCCCGTTCTCGCACTGCGGCACGAACGACAACATCCTCTGCAACGGCGTGGGGCGCGCCTGCCAGGACCCGGACGGCAACTCCCTCGGCACGTGCACCCAGGCGGGCCCGGTTTCGACCTGCGAGCACTGGGCGAGCTGCGACGCCGGCACGTACGCGGCCCCCGTCGTGAAGATCGCTCCGCTGCCCGACATAGCGACGTCGATCGTGCTGGCGATCGGGGCCAAGGAACCCGCCGGCAACACGCCGAGCGCTCCGGCACTCGCTGGTGCCATCCAGCAAGCCCACGATTGGGCGCTCGCGCATCCGGATCACCAGGTCGCGGTCGTGCTCGCGACGGACGGCCTCCCTTCGGAGTGCATCGCCGATCCGAACGGCGATCCCAGCGGCATCGACGGCGTCACGGCCGCGGCGAAGAGCGGTCTTTCGGGCACGCCGAGCGTGAAGACGTTCGTGATCGGCGTCTTTGGGTCGGACGACACGACCGCTCCGCAGAACCTCGACGACATCGCGACGGCGGGCGGCACCAAGGACGCGTTCGTCGTGACGACGGGCAGCAACGTCGAGCAGCAGTTCTTGGACGCGCTCGACACCATTCGCGGCTCCGGCATCTCGTGCGAGCTCCAGATCCCGACGCCCACGAGCGGCAAGCCCGACTTCGGCCGCGTCAACGTCTACTTCACGGAGACCGACACGGCGGAGCTCTTCTACAACGTGCCGGACGAGCAAAGCTGCGAGTCGAGCAGCAACACCTGGTACTACGCCGTCGACAAGGACGGCGTTCCGAACAAGATCATCGCCTGCCCCGCCGCGTGCACGCGCTTGCAGGGCGCGACGATGGGCAAGCTCACTATCAGCGTCGGCTGCCTCACCGTCGTGCGCTGAGCGGATCCTCGCGCGTCAGAACGAGCACTCGCTCGCGCACGAGCCGGTGGGCGTTTTGCCGGTCATCACCTGGTAGTGGTGATGGATGGCGCTCTCGGGCAGGAGCTTGTCGTAGAAGGCGACCTTGCCGATGGCGCCGGCAAACCAGCCGTCCTTCGCGTTGGTGCCGATGTTCACGGGGCTGTTCTCCGCGCTCGGCAGCACCTCGTATTGGCTCATGCAGCCGGTCTGGCCGTGGCTATCGTGGTCCCATTTCACGCCGTTCACCCAGATCTCGATCGAGCCCGGGTACGTGTCGGCGTCCTGACAATCGTCGGGCGTCGTGTCGAGCGTGTACTCGCCGACGACGTGGTACCAGCTGCCCGCTTCGATCAGTCCGCACTCGGGCTGCCAGTCCGCCGCGGAGCCGAGGCCGCCGGTCTTGTTGAAGATGTAGGCGGAGATGCGGTTGCAGCGATCCTCGCTGTTCGTCGTCTTGTACATGCGGCTTTGCCACTCGCAGTTCTGCTTCGAGCTCTGGCATTTGCCCATGAAGTTCACGTAGCCGTTGCTGTCGTTCGGAAACTCGAGCTCGTCCGGGCGAATCCAGACTTCCCACGTGAGCGAGCCCGTCGTCGGCACGGAGAGCGACGCGTGCGAAGCGATCGTCACGTACTCCTGCTCTCCGTCGAGATCGGAAGCTTGGTCGCCGTTCGGCAAGCTCACGAGCGTCGCCGCGCCGCCCTGGTGCGTGCCGTCGCGGCCATGGCCCGTCACGTCGGGCTCGGCTCCGTCCGCGTGGTTCATGAGCAGGTACGCCACGGGCCCGTCCGCGAGCACCGCCTCGTCGTAGGTCGAGGCGCCGTTCACGCCGCCGCCTTCACCGACCATCCCGCCGTCCTCGCCCGAGCCACCTGGTCCGATGCCGCCACCACCGCGTCCCGCCCCGCCGCTCGTGCCGCCTTTTCCCGCGGCCCCGCCCGCCACGCTTCCTGCCGCGTTGCCGGCGCCCGCGCTGGCCCCCATCGCTCCCGACACCCCGGCCGCGGCTGCTCCGCCCGCGCCGCCGCCTTGGCCCGCCCGACCCGCACCCGCGGTGCCGCCCGTCGTGGGAGCGCCCGCGCTTCCTGCGTGACCCCCGGCACCCGCCGTTCCGTGCCCGGCCTGGCCCGCGCCCCCGCCCTGTGCCCCGGGGCCAGCGTCGTCATCGGACGTGCTGCTGCACGCGAGAACGAGACAAATCGAGCCCCCGAGCGCAAAGAGCTTCATGGCGTCAGTGAAGTACCGCGAGCGTCCCGGCGCGGCTCAGCCGGAGCAGTCGGTCCCCTGGGTGAGCAAGTCTATGCGGGCGCCGGCGCGTCGCGCTTGATCCACTCGCGGTGGACGTCCGGGATGTCGTCGAGGAGCTGCTTCGTCACGTCGCTCTTCGGACGCTGCGTCACGTCGTCGGGCGTTCCGCGTTCGACGATCTCGCCCTTGTGCATGATGTAGAGCGAATCCGACACGTAGTACGCGAGCCCGATGTCGTGCGTCACGAAGACGATCGTCATCGACAGCTCTTCTTTGAGCTTCATCAGGTAGTCGAGGATGCTCGCGCGGCTGCACGCGTCGACCATGCTCGTCGGCTCGTCCGCGATCAGCACCTGGGGCTTCAAGATGAAGATGCGCGCGAGGAGCATGCGCTGCATCTGACCGCCGGAGAGCTCGAACGGGTATTTCCCTTCGACTTCCTTCGGCTTGATGTTCACGTTGAGGAGCGCCTGATCGACGCGGTCCTCCATCTCCTTCTCGCTCGGCTTGGTCTCGAACAAGCGGAAGGAGGATTTGAGCTGCGAGCGAATCGTGAAGAACTGGTTGAAGCAGGAGAACGGGTCCTGGAACACCGCCTGCACCTGCCGCCAGTGGTTCTTCGGATCGCCCGTCGCGGCGATCGGCTTGCCGTTGAAGAAGAGGTCACCCTCCGTCGGCGTCTCGAGCCGGAGCAGCATCTTCGCGAGCACCGTCTTCCCGCAGCCGGACTGGCCCACGAGCGAGATGATTTCTTTGTCTCGGATCGAGAAGCTGACTTGGTTGACTGCTGTGGTGGCTTTCTTGCCGTGGCCGAAGACGCGGGAGAGGTTCTTGGCTTCGAACTTGAGGGGCTCGGTCATATCTCACCCCCGACCTTCTGAATCAGATCCGTGTCGGCGTATTTACAGCGCACCAGGCGCTCGCCCACGATCCTTATTTCCTGGGGCGCGGTGCCGCAGTCGGGTTGGACGATGGGGCAGCGCTCGGCGAAGCGGCAGCCGGGGATGATGCGGTCGAGCTTCGGGGGCGCGCCCTCGATGGCGATCGGCTTCTTGCTCTTCTGGCCGGGCTCGGCGGAGAGCATCGAGCCCATCAGCGCGCGCGAGTACGGCTGGCGGCCGTCGAAGATGACCTGCTCGGTCGTGCCGTACTCGACGAATTGACCTGCGTACATCACCGCGATCGAGCTCGAGACGTGCCGCAGCAGCGGGAGCTCGTGCGTGATGAAGAGCATGCTCGAGATGATCTCCTGCTCCATGAGCTCGAACAGCAGGCGAATCACGGACTTCTGAGTGGAAACGTCGAGCGCGGAGGTGGGCTCGTCGGCGACGACGACCTTCGGATTCAAGAGCGTCGAGATCCCGATCACGCAGCGCTGCTTGATGCCGGCGGGGAGCTCGACCGGGTAGGAGTTGAGCACGGTCGTCGCGTCGAGGCCGATGCGCGAGAAGCGCTCGCGCAGGCGGTCGTAAATGCCCTTCTTGTCCGCGCCCTCGTCGTGGCTCAGGATCATGTCCGTCGCCATGTCCTTGATCTTGCGCGTGGGGTTCAGGGAGTTGAGCGCCCCCTGCGGGATCATCGCAATCTTTTGCCCGAGCACTTCCTTGCGGTTTTGCTCGGGCGTCTTCCCGAGGATCGACTGACCCTGGATGCGCACGTTGCCGGACGTGAGGTAGAGCGGCGGGATGTAGAGGCCCATGCAGCCGGCGACGAGCGTCGTCTTGCCGCAGCCCGATTCGCCGGCGATGCCGAGGATCTCGCCCTGTTTGAGCTTGAAGGAGACGCCGTCCACCGCCTGGATCTTCGCGCCGAAGCGCGTGACGTAGTGGACGCGGAGGTCTTCGACCTCGAGGACGTGGTCGGCCATTACTTTCGGAGCCGGGGGTTGAACACGCCTTCCATGGCCGTGTTGATGACGTAGAGCGAGAACACGATCACGGTAACGAGGAACATCGCAGGCATGAACGCCCACCATGCGCCTCCCGTCAGTGCCTCGTTCATCTTGGCGTCGTTCAGGATCTTGCCGAGCGAGACGGAGTCGTAGGGCCCGAGGCCGAGCATGCTGATGGTGGCCTCGGACAGGATGCCCGTCGCCGTCTGCAGGATGAACACCATGAAGACGTAGGAGAGCAGGTACGGCAGGATCTGCTCCGTAACGATCTGGAACGTGCTGAAACCGTTGATGCGCGCGAGCGCAACGTGGTCGCGCGCGCGCAGGCTCGACGCCTGAGCGCGCACGGCGCGGGCGCTCCACGTCCAAGTCGTGCAGCCGAGGATGAGCGCGATGAGGGTGAGGCTCCGGCCCTCGTCCATGCTGCTCGAGAGCAGGATCAGGACGATCAGCGACGGGATCACCAGAAACAGGTTGGTGCCCGCGGTGAGGATGTCGTCGAGGAGCCCGCCTTTGTAACCGCCGTAGACGCCGATCAACGTTCCAAGCACCGTGGCGACCAGGCCTGCGAGGAACCCGACGTAGAGGGACGCGCGCAACCCCATCACGAGCATCGACACCATGTCGAGCCCGAGGTGATCCGTACCGAGCCAGTGCGCGCCCGACGGCGCCATGTACGGCGCGCCGACGCGGTTCTTCACGTCGAGGTGCATGACCAAGGGGCCGAGCAGCGCCAAGATGAGCGTGCCCGCGAACAGAAACAGGCCGAGCAGAAACGCGGGCAGCTTGAAGAGGCCTTTGACGAGCGCCATTACTTGCTGCCCGCCTGCGCCACGCGAATGCGCGGGTCGAGGAGACCCACCAGGATGTCGACGGTGAAGTTCGCCGCCAAGACCGAGACGGTGATGAGCAGCGTACAGCCGGTGATCACCGAGTAGTCGTGGCCCTGGATGGCCGTGAGGATCGCCATGCCGAGGCCCGGGTAGCTGAAAATGATCTCGGTGATGAGAGCACCGCCCACCATGCCGCCGAGCGCGAGGGCGAGGCCGGTGAGCTGCGGCAGCATCGCGTTCCTGAACGTGTAGAGCAGGATCTTGTTCTCTTTAATCCCCAGCAATTTCGCGTATTTGACGTAATCGGTCCCGAGCTCGTAGATGCACATCGAGCGCATGCCGATGGCCTGACCGCCGACGACGACGAGGAAAATCGAGAGGAACGGCATCACGTAGTAGTAGGCAGCGCCTTCCAGGAACTCGACGGAGAACTCCGGTACCGTGCCCGGGTCGTAGCCGCCGACCGCGGGGAACCACTCCCACTTGATGCCGAAGTAATAGACCATCAAGAGGCCGAAGCAGAACGCCGGGACGGCGCTGACGAGCAGCGCGAGGGGATACAGCAGGCGATCGAACACGCCACGCTTGTAAGCGGCGAGCGCGCCCAGCAGGTTCCCGATGATCCAGCCGAAAATGATGGTTGGAAGCTGAAGGCACAGCGTCCACGGCAAGGCGTTCGAGATGATCTCGCTGACGGGCTTCGGGTACTGCAGGATCGAGGTGCCGAGGTCACCTTGCAGGCTCATCGCGAGGTAGCTGCCGAATTGTTTGACGAGGCTGGTGCGGACGGGCTTGCCGGCCTTGTCGCGCACGACCTTGCCGTCGTCACCGACCTCGACGAGCTGGAATTCCTTGAGGAATGCCTCTTCCTTCTCGCGCGCCGCGGTGACGTCCGTCGTGCCGGCGCGCGCCATCATGGCGTCTACGGGGTTCGCGTCCCCGAGCCGCGGCAGCATGAAGTTGATGGTGACGGCGACCAGGAACGTAACGAAGTACCAGCCCGCGCGCCCGAGGATGTGCCGGAGTTGGGGATGTCGTCTGAGCATAGAGAGGGATCGCGATCAGCGGGCCGCGGTGTGACGCGCGGAGCCCGCCTATTTCCCACCGGCGGGCGTGAGGTGCCAGAGAATGCGCGTCCCCAGGCGATCGCCCGGCATTTGCGGGGGCAGGAACGGATTGGCAGCGGTCGGGAAGCCCTTCCACGCCTGCTCCGTGAACTCGTAGAACTGGTCCGCGCGGTACACGAGCGGCAGGGTGGGCTGGTTCTTCATGAAGATGAGGTTGAGCTCTCGGTAGGCCTTCACGAGCTCGGCCTCGTCCTTGATGCGCGGGATCTCGTTCAAGAGCTCGTCGATGCGGGCGATGTAGCCCGGGCCCTTGGGGTTGTTGAAGCGGCCGAGGTTCTTGTAGCGCTTCTCGCCTTTGGGAGCCCATTCGGCACCGCTCAGCACCACGTCGAAGCGCCGCCAGGGCGTCGAAGGCGACGGCGGCGCGGTCGGCGTGAACATGATGACGTCGAAATCCGCCGTGTAGAGGTCGCCCCAGAACAAGCTCGCGTCCACGAACTTCTCGCGCGCGTCGATACCGGCCGCGCGCATGCTCTTGACGACGATCTTCACGATCGATTCCCAGTCGGTCCAGCCGGTGGGCGATTTGATGGTGATGGTCGGGACCTTCTTGCCCGACTTGTCCTTCATCTCGACGAGCTCGCCGTCCTTGAAGACGGAGGTGTAGCCGCCGGTCTTGAGCTCGGCCTTCGCCGCTTCGACGTCGTAGCGGCTCGCGCCGAATTGCTTGGCGTCTTCGGCCGAGAAGTACTTGTTCTCGAGCTTGTCGAACGGGAGGATCATGCCGCTCTCGAGCGGATCCGAGTAACCGGAGACGGCGAGCTCGCGAATGTCCGTGTAGTTGATCGAGAACGCCATCGCGCGGCGTAGATGCACGTCGTCGAGCGGCGCCTGGAGCACGTTCGGCCACAGCATCGGAATCGTGGCGGAGACGAAGTACGGCGCCTTGTCGTACCAGGCCTTGACGTTCTTCTTCTCCTGGATGCGCGGGAGGAACGAAGCCGAGGTGTCGACGTTGCCCTGCTGCAGGCCGACCGAGAAGTGGTCGTTGCTCTTGAAGATCGGGTGCGTCACGAACTTCGGCGCCGCGAGCTTGCCGCCGAAGAACACGGCGTTGCCCCAATAGTTGTCGTCGCGCTGCGTGACGATCTTCTCGCTGGAGTACGTGAGGAGCTTGTACGGACCGGATCCGACCAGTTCCTTGTCCATCTTGTTCTTCAGGAACTCGTCGATGTTGTTGCCCGCGGCCGTCATCATCGGTTCGATCACGTGCTTCGGGACGATGCGGATCTCCACGGCCGCGTCGAGCACGGGGAGGGCATTCTTCTTCGTGGCATCGAGCGTGAAGGTGACCGTCTGAGGGTCCGTGAGCTTCACGTCCGTGATGTATTTGCCGGTCCAGAGCGGCGACATGAGCAAGCTCGCGAACTGCTTGCCGAGGTCGAACGTGTACTTCACGTCTTCGCCCGTCACCGGCTTACCGTCGTTCCACTTCGCCGCCTTGTTGATCGTGAACGAGACGCTGTCGCCCTTCACGTCCCACGACTCGGCGAGGAGCGGCACGAGCTTCCCCTCCACGGGGTTGTACATGACGAGGGTCTCGTAGATGAGGTTCATCGAGTTGACGGGCCAGTCCTGCCAACCCGCAAGCGGATTGAAGTTGCTCGGCTCGCCCCACTGGCGACCCCCGACGTAGAGTGTTTCGTTGCGCGCGAACGCCGTCGGGCTCGAGCTCGAGCCGCTTTGACTCGAGCCCGTGGACGCGGGACCCGTGTTCTTGTGCTTCCGGCAGCCGAGCAGCGGCACCGCGACGCAGGCGAGGGCGATCAGGGCGGAGGCGAGTGGACGACGGACCATGGCGTTTCCCGGGGGGTGAGGGTGGAGCCTCCCGGGGATGGTCGAGCTCGCCAATCCGCGTCGGGCGCGGGATTTTTAGGCGATGGGCCCGAGAGGGTCAAGAAGACGCGGGGGCAGCGGGATCCGCCCTGGAACCGGTTTCCGGCCGGGGCGGGGGCCTCTTCCCCCTGGGCAACAGGGGCTCGGCCGGGAGGCGCGTAGGGGCGCCTCCCGTCTCGCGAGGCCTCGTTACGGCACCGGGAAGTTCCCGCTCATGATCAGCGCCGTGATGAAGCCGATCGTGGAGGGGAAGTACGTGTGGTTGAAGTCCCCGCTCTCCATGATGTCGAGCGTCGCCCGGAAGGCGCTGTCGCGCATCGCGTTGTTCTTCGCGGCCATGCCGGCGACACCCATCGGGCCGATGAACGAGCCCTGAGTGTCCTTGGCCTCCGGGTGCGGACCGTCGGACTTCTTGTACCAACCCGCCTTCATCAGGTCGATGCGCCCGCCCGAGTCGTACTTGGCGGCAAAGTAGTTGACCATCGCGGTGACGGCCGACGTGCCGTCGGTACCGCCCGTGCAGATGTCCTGACCGAGCCGCCACGGCACGCGCGCGGCGTCGTAGCCCATCGCGCCGTTGTCGCCGTCCGTGATTTGGCTCGTCACCTGCGCCGAGCCCGGACCCGACGGATTGCCGTTCGAGGGACTCGCCCAGTCGGTGGGCACGCGTGCCGCACCGGCGTTGACGTTGGTATTGACGAAGCCCATGTTGGCGGAGACTGCGCCGCTCAGGCTCGAGAACTTGCGCATCGCCGCGGGGATGAAATACGAGGCGTTGAAGTTCGAGTTCGTGAAGCCGCTGCCGCCGCGGATAATGTTGCTCACGATGTCCTTCGAGGCGATGTTCCCGGCCATCGTGTCGGCCTTCGACTTGTAGTCACCGCCCCATTGCGCGCCCGCCAGTAGGAGCGCGTAAGCGATGTCGAGATCCGCGTCGCTCGCCGAGCCGGACTCCCCGTCCTTCCAGACCATGAGACCGCCCTGGAAGCGGTTCGACGCACTCACGTACCCCCAGAACTGGTCGAACAGTGCCTTGTCGCCCATGGCGGCGGCGATGAGCATGCCGTAGCCCATCGATTCGGACGTGACGACGTTGCTCTGCTCGGGTGCAACGACGGTGTTGCCCTTGACGAAGTTCGCCTTCCACGTCGCGTACGCCTGAACGAGCGCACCGTTCATCGCCGCCGCGTTGGTCGCGATGTCGCAGCTGCCGTACTTCGTGCTCGACGTGTTCTGCGGGAATGGCTTCGCGGGCGACCCGTTCGACGGTGAGGTCACCATCGTCGGGCAGGCGCCCGTGATGAACTCCACGTCGTCGATCCAGAAGTCGAAAGCGAGGCCCTTCGTGAACTCCGGGTACTTGCCTTCCGACGGGTAGCTCCCGCTGTAGTCCTTGCCGAGGCCGAACTGGAACTGGATCTTGAGGATGTTCGTGCCGATGTTCGCTCGCTGCTCGGTCGTGAGGTTCGACGGCAGAGACAGCGGGTAAAGGTCGCGGTCGAAGCAGAAGGTGTACGGCTGGAACGTCTGCGTGAGCTGGTTCGCGCCGCTGCCCGGATAGAGGAACTTGCCGGCGTGCTGGTAGCAGTCGATCGCCGCCTTGTTCGTGGTGGCCGCGGTCTTCGTGCACGTGCCGCCGGGGTTCGCGCTATCCTCGGTCCAAGGCGTCGAAACGTTGAGGCGGACCGGTGCCTTCGCGTCGGCGCCCGAGCCCATCTTCGCCTTGAAGCGGATGCCGGTGAATCCCTTCGTCGTGGCGTTGTACACGGTCGGCATCTTCGGCGTGCCGACGAGGCTGAAGCCGAAGCCGGCGCCCCAGTCGTTGTAGCCGGAGCCCTTCACGTGGAGCGCGTACTTGTCGCAGTCGGCCGTACCGCCCGACGACTCGACGGTGCTCGTTTCGTTCGTCCCCTTGCCGTCGTTGAACATCTCCCACTCGCCGCTGCGATCCTCGATCTTCTGGACGACGGGCATCATCGAGGTGGCACCCTCTTCGAAGTCCGCAATGAGCCCGGGCTTGATGGGGCAGTTCGCGCGCTCTGGGCCGCCCGTCATGCCCGTGCCGGCCATACCGCCCGCGCCTGCGGACATTCCGCCCATTCCGGCCACGGGACCGCTGCCGCCGCCGCCGCTCATGCCGCCGCTGCCGCCGCCGCCCGTGCACACGCCGCCCGCGCAGCTCTCGCCCGGGGCGCACATGTGCCCGCACTGTCCGCAGTGGGCCGCCGTCACCATCGTGTCGGTGCAGACGCCCGCGCACGTCGCTTGCCCATTCGGGCAGCCGCACGCGCTGTTGCTGCAGGCCTGACCACCCGCGCACGCGTTCGTGCAGAAGCCGCAGTTGAGCGGGTCCTTCGTGATGTCGGTGCAAGCCATGCCGCACGCCATCTCGTTCGTGGGGCACGTTGCGACACAGGTCTTCTGCGAGCAGAACGGCGTCGCGCCCGCGCAGATCGTTCCGCAGGCGCCGCAGTTCATCGGATCGGAGTCGACGTTCGCGCATTTGTCGCCGCACGCGAGGAGCGGCGCCGCGCACGAGCAGGTGCTGTTCGAGCACACCTGCGGCGACGTACACTGCTTGAGGCACACGCCGCAGTTGTTGCCGTCGGTGCGCGTGTCGGTGCACACCGTGGAAACACCCATGTTCGCCGTCGGCGGAACGGGACAGCTCACCTGGCCGTTCGCACACATGGGTGCGCCCAAGGTGCCGCTCGTGCCGCCGCTGCCACCCGCACCAGCGCCCGACTTGCCAGCCGAGGCGCTCGTCCCACCCTTACCCTGCTGAGAGCTTCCGCCGGTACCATCCTTCTCGGGCGGCAGCTCCGAGCTGCCGCAGCTGACGACGGCGAACAAGAATCCAACGACACCCAAAGCGAACCAGCTGCGCATGTAGGCATCTTTGGTCGATCCCTCCCGGCCGTGCAACCCGAAGCGCCCCGCCAAAAGTTCCCTTCTTGCAAGAATTTGCCAAAGGTGGAATCGGTCCCAGCTTGTTGCACGGCGCGTCACGCAGCGATGACGGCGAGAGCGTGAAGCTCCGCTCGCTCTAGAGACTCAGCGGGGCTCGGCGACGGGCACGTTCATCTCGTCGCAGAAGAACTGGATGGAGACGGCGGCACCCACGCGATATTTGTCGCAGGCGGTGCCCTCGAGCGTCACCTGATGCTGGTTGTCCTCGAGTGTCCAGCCGCCCGCCGTATCGCCGAATGCGAGCGGCTCGCCGTCGAGCGTTACGTTGCTGTGCCGCGGATCTCCCGTGACGACGACGTCGAGGTCGAACGTACAACTGGCGACACCGAGCAGGAGATCGCTCAGGTTCTTCCGCAGTGTCGCGCTGTCGTTGGTCGCGAAATAGGTGGCGTTGCCGGGCGTTTCTCCCGCCGCGGCGTAAGTGGCGACGACGTCCCCCGTCTCGTTCTGCACGCAGGGTTGGTACTTGTAGTCCGTGGGCGGCGCCTGGACGGGAAGGCCCATGCCGGCATTGGCCACGTCCTGCAGGTGCTCTTTCCCGCAGCGTGACTGGCTGTTGCAGCCGTTGTCGGGCGACGTGACGATATCGCCAATCCCGATGACGAACGTGCCGATGCCCTGCGCCCAAGCGGCCTGAACGGCCGCAATCGTTCGATCTTGGCCGCATTGCGGGTCGATCGTCTCGCACGTGTTCGGGTTGCCGTCCGTCACGAGCAGGATGTACTTCGGACCCGGCGGATCGGCCTGGAACGCGACGAGCGACGGGAGCACGCGGTTGATGGCGTGGCCGGTCGGCGTCTCCCACTTCGTGCCGTTGTTCGTTTCCGACCCGAGCATCTTGTAAACGCTGTCGATGGCGGTGAAGTTGTCGAGCGCGTACGCCGGCGTCGCGGGCGTCATCGTGGCACACGCCATGTCCGTTTCGCTCGACGCCTGGTGGCCCTTGTAGCTCGCGAATCCGAACCTGATCTCCGTAGTCAGGGGCTTCACGATGCCGTCCGTCGGATCCATCAACGCGTCGTAGAGGAGGCTCCACGCCGTCACGGGCGAGCCGTTCTCCTCGAACATGCTCGACGAGTTGTCGACGAGAAGGAGCACGGTCGGCACGATCAGCGTCGAATTCACGTTCAGCGACCCGCACTCTGAACTCGACGAGCCCGCGGAACCCGACGTGCCGCCGCCGGACCCGCCCACCTGAATCGTGCCGGACCCACCTTTGCCGGTGCCGCCCGAGGTGGTTCCCCCGCCGCCGACGCTGCCGGCGCTGCCGCCCTTGGCTGCGCCGACGCCATCGTTGAGCCCCATTCCTCCGCCGCCCGCGTCGCCACAGCCGAGCGCCGTGCCGAGCCCGAGCGGAACGAGCCACCTTAATGCACTGATTGTCGTCATGGTAAGTCGGTGCGGCGCCACCAAGCGCCGCCAAGGTAGAAGGATAGCGTCGATGTCACCCTTCGTCACTCAGCTCGCCGCCACGGGAGTCGTGGCCGTCATCCGCTCGCCGTCCGTTGACGCTGCACTCGCCTGCACCCGCGCGCTGGTGCGCGGAGGTGTGACGGGCATCGAGCTCACGTTCTCGACGCCGGGCGCCGCCGAGGCGATCGCGAAGGCGCGCGCCGAGCACCCTTCGGCGTTGATCGGCGCGGGCACGGTGCTCGACCGCGCGTCGCTCGACGCCGCGTGCGACGCGGGGGCCGCGTTCCTCGTGAGCCCGCACACGGACGAAGCGCTGCTCGACGCCGCGCGCGAGCGGGGCGTGCCATTCCTGCCCGGAGCCCTCACGCCGACGGAAGTCGTGCGCGCGCATCGCGCGGGAGCCGCGTGCGTGAAGCTGTTTCCGGGCTCCGCGGTGGGCCCCGCCTACGTGAAGGCCCTGCGCGGACCGCTGCCGCACATCCCGCTGATGCCAACGGGCGGCGTCGACGAGAAGAACCTCGGAGAGTGGTTCGCAGCGGGGGTCGTCGCCGTGGGGATGGGCGGCTCGCTCGCTACGGGCACGCCCGAGGCGGTCGAAGCCGCTGCTCGGCGCGTGAGCGCGGCGCTCGCGGCAGTACGCGGCGCGGCGCGGTCGTAACATCGCGATCCGGCTTCGCGTGGCGCACGCTCGTCAAACGGGGCGCGCCCGCGCTAAGGTCGCGCGCATCGACCATGGCGACGATCACGACGTTCGGCGAGCTGATGTTGCGCCTCAAGACTCCCGGCTTCTCACGCTTCGCGCAGACGACGAGCCTCGAAGCGTCGTTCGGCGGTGGCGAGGCGAACGTGGCCGTGAGCCTCGCGCAACTCGGACACGAGGCGCGCTGGGTGTCGGTCGTACCCGAGAACGCGATCGGCGACTGGGCGCTCGGCACACTGCGCGGGCTCGGCGTGAATACGACGCACGTGCAACGCGGCGGCGAGCGGCTCGGCATCTATTTTCTCGAAGCGGGCGCGAGCCAGCGCGCTTCGCAGGTCGTCTACGACCGCGCGGGCTCGGCCGTGAGCAGCCTCGCGCCGGGGGCCGTCCCTTGGGACGAAGCGTTGCGCGGCTCCGCTTGGTTTCACACGACCGGGATCTCCCCCGCCCTGTCGGACAGCTGCGCGAAAGTGACGCTCGAGGCTCTGGTCGCCGCACGCAAGCTCGGCGCGACGACCTCCGTCGATCTGAACTTCAGGAAGAAGCTCTGGTCGAAGTCGAAGGCAAAAGAAGTGATGACCGGGCTCATGGCCCACACGGACGTCTTGATCGCCAACGAAGAAGACTGCGACTCCGTGTTCGACATTCGCGCGGGCGCAGTCGAGAGCGGCTCGCTCGACCATTCGCGCTACATCGGAGTCGCCCAAACGGTGCTCGCTCGGTTCCCGGCGCTCAAGCAAGTCGCCATCACGCTGCGCGAGAGCAAGAGCGCGAGCGAAAACGGCTGGAGCGCACTGCTCGCCGACCGCGACGGACACGCGTTCAGCCGCCACTACGACGTGACGGTCGTCGATCGCGTCGGAGCCGGCGATTCGTTCGCGGCAGGGCTGATTCACGCGCTCCTCGAGGGCCGCGAGCGTCAAGCGGCGGTGGACTTCGCGACGGCGGCGTCCGCGCTCAAACACTCGATCCCCGGCGACTTCAACCTGGTGTCGCTCGCCGAAATCGAGGCGCTGGCGCGCGGGGACGGGTCGGGCCGGGTTCAGCGCTGACCCGAGGGCGGGGGCAACAAACCCCAGGGGTTCCCGCCCCCCGAGCGCCGTGGTACCCGCCCCCTTCGACCTCGGAGGTATCCCCGGCATGCGCATTCACTCGTTCGTCGCCTCGCTCGCTTTCGTCTCGGCCGCAGCGCTCGTTGCGTGCGGCGGCTCGCAACCCCCGGCGGAAGAGCCCGCTCCGGAGAAGAGCGAGCCCAAGGACGAGGCGCCCAAGGACGAAGCGCCCAAAGACGAGCCGAAGGAAGAGAAGAAGAGCGAGTCGAAGCCCGCGGATTCGGGCGGTCCCGAGGTGAAGCGCACCGCCAAGGACATCATCACGGCGCCCGAAGTCACCTTCATGTTCTCCTTCCAGAGCTCGGAGCCCAAAGAAAAGGCGGAGAAGGCCTGTAGCGCTCAGTCGGGCGAAGACGCGAAGAAGATGGCGCTCTGCATGAAGAAGGCGAGCAGCAAGTTCGAAGCCGACGGCATGCAGTTCAAGAAGAACCAAAAGGGCGAGTGGGTGTGGGTCACCATCCGCCGCAAGGGTTCGGCCATCACCGTTCTGCACAACGTGCCGATCGATTTCAGCGACGACAAGCCCACGTCGGTGGTGGTCAAGACGACCGGCAAAGACACCGGCAAGCAGCCGGGCAAGCTCCCGAGCGAGCTCACCATCGAGGTGCCGAACGAGTTCCAGATCGCGATCAACGACCCGGCCAACGGCCGCATGGTCTACGAGGCGAAGATCGGGATCATGAGCGACGACAAGGCGAAGTAACCGCCTCGTCCGTCGTCAGCGAGCGGCGGTCGCGACTTCGACGAAATCGCGACCGAGCTCGCGGCCGTCGTGAGATCGAACCTCGACTCGCACGACCCACGGCCCCGTCCCGTCGCGCGGCGCCAGCGTGCCGCGCAGCCAGGCGCCGTCCCGTTTGAAATCGACGACAACGGGCTCGACGCCGACGCTCACGGCCGCCTTCACTTCGGCGGACCCGGAGGGATCGGGCGTCGAATCCTCGATTCTCACGTTGATCTCGAGGGGCTGCCCCGGCCAGTGCGGAGCGCGCGACCCGAACTCGATCGTCGCGCGCTGAACCCGCGGGACGAGCCAGAGCTCCGTCGCTGGCCCGGTGCCGGCACGGAAGCCGAAGAGCCGGGGCTCCGCGCGGAGCAGCTCGACCGAGGGCGGCGCCGCCGCAAAGTCCCCGGTGTGCCCAACGCGCATCTCGACGCCATCGGCGCGCTCGAGGCCGAGGCGCGAACCGGGCGAAAAATGCACGACGCCCGCCGCGTCGATAAAGGCACCCGGGGGCAGCCCGAGGCGAACGACGTTGAGGGGCCGCTCGAGCGGCAGCGTGCTCTCGAAGCCGGCGTCGTCGAGCGAGGTGACGCGCAACGAGTAGGCGCCGGGAGCGAGTCGCGCGAGCCCGGCGGGGACGCTCGGCTCGTGGGTCACCGTGCGAGCCACGAGGCGCGCGGTCTTGCGGTCGCGAAGCTCGACGCGATACCCGCTCGCCCCATCGACCGGCGTGAGCCGCATGCTTCCGAGCTCGACCGCCGCATCATTCGCAAACAGGACGGACGGCGCCGTGACTTCCCGTGGCGCAGCGAGCAACGCATGGCGCCCGCCGCCGATCACCTCGACCGAGCCGACCGGGAGCGCGCGGAACGCCTTGCCGCCGACACCGACCAAGATCTCACCCCGCGCGCTCGCAACGGCCACGTTGTCACCGGCCACGACACCGGCTTCGCCATTGGGGACGAGGACGGCGGCCTTGCGCGGAGCCGAAACGATCACGGCGCTCGTCGCGCCGTCCGGCACGATGGCTCGGACCCGCCCGGACTGCAGCACCACCGTGTACGTCGGCACGCGCCGCTTGGGCCCGAGGTTCAGCTGCTGGGGCTTGGCGATGACGCGCAGCTCCGCGTCGGCATCCGCGACGATGCGCGCGCCACCGGGCAGCGCCCACTCTGCGCCGTCGGCACCCACCTTCACGCCGCTCGCCGTGCTCTCCGCGGCGCCGAGCTCGAGCGTGGGGCGAAAGACGCCCGGGGGAGGCCCCGCCACGGCCGGAGCCGCTGCGAGCGCTCCCATGAAGATGAAACCCAGAGAGAGCGACGTCAGTTGGCGATGGAGCACGAGATCCTCCTACGGTTTCAGGGTAGGCGGCTTGAGACCAGGGGCAAGACCCCGGCGAATTTTGCTGGGTGCTCATCCGCACTCCTCCGTGACTGTGGGCTCCTGTGCGTCCCGCGCAACGCGCGAAGTTGGCCCAGTGGGGGCGTGGGCCCGTACGATTTTCGAAGCCGAAGGAGCCTCCATGCCCCGCACCTCTCCCACCTCCCACCACCGTTCGCCTCGCCGGCTGATCCGCCAGCGCTGTCAGGTCGTCCGCGAGCGAGACTTCCGGCTGATCGCCGACCAGGTCGTCGACCTGTCGCCGAGCGGAGCGCTCGTGATGCCCGCCGATCCGGTGCTCACCGGCGAGCGCGTGATTCTCTCGTTCCAGCTCCCGAGCTCGCTCTACTGGGTGGACGCGGAGGCGGTGGTCACGCGCGTGCTCCACGGCAGGCGCCCCGGCGAGCACACGCGCGGCATCGCGCTCGAGCTCGACGGCCTCACGGGGATGAGCCGGTTCATGCTGGAGCGCGCCCTGCGCCACCTGCCCCCGGCACCGCCCCGCTACCGCGCCGGGCGCCGCGAGAACCCCGGGCTCCTCGCGAGCCTGGTCGGTCCGCGCCCGAGCTGACGCGCTCGCCTGCCGAGCGCGCCGTCACTCCGTGAAGCGCGCAATCGCAGCCAGGAACACATCGCCGTAGCGCTCGAGCTTCGTCGTGCCCACGCCCGAGATCGACAAGAGCTCGGCGTGCGAGCGCGGGCGCGACGCCGCCATCTCCACGAGCGTCGCGTCGCTGAACACGACGTAGGCGGGGACCTGGCGCTCCTGCGCAAGCCGGCTCCGCAGCGCCTTGAGCTCGGCGAACAGCGCCTCGCCACCCGCGGGCGCCACGGCGGGCCCGCGACGAGTGACCTCCGGCGCCGTGCCGCCCTGGCGCACGGCTTTGCGAATGGCCTTCGAGGCCCCGCGCAGCGACGCCCCGAGCTCCTCGCCGAGGCAGCGATCACAGGACGTCCCGCAGGGCTCGATCTGCTCGCCGAAGTAGCCGACGACGTGGCCATGCCGGCAGCCGTCTGCCTCCGCAAAGCGGAACATCTCGCGCGCCTGCGTCCGGAGCCGGTCCCCCGCCCCATCGTCGGCACCCTGGTCCGCCATGCGGTCGTACGCCATCACGTCGGCCCACGAGTAGAAGAGCACGCAATCGCTCGCGAGGCCGTCGCGCCCGGCGCGCCCGATCTCCTGGTAATAGCCCTCCACCGAGCGCGGCAAGTCGCGGTGTACGACGAAGCGCACGTTCGACTTATCGATGCCCATGCCAAAGGCGATCGTCGCGGTGACCACGTCGATGTCGCCGCCACGGAACGCGTCCTGCGTCGCCGCGCGCTCCACGGGCGGCATGCCGGCGTGGTAGTGCCGCGCACGGATGCCTGCAGCCGTGAGATAGCTCGCGAGATCCTCGGTCGATTTGCGCGAGAGGCAATACACGATGCCGCTCTCCCCGCGCCGCTCGAGCAAGAACGCGCGGATCGCCTCGCGCGTCGTCAGCCGGCCGAGCGCGTCCTTGCGGCAGGCGTAGAGCTTGAGGTTCCGGCGCAGGAAGGACCCGCGGAAGACCGCGGGGCGCCGCATGCCGAGCTGCGCCCCGATGTCGTCGATCACCTCGCGCGTGGCAGTCGCCGTGAGGGCGAGCACCGGCGTGCGCGGGAAGCGCTGTTTGAGCCCCGCGAGGTTCCGGTACGCCGGCCGAAAGTCGTGGCCCCACTGGCTGATGCAGTGCGCCTCGTCCACGGCGATGAGCCGCAGGTCGAGCTCGGCGACCAACCTGCCAACCGAGGCTTCGAGGCCTTCGGGGGCGGCGTAGACGATCTCGATCTCTCCGGCGCGGATCCGGGCGACGCGCTCCCGCCGCTCGTCGAGCGTGAGGCTCGAGTTCAGGAACGTCGAGCGCAGCCCCACCTCCCCGAGGGCGTCCACCTGGTCCTTCATGAGCGCGATGAGCGGCGAGACGACGAGGGTCACGCCGCCGAGCAGGCGAGCGGGGAGCTGGTAGGTGAGCGACTTGCCCGCCCCAGTCGGCATCACGCCGATGCAGTCGCGACCGGCCATGACCGATTTGACGATGGCCAGCTGCCCAGGCCTGAACCCATCGAATCCGAACAGCGCCTTGAGCTCGCGCCCGAGCGCTTCGTCCGGTACGTCCTCGAGATCGGCGGCAATGGCTTTGAGCATGCCGACCAGCTCGGTCGTGAACGCGGCCGAGTTGCTACGGTAGAGACCGCGCAGGGACTCGAGCTCGGCCGCCAGACCCTGCCGTTCGTCGCCGGCCGCCACCCCCACGCGCTCGCGCAGGCGCTCGACGCGGGCAGGGAGGTCTTGGTCCGTCACAACAGGCGGATCGCCGATTCGGGGGTTGGCGGCAAGCCATGCTAAGTAGCGGCGCCATGTTCGAGCGGTTGGGCGGCTTCACCAGATCCTTTCAGCTCGCGGCCTTGGCGCTCTGCGTCGTGGTCGGGGCGACCGGGTGCAAGAAGAAGAAACCTCACGGCGACGAGGACAACGTCACCGGCAGCGGCGTTCTCAAGACGGTCGAGAAGCCCGTCCCCCCGTTCGCGTCCCTCCACCTGAGCACGGTGAGCGAGGGCAAGTACACCATCGGCGAGCCGAAGGTGACCCTACGCGGCGACGACAACCTGCTCCCGCTGATCCGGGTCGATTCGACTCCCGGTCAGCTCGTAGTCAGCCAAGAAAAGACCTTCAAGCCAGCCATCAACCTCACGACGGACATCGCCGGCCCGCCGGACCTCACGGAGCTCATCGTCGACATCACGGCGCGCCTCACGGTCGAGGGTCTCAAGGCAGGCAAGCTGACCGTCAAGACCTCCGGTGTCGGGAAGCTCACGGCATCGGGCTCCGCCGACGAAATCGTCATCGAGTCGGCGATGGCTTCGCAGATCGATCTGACGCACCTCGCCGTACGCAAGGCCAAGGTCACCGCCATCAAGGCGGCACAGGTTCGGCTTGGCTACGTCGAGGAGCTCGATGTCGAGACCCGGGCCGCAGCCCGGGTCTCGTACATGGGTGATCCGAAGATCACGCGTAGTGTTGGGCGCCCACCCATCAAACAAAACTAGGCGAGCGCCCGAGCGACCTCAGCTGTCGTCGCTGATACCGCCGATCGCCGCCAGGCACGCGTTGGCGTTCTTCGTGCAGTAGGGCGTCAGACAAGCGCTGAACTTGTCGTTCTCCGACTTGCAGGCGTTCGCGTCCGCCTTGCAGGCGTCCTGGTCCGAACCGCAGCTCATCAGATCGTCCCACTCGTCGCCGCAATCTGCGTCATCCGCGAGCTTGTCCATGTCGTCGCAGAACTTGTCGCAGTCGACCTTGGTCGTGACGCCGGGGCAGTCGTTGCTGTCCTCACACGCCGACTTGCAGTCGTTGCCGCACGCCGTGATCGCGAAAGCCAGGAATGGAACGAGGAACAGTTTGTTGAAGTTCATTGGGTTTCTCCGATGGTTTTTTGGGTGACTCGGAAGCCTCGCAGGTGGGACGGGCCCGAGTTCGCCGAGCCCACCGGGTCGGCGCTGATCGAAACCCTCTTGAACCTTCAAGAACAAGAAACCTGCAAAGCGTAAGAATTACTCGACCGACTTACGGACAGTCTAGATTTTTTCATCCCCTCCTCGAGAAAGGCAAGATCATGACACCCAGTGTGGTCGACGATTCACACTGCGAGCGCGGCCTACATCCTCCGCGCTTGCCGTGAGAGCGAACGAACCAACCGGCTGACTGGTATGATCGCGCCGGCGCCATGCCGGGCACCGAGACCGCGCTCTTCACGGCGATCTGCCTCGTCGGACTGTTTGCCACCTGGCGTTTTACGGAGGGGCCACTCCGCGCATTCACTCTTGGCGCAATGGCCATCACGTTCGTCGTGGGGCTCGCTCGCTCGTCGCGTGGGGACTTAGCGAAGCAATCGGACACGATCGGTCTGCGTCCCGCGGATTCCGGTGCGACCGGATCCGGAGCTTGTCGTTCCTGCCATCCTTCCGAGCACGCGAGCTGGCATCGGAGCTTCCATCGCACGATGACCCAGGTCGCGTCGCCGAGCGCGGTACACGGGCCTTGGGACGGAGTGCGAGTCGAGGCCGACGGGCGCAGCATCGAGCTCTCGCGGCGCGGCAACGAGTTCTGGATCCGGCTTCCCGACCCGGATCTCGTCGCCCGAGCGGTCCACGCGGGCGTTCCAGAGCCGGCACGCACCGCGCCGCTCGTCTCGCGCCGCGTGCTCCTCACGACCGGCTCACATCACCACCAGGCGTACTGGGTGAAGGGCGAGCGCGGCAACGAGCTTCGGCTCGCGCCCATCACCTATCTCATCGCGGAAGGGCGCTACGTCTCGCGCCACGACGCGTTCCTCCAGCCGCCCGACGCACCCGCGCACGCGACGCGCTGGAACTCGAACTGCATCCAATGCCACGCGACACGGGGCGAGCCGCGACTCGACGAGCGGGCCGACGTCTTCGCGACGAGCGCCACCGAGCTCGGTATCGCGTGCGAGGCGTGCCATGGCCCCGGGGGCGCGCACATCGCAAAGCAGCAGAACCCCGTCACGCGTTTCGCGACCCACCTCACGGGCTCGCCCGACTCGACGATCGTGAATCCGAAGCGGCTCTCGAGCGCGCGCGCCTCCGAAGTGTGCGGGCAATGCCACGCCTACTTCGTGCCACGCGACGAGACGGCGTTCTGGACACGCGGCTACGACTACCGGCCCGGTGACGCGCTCGACCGCTCTCGCGCGCTGCTCGAGCCGAATTCGGCCGCGACGGGCCTCGTCGAGGCAGCGGCCGAGAGCCTCTTCTGGGGTGACGGGACGATTCGCGTCGGCGGACGCGAGCTGAACGCGCTCCGCGCCTCGGCGTGCTTCGCGCGCGGGTCGGGCGAGCGCCAGCTCTCGTGCCTCGGGTGCCATTCGCTCCACGACAGCGAGCCGAACGATCAGCTCCGGCACGGGGACTCCGTCGACGCCGCCTGCGTCCGCTGCCACGGCCGCGAAGCCTCGGCCGGTAGCGCACACACGCACCACGCGTCCGGCTCGCCTGGCGCTTCGTGCGTGAGCTGCCACATGCCCTTCACGTCCTACGCGCTCTTCACCGCCATTCGCTCGCACCGCATCGACAGCCCGAGCGCACTCGGCACGGCCCAAACGGGGCGCCCCAACGCCTGCAATCTCTGCCACCTGGATCGTACGCTCGGCTGGACGGCGGCGGCGCTAAGCACCTGGTACGGCACGAAGCCAAGCGCGCCCCCGAGCGACGCGGCGCGCGCCGCGCTCGACAGCGGCACCGCGCGCGCCGTGGAAGAGCTCCTTTCCGGCGACGCCGCGGCGCGCGCGGTCGTCGCGGCCGCCTTCGGGCGCAGCGAAGCGCTCCGCGCCTCGGGAAGCGACTGGGAGGCGCGCGTGCTCGCCGAGCTCCTCGACGATCCGTACGCCGCCGTGCGACACGTTGCGCTCGACTCGCTGCGCGCGCTGCCGGGCTACGGCGACTTTCGCGCAGACTTCGTGGCGCGGCCGGAGGAGCGGCGTCGAGCGCGCACGGCAGCGCTCGAGCGCTACGCGACGCTTGCCGTATCACGGCGTGACTCCGCCCTGCCCCTCGACAGCCGGGGGCAGCGCGACGAAGCTCGCATCGCGGCGCTGCTCGCCGCACGCGATCAGCACCCGACGACGATCTCGGAATGATCCCCCCTCGCGCCCCCCGCCTCGAGCTGCTCGGTTTCCGACACGTGCGCTTCGGGTACTTCGCGCTGCTCGTGTTCCTGACGCTCGGTCTCGGGCTCGAGGCGCTGCACGGCTTCAAGGTGGGGCTCTACCTCGACGTGGCGAACGAGCCCCGCCGTCTCGCGTTCCGTCTCGCCCATGCACACGGCGCGCTGCTCGGGCTGCTCAACGTCGTGTTCGGCCTGACGCTCGTTTCGCGCTTCGCCCCCGCGACCTCCACGGCAGAGAAGGCCTCGAGGCTGCTCGGCGTGGCGACGGTGGCGCTGCCGGGCGGATTCTTCCTCGGTGGCTTCTTCGTGCACGGCGGGGACCCGGGGCTCGGGGTGCTGCTCGTGCCGCTCGGCGCGCTGACGCTGCTCGGCGCCGTGCTGCTCTCGGCACGCGGCGCTCGTGACCCCGCAGCGCTCACCGAGCTCCGGGAGATTCGCTACGACTCACCCGACTACGACGCGAGCGTCGTGCTGCGCTGTCGGGTGCTCCGCACTCCGCTCGGCTTGCACCCCGGCCCCGAGGAGCGCCCCGCCGAGGCGACGCTGCGCCACTTGGGCGCGTTCGAGGACGGCGTCCTCGTCGCGTGCCTGATGCTCCAGGATCTCGGGGAGGGTCGCGTGAAGATGCGTCAGGTCGCCGTCGACTTTCACCGACAGCGGAGCGGCCTCGGCACGCGCCTCGTGCGCTACTCCGAGACGGTCGCGAAGGCGGCCGGCCAGCGCGAGATGGTGCTCGCCGCCCGCGAGAAGGCGATCCCCTTCTACGAGCGGCTCGGCTACGCGGTGCGCGGGGAGCCCTTCGTCGAGGTCACGCTCCCGCATCGCGAGATGTGGCGCACTCTCGCGGCCTAGCGGCAAACCTTGCGTCCTTGGCAGGAGGGGGAGACGGCGGCAGAGTAGCGGCATGGGCGCGCTCGGCCGCACCGTTCTCATCTTTGGCGCCATTTTGGTGCTGCTCGGCCTCGTGCTGATCGTGGGGGATAAGCTCGGCCTCGGTCGCCTGCCGGGCGACATCGTCATCGAGAAAAAAGGCTTTCGTTTCGTGGCGCCGATCGCGACTTCGATCCTTCTGAGCCTCGTGCTCACACTGCTCGCGAACCTGTTCTTCCGCCGCTGACGGCGTGTGAGCCGGCGGGCCGAACGGGAGCGACGAAACGGCGCCTAACGCGCCGCGTTCACGGGCAAATGCGGGGTCGGGCTGACGAGCTCCTGACAGAACCGTGACCACGGTTGCGACGGTCGGGTGCCATGGTGAGAGCGTGAGTTTTCTCAACATTTCCTTTGAGCCCCCTGCTCGCCCGCGCGTCGCCACCAAGCTCTCCGAGTACCAGTGGTTCGGGGCGATCCCGTTCATCGCGGTGCACCTCCTGCCGCTGCTCGCCTTCTGGACGGGCACGCACTGGCAAGACTGGGTTTGCTGCGTGGTGCTCTATTGGGCGCGGATGTTCGGAGTGACGGGCGTCTATCACCGGTACTTCTCGCACCGGACTTACAAGACGAGCCGCGTCTTCCAGTTCCTCCTCGCGTTCCTCGCCATGTCGAGCTCACAGAAGGGCGTCCTCTGGTGGGCCTCGAACCACCGCACGCACCACAAGCTCTCCGACAAGGACGGCGACCCGCACGATTCGCGCCGCGGCTTCTGGTACTCGCACGTGGGCTGGCTCTACGACTACCGGGAGGCAACCGACTACAGCAAGGTCAAGGACCTCGCGCGCTATCCCGAGCTCGTATTCCTGAATGAGTACTGGGTGATCCCGCCGCTCGCGCTCGGTGTCGGCGTCTGGCTGCTGCTCGGTTGGTCCGGTCTCTTGATCGGCTTCTTCCTGAGCACCGCGATCCTCTGGCACGGCACGTTCACGATCAACTCGCTCTCGCACATGCTCGGAACGCAGCGCTACGAGGCGGGCGACGACAGCACCAACAACTGGGTGCTCGCCATCGTCACGATGGGCGAAGGCTGGCACAACAACCACCACCACTTCATGGGCTCGACGCGCCAGGGCTTCTACTGGTGGGAGATCGACGTGAGCTACTACATCCTCCGCGCGTTCCAGGCGCTCGGCCTGGTCTGGGACATCAAGGAGCCGCCGGCTCGCGTGTACGACCCGGCGCATCAGCTGCCGCGCCCGCACCGTTCGCCTTCGGCCATCGTCGCGCCGCCTCCCGGCGCGGTCGACCTGACGCCCGGCGAGTAGCCGCTCCCCGGGGGGGGGCGGCGTTGCCATGGCGCGGGGGCGCACTAGGATCCCTGGCTACCGTGGCGCGCGATGACTCGATTCCGACCGGACGACTCGGACGCGTGGTGCGTCTGGCCGGGGTCGGTGCGCGCGCGGGCGCCGGGCTCCTCTTGTCGAAGAGCGGCGCCGGAGCCGCGGACTACGCGGCCGAGGTGCTCGGCACGCTGCGTGGCCTGGCCGCCAAAGTCGGCCAGACCCTGAGCTACGTCGACGGAATCATTCCGGAAGCGCAGCGCGAAAGCTACGAGCGCGCGCTCGGCAAGCTCCGCGACGCAGCGCCACGCTCGGCGCCCGAAGCGGTCCGCCGCGTGATCGAGGAGGAGCTCGGCGCGCCGCTCGAGCGCCTGTTCGCGAGCTTCGACGAGCGCCCTTTCGCGAGCGCCTCGATCGGGCAGGTGCATCGCGCCACGCTCGAGGACGGTCGCGCCGTCGCGGTGAAGGTGCAGCACCCCGGCATCGAGAGCGCGGTGGAGAGCGATCTCGAGAACGCGAGCGTGATGGAGGGGCTCGTGACGACGCTCGGCCCCAAGGGCGTCAACGCCAAGGCCGCCTACGACGAGGTCGCTGCGCGCTTTCGCGAGGAGCTCGACTACGAGCTCGAGGCCGAGCGCCAAGGCCAGTTCTCGCGCCTGCACGCCGGGGATCCGACGATTCGCATCCCGGAGGTGATCGCCCAGCGCTCGAGCCGGCGCGTGCTCACGAGCGAGCTCGTGGAAGGCCTCTCGTTCGAAGCGGCGATGGCCGAGAGCGCGGAGGAGCGCGAGCGCTGGGCCGAGACGCTCTGGCGCTTCGTGTTCAAGGGCAACCTGGTCGGCGGCATGTTCAACGCCGATCCTCATCCGGGCAATTACCTCTTCGGGCCCGACGGCAAGATCACCTTTCTCGACTTCGGCTGCGTCCAGCCCATCAGCGCCGAGCGCCTGCCCACGGCGCGCGCCATGCACATCGCCGCGCTGCACAAGGACGAGCCGGGGTTCGCTGCGAATACTGCCGTGCTGCTCGGAACGCGCGGCGGCGAATACGGGACGCGCGCCGTCGCCTACTCGCGGCGCTGCTTCGAGCCGATGTTCGGCTCGCCCTTTCACATCACGCGCACCTACACGACGAGCCTGGTCAACGATCTGCGCGAGCTCAAGCGCCTGTTTTGGGCGAAGGACGGCAGCTTCGTCATGCTCCCCCCGGCGATGCTGTTCCTGAATCGCTTGCAGTTCGGCTTCTACTCCGTGCTCGCGCGGCTCGACGTGCGGGTCGACTACGCGGGCGTCGAGCGGCGTTTCTTGACGGAAGCCGGCCTGCTCTAGCCGCAGAACGGCGCGACGCGCTCAGCGCAGCGTGACGAGCTCTTCGGCAGCCGTCGGGTGGATCGCCACCGTGCGATCGAAGTCCGCCTTCGTCGCGCCGACCTTGAGGGCTACCGCGAACCCTTGAAGAAGCTCGTCCGCGCCGTGGCCGATGACGTGAATGCCGACCACCCGCTCTTCGGGCCCGCGCACCACGAGCTTCATGCGCGAGCGCGTCTTGCGCGTCGTGACACCGTGATAGAGGCTCGTGAACGCGGTCGTGTAGACGCGAACGTCCGCGTCGCCGAACAGCTCGCGCGCCGCGGGCTCGCTCAAGCCGACGGTGCCGACTGGCGGGTGACTGAACACGACGCTCGGGATGTCCCTGTAGTCCAGGCGCGCCGCCGGATCGCCCCCGAACAGACGATCCGAAAGGCGACGCCCCGCGGCGATCGCCACGGGCGTCAGCATGCGATCGCCTCCAATCACGTCACCGAGCGCATAGACGCCCGGGACGTTGGTGTTCTGGTAATCGTCGACGAGCACGAAGCCCTCGGCGTCGAGCGTCACGCCCGCCGCCTCGAGCCCCATGCCGTTCGTCGCGGGGTCGCGCCCAATCGCCCACAGCAGGCAGTCCCCGCGCAGGAACCGGCCGTCGGCAGCGCGCAGCACGAAGCCGTCGCCCTCCTTTTCGGCGCGCTCCGACACGAAGCCCCGAACGACGCTCGCCCCGGCATGCTCGAGCTCCTCGACGAGCCCCGCGCGCAACATCGGGTCGAAGTAGCGCAAGAGCTCTTCGCCACGCGCAACGAGCGTGACCTTCGAGCCGAGCGCCTGGAAGATCCCGCCGAGCTCGACGGCGATGTACCCGGATCCGACGATGATCGGTCGCTCGGGGAGTCGCTCGAGCTCGAAGAAGCCGTCCGACGTGAGCCCGAGCTCACCGCCCGGGATCGGGGGCCGGTGCGGTCGACCGCCTGTCGCGACGAGGACGTGCGGCGCCCGAAAGCGCGCACCCGCCACGTCGATGGTGTGCGCGTCGAGCAGCGTTGCCCAGCCGGAGACGCGTTCGACGCCGTCACGCTCGAGGTTCGCGGCGTAGATGCCGCGCAGCCGCTCGACGTAGGCGTCACGCGCTCGGCGCAGCCGCGCGAGATCGAACCCCTTCGGCTCGAGGTCGAAGCCGTAGTCGGGCGCATCACGCAAGGAGTCCGCGAGCGTCGCGGCGTGCCAGCTGAGCTTTTTCGGCACGCAGCCCACGTTGACGCAGGTCCCGCCGAGCGCGCCGGCCTCGACGACCAGCGCCCTGGCCCCGTAGCGAGCCGCTCGGCGGGCCGCGGCGAGCCCCCCACTGCCGCCGCCAATCACGATGAAGTCGAGCTCCCGCATGCGGCGGGCAGCATAGCCAAAGCCCCGGCTCGGCCGCTGCCACCGCCAAATTTGGCCGGAAACGGTGCACCTCGTAGCCTTGGCGCCGGGCGGGCCCGGCAAAAGTCCGCCCAATCGGCCCGAATCGTCTAAGTTCAGGCTGAAACCAGGCCCATGAAGCGCATCGACTTCTTCAGCCTCGCGCGTCCCATTCAGGAACGCTTCGTCGAGTCGACGCGTGGACGCGGTGCACCCGCGCCGCTGCTCGTCGCCGCGCAGCCGCTTCCCGTCGCCGCCATCGGGTGGGCGCTGCTGTCCGCGCTCTCGGTCGCCGGCTTCGTCTACGCAGTCAAGCTCGGTTACGGCAAGCTCGAAAGTCCCGTCTCGATTCAGCCGACTTGGCTCTTGGTGGTCGAGATCGGTGCGCTCGTCCTCGCCGTCGTGCTCGCGCTCATGAGCCGCCGCAGCCTCCGGCAGCGGCAGCGGCTGCCCTTCGTACCGACGGTGTACCTCTTTCCGATCGGCGCGGTCGACGCGCGCTCGCAGAACGTCGTCGT
>DATMCL010000657.1:0-7307 GCA_035558375.1 Polyangiaceae bacterium
TCGCTTGGGCGCTGCTCGGTACCAACTTGCACCTCGCGGGCGGCCTCGGGCCGGACGGCAATACCGACGCCACGGTCCACCACGTCTGGGATCTCTTCGGGCCCGCAACCTGGACGGAGGCAACACCGCTCCCGGGGGGCAGAAACCATGGCGGCGGCGCAGCGGCCGGCGGCCGCTTCTACGCCATCGCCGGGCGCCTCAGCTGGGACGAGGCGGAAGGCGATCTAGCCGAAGTCGACGCCTTTGACCCCGCGACGAACACGTGGAGCTCGCGCGCACCGATCCTCGGCGCACGCTCGGAGATCGGCGCCTCCACAGCGACGCTCGCGGACGGCCGCATCCTGGTCGTCGGGGGCTCGGTGCCGGGCGTGATGCCAAGCGACGACGTGCTCGCCTACGACCCCACGCACGACGACTGGTCAACGCTCACGTCCCTGCCCGAGAAACGCAAGGGCGCAGTCGCGGCCCAGTTCGGTGAGCGGCTCGTCGTCACGACGGGCTCACCCACGTCGATCGATCCTTCTGCCACGACGTTCGTCGGGTGCTGTCTCCCTTCACACCGCTAGCGTGAATAGAACGGCTGGGAGCGCGGGCGGCTCGGCAGCTTCGAGTCGCGACGGAAGCCCCACGCGCCTCCGGCATGGAGCTCGAGCACGCCGTCGTAGGCATCGAGCGGCGCGTCGAGGCCTCCGAGCGTGAGGTACGTGACGCCCGCCTCGCCCAGCCGGGCGAGCGCGAGCTCGAGCTGCTCCGGCGCCAGCGTCGTCCCCGGATTGTGCAGGACGACGAAGGCCGGAGCCGCCAGGATCACGCGCGCGACGGCAAGGAGCTGCTGCTCGCCGAGCGAGAGCACGTGGCTGAAGTCCCGCTCGACGTCGAGTCCGCCCACGCGGCTGAGCGCCGTTTCGAGCTCGAGCTCCTTGAGCACGGTCGCGATGTCGTGGTCGCTAACGGCGCGCTCCTGTCCACTGCGCACGATGAGCTCACGCAGCGTCGACGGAGGAACGTAAGGGCGCTCGGGCAGGAAGAGGACGCGCTCGGGACCCGGCATCAACACGCGGCCGCTGCCGGAGGCGCTCGGCCCGAGCGCCGTGGCACGAAACAGCGCGCGCCGTGCCTCCTCCGTCCCGGTAACGAGCAAGCGCGTCCCCGCATCGACCGAAAGCCCGAGGTGAGAAACGAGGCACTCGTCCCCGACGCGCGACAAGAGCGTGAGGTCGTCGAAAACGAGGCGCTCGCGACCGCCAGCGCGCTCCGCAACACCGTCGGTCGACGGACGCGGCGCGTCGAGCGCCGACGAGAAGCTTCCGAGGCGCGCGAGCGATGCCGCGTACGACGAGATGGATCCAAACTGATTCACGATCAGCGAGAAAGCGCCGAGCAGCTGCGCGAACGCCATCGCGGATTGCGTGACGACGCCGAAATCGACTTTGCCCTTCATGAACAGCGGCCCCACGATCAGGGGCGGAAGGAGCTGGATGCCGTAGCCGTAGCCCGTCGCAAAGAAGCCGACGCTGCGGTTCACCGCGACGATGCGCTTCATGTTGAGGACGAGCGCGTCGAGCCGACTCGAAAGGCGCGTCTCGAGCCTGCCCTCGAGCTTGAGCAGAGCCACCGATTCGGCATTCTCGCCGGCGTGGACCAGCTCGGCGCGAAAGCTCGCCTCGCGATCGGATTGGTCGTAGTTGAGGCGTACGAGGGGACGGCCGAGAGCGACCGTCAGCGCGGAGCCGAGCGCAGCATAGACGACGGCAAGCACGAACAAGGTGGGGCTGATCGACCAGAGAACGCCGGAGAACGCGATCACGACCAGCGTCGCGTTGACCAACATGAGCGTGAAGGAGATGGTCGTCGCCGTGAACGCCCGCACGTCGTCGGTGATGCGCTGGTCGGGATTGCCGAGATCGCCGCGCTCCTTCATCCGCAAGTACGCGCCACCCTCCAGGTAGCGGCCGACGAGCGAGCGCGTCAGCCAGTCACGCCAGAGCAGCGCCAAGCGCTCCTCACAGAAACGCAAGATGACCGCCGCGACGGTGAGACCTGCGAAAACGCCGAGCCACGCCAGCGCGTTCGAAGCGAAGCTTTGCATGTCGTGCTGCTCCACCGCCGTCATCAGGTCGCGCCCGACGTAGCTGTTCACGACGTTGAGCGCGTTGATGCCGAGCAGAAGCCCGAGCATGATGGCGAGCAGCAGCCGAAACGTGCCGCCGATTTCGGACCGGAAAACGTGCCGAAACGCACGCAGCATCCGTCGCCAGATGCCGGCCTCCGGGGCGGCGGCCATCGCCTCCACGCTCGTGTTCGATGGCCGGGACGTCGCCGCGCGCACGTGGCGCCCGCTAGCAAAAAGGAAGCCGCGACACGTCACGAGGCGCGACGACCCGCACCGACGGTAGAACTGGCCCACGAGGAAGCCAACGGGACGTACGCGGTGCGTGTTCGACCGACGCTGCGATTGACGCAGAGGCAGCTCGCCTCATCGAGGCAAGCTAGCGCGCCGATGGCAACACGCCGGATGAGGCGTCTTGCCACGGCGCTGACGCTGCACGCTCCCTGCGCGTGACGCGGCGGACGGTACGTCAATTGTTGGAAATACCTAGACGACGTTTGCGCGACACTCGTCACGCGCGCGCCCACCGCCCGACGCTCTCTCGCGCGTTGTGAAATCTGCTTGCGCTCGCGCGTCCATTCGCGCGGAGTTGCTGGAGTTGGTCGCATTTGCTGCCCCTTTGCGCTACGCTTCGCGCGTGCGCTTCGCCGCATGGTGCGTCGCTGGATTCTTTCTCGCTTGCGGGAAAGCGCACACGTCGGGCAACGGACAGCCGGAAGAACTGGGCGGCGCGAGCTCGAGCGGTACGGATAGCGTCGCCGGAGTGGGAGCGCGCGGCGGAAGTGAAACGAACGGTGGCGCCGGTAGCGGCGCGAGCGGTGGCGCCGTGGCGAGCGCCGGCATGCCTTTCGGCGAGGGGGGGCGCGAGTCGGCAAGTGGCGGTTTCTCCATGACGGCGGGCGGTGCCGGCGCGTCGGGCATGGTGGGCGGCGCTGGCGCGGCGGCGGGCGCCGGAGGCTCGGCCAGCCCCATGGCGGGCAACGCTGGCCGCGGGGAGAGTGCCGGCGACGGCTCGGTGGGAGCCGCGGGCTCACCCGCCGCATGCGCCGAGTACGTCGCCTGCGGTTGTGGCTGCTGCGACGATGCACCGCCCACGGCTTGCTACTACCCCTCGCGCGACAACCTCGAGCTCATCATCCAAAACGACGAGGCCTCGGCGGCAGATCCGGCTTGCGCTGACGCGGCGTGCTCCGCGGGCGCACACTACGTCTGCTGCTTGCCACCGCCGGAGGAGGCAGGGGTCACGTACAGCGTCATCTTCAACCGCTTGGAGGAGTACGACCGGATGACGATCGTGCGCTCCGACGCGATGCTCGACTGCACGACGTTCGGTTTCTCGACCATCCACGAGCCGCCGGTCTTCCCGGTCGACACCCCAGAAGGCTTTGCGGCCGAGGGTGGGATGAGCGACTTCCCGTGTTCCCAGCTCTATAACCTTACGAGCCGCACCCTTGCCATGGGAGGCGAAGGCACCGTCACGTTCACGGCGCCGGACCACTGTGCGATTGATTTCGACTTCACCCTCTACTTCCGCAAGGGCACCGAGCTTCCCACCGCAACGCGCTTCGTCGCCAAGGGCGTCCCGGTCCCGAACGTCGACGGTTGCAACTGAGGCGCGCCGGTTCGTCGCTGATCGACGCAACTGCACGCCGCCTGTCGCGCTACCAACGCACGCCAAGGGCGCCGCCGAGAAACCAGCCGCCCGTCGCGCCGATCACGTCGCCGTCGTCCTTGAGAGAAAGCCCCGCGGCGCGACCGCCGCTGAGGCGCGCACCGAGCTCGATCGAGCCGACGCGGACGGCCCCGGTCGCCTCGATGCGAGCGTCGGCGTAGAGGCCGCCCGTGCCACTCGCGACGACGCCGGTGTCGCTGCTCTCGCCGGTCGCCCAGGTTCCGCCGAGCGCGACCTTCGGCCCGAGCGTCAGGCGTCCCCGCCGCGAGACGGCGCGGAGCACCGCCGCCCCGAGCGTTGCCGCGCCCAAGCCGTAGTTGGTGGCGCCGCGCGTGACGGTGCGACGGCCCGCAACCCCCTCGATCCCAACCGAGAACCATCCGCGCTCGAGGCCGAACGCCGCGCCGAGCGTGATAGCGGGGGCCGCCGTGAACCAGCGCGCAAGCGCGTCCGCCGTGAGCGCGAGGCGCGACGGCTCGCCGCCTGCGCCCGCGGCCGATGGCTCGCGTGCACCGGAGTCACCCGCGGCGCCCGCCGACGAGCGGTTCGATGCCGCCACCGAAGGCGCGGCCTCGGCCGGCGCACGGGAGGGCGTCGCGTCCGCTGGCTTCGCAGCGCCGGCCGCGGGCGCGCGACTTCGCTCGACGAGATCCGACCAATCCGAGCGGACGAGCTCCGCGAGCGCCAGGCCGAGCAGCCGCGGCCGATCCTTCGGGTTCGCGTCGTTGAGCGAGATCACGCGACTGGCGCTGCTCGGGTCGCCGCTCACGCGTAGCCGCAACGTGGCCTCGACACCGCGGTCGCAGCGCAAGCTCGCGGTGAGCTCTCCTTGTGCCTCGCTCGCACCGGCCTCGCGCGGAGCGCTCGCGATGCCCGCTTGCTCGAGCTCGAGACGCGCCGCTTGATAGGCGTCAGCGAGCTTCAGCGTTCCGCCGGGGCAATCCTCGATGGCGAGCAGCACCGACCTCGGTGCTTCCTCCGCCGATGCACGCGCTGCCGGGAGCAGCGTCAGCCATCCGAAGACCAAGAAGCTCAGGGCCGAGCGAGCCACCGACCGACAGCATACGCTCGGCGCCCATTCGGGTAGCGCTTCTGGTACTCGAGCGCGTCGGCGCGCGCTTTCTCGATCTGACCGGCCGCACCTTCGGCTTCCACCAAACGCGCGAGCGCATCCTCCGCGATCGCATCCGGCGGCCCGAGGCTCACCGCGCGCGAGAAGGCGGCGGCCGCGCGGCTCGCGTTTCCGAGGCCGTCGAGCTCGAGCTTACCGAGCGTGAACGCCGCCAGCGCCGCCCGCTTGCGGTCCGGGGCGCCGGCGAGGGCGCTCTCGAGCAGGTTCTCCGCGCCGCGCAGATCCCCGCGCCGCCGCGCCGCATCCGCCTGAGCGATGAGCTCGTCGAAACCAAGTGGTGTCGCGGACGCCACGCTCGCTGCGTTCCCCGACGAGCTCGGGCCGGGCCGTCTCGGCTCGCCAGCGGGCGCCTCCGTGGGCGCGGGGGCGTTCGCCACCGGCTCTTTCTCGGTCGGAGGTGCCGGCTCCGTCGTCCCGCGCGCGGCGTGCGGCTCCGAGACGACGAGCCGCTCTCCGGCCGTGAGCTTGCGCACGCGATCCGGCACGCGCTCGCCGCGCACGACGACGACCCCTCGCTCGACCGAAACGTCGACCGAGCCGGGAGTCCGCGCCACCGTGAAGCGCGTTCCCACGACTTCGACCGTCGCGAGCCCCGCTTCGATGGTCCAGCGCCGCGGCCCGCCCGGGCGCACGTCGAACGCGGCTCGCCCCGTGCGCAGCGCTACCCCGAACGCGCGCGACGAGTTGTCGAGAACCTCGAGCCGGGCGCCCGGATCGACCACGATCCGCGAGCCGTCCGAAAGCTCGAGCAAGCCCGCGTTCGTCGCGTCGCCGGCCACCTGGGCGAGCGCGTGCCCGCCCGTCGTCAGCGGACCTGTGTTCGACGCTGGCCGCACCCAGGCGAGGACCAGCAAGACCGCACAGGCGGCCACGAACCCGGCGCCGACCCAAATCGCGGGACGGAGCTCGCGCCGAGCTTGGCGCCGCGCGCGCCGCTTCTGCACCCGGAGCCAAATGCGCTGGATCTCTTCCTCGCTCGGCAGATCGTCGAGCTTCATCCTGAGCGGGGCACGGAGCTTACTCATGCGAAAGCTCCGGGAGCGCGACGTGCTCGCTCACTCTCGCGTGCGCAGCGGCGATGCGGCGTTTGGCCGTGGCCAGCGAGCACTCGCAGAGCGCGGCCACCTCTTCGAGACTCGAACCCTCGACGTGACGCAGCATCCAGGCGATGCGCGCTTCGGCCGGCACGTTGCGAAGCGCGCGATCCAAGAGCGCGAGCTCCGCGCGCGCTTCGCCGCCGAGATCCGGGCGCGCGAGGGTTTCGAGCGTCGCGTCGTCCGTCGGCTGATCGAGGCCGAGCAGGCGCATGAGCCGCCGGCGCCGAAAGCGGCGATGCACCTTGCGCACGGCGATCGTGAGCAGCCAATTCTTCGCGTGCTCCGGCTCGCGAAGCTGGTCCCAGATCTCGAACGCCGTGACGAACGCGTCCTGCACGACGTCCTCGGCCTCCGCGCTCCGGCCGAGCAGGCGCCGAACGGTCGCTTGTACGAGGCCGATGTGACGCCGGTAGAACGCCTCCTCCGCCCACCGATCGCCGCGCCCGATGCGATCGACGAGCTCGCTCACCGAGATCGGCGCCGCGGGTTCGAGCTGCACCGGCTCCGCTCGCGCGTGCCGTAAGAATCTCTGGGTCTTCGCCATCAGCGGCCATGGCTCAGCGCGTTCGACGAACGACGCGATCTCATCAATAGCTGTGGGCCCCGAGTGGGACAAACCGGCTCACGCCCGAAACTCGGCGCTGAGCCGTTTTTCGAGCGTCGCGGCCCTGATCTCTGATTCACTCCCCGGCACCGCCATGCTGACGCGCGCCTCCTGCCTGGCCATCGCCCTCGCCGCGACGGCGTGCCTCCAAAATCACGAGCTTTTTCATGACGTTGCCGCCGTGCGGCACGCCACGGGCGAGTCGTGCGCGAAGGACGACGACTGCGTCACGTCGAACGTGTGCACGGACCAGGTGTGCGCGCCGTGTCCGGCGTTCATGCACTGTCGCGACAACTTCAGCGCGCTCCCGCGCAACGGCTGCACGTGGTGTGCGCCGTACAACGACTGCACCTCGGACGAGCAGTGCCCGAGCGGGACGACCTGCTACGCGGGCGCGCAATGCCCACCCGGATGCGACGGCGATCCGGCGTGCTGCTACGGCAATCGGTGTAGCGATCCGAGCTGTCCGCCGCCGAACCTCGACTGCTCGGTCGCCGGCTGCGCGGACGGCAGCAACTGCATCGGCAGCGGCCAGTTCGACGGCTGCGAGTGCGATCCGTCGACGCACGAGTGGACTTGCATGATGCACGAAGGCCCCGAGAACCAATGCGACGGCTTTCGCGGAGGCGGTGGTCCACCCGGTGGTCCTGGTGGGCGGATGTGAGCCGGAGTCTCACGCTGGGGGCCCAGAT
>DATMCL010000658.1:0-21644 GCA_035558375.1 Polyangiaceae bacterium
CATCGAACCAGGCGATGAGCCCGCGCACGTCGGGACGCCGCACCTCGACCTCGCGCAGCGCATCGACGCGCAGCGTTCGCTCCGGCTCCGCGAGCGCCACGTCGAAGATGCGCTCGGGCGCCTCCCCGGGCTCGATGTGCAGGTAACCCGCGACGTCGACGCGCAGCACCTCGCCGGGATGAGTGCGCCAGATCTCGGCGTGGGCGTTCCCCGTCTCGGTAACCTGATCGAGCGCATACAGCGCCGCGGTGAGCGCGGCGTCCGGCTCGGGCTGGAGCGCGCCCTTGCACGCGGCGTCGATCGCCTGGAGCCAGCGTGATTGCTCGGGTCCGAGCGGCCGCGCCACGGCCCGCGCCAAGAGTCCCACGATGATGGCGAGCGCGGACGAGCCGAGCACGATGGCGCCCGCATGCTGGGGCGCTTCGCGCGCCGAAACCGCTGCCGCGAGCATGACGGGCGTCCCGAGGATCATCACGGCCAAAATCCCGCGCAGAGCGCTCGAGACGGTGGTGGGCTCGGCGATCGTCGCGGCCCACGTTGCGAGTGCGGCGCCGACGCCGACCGCAACGGGGAGCACGCGATCCGGCGCCGCGACGTCGAGCGCCGCCGCCGGCACTGCCACCGCGAACGCCGTGATCGAGAGCGCGAGCGCGCCGGCTGCCCGATCGCCCACGCCGAGCTCGAAGCGCCGGAGCACGCGCAAGCGGTACGCCGCGGCCACCGCGAGGATGAGCGTTGCCGCCGCGGCGCTGGTCGTCGCGTAATCGATCGCGAGCGGATCGAGCACGACGCGATAACCCGGCAATAGCGCGTAGGTGAGCGGCAGCGCGGTCGCCATCGCCCACAGAAAGCCCGCGAGCGTCGCCGCATCCAGCGACCGCGTCGCGCGCGGCGCCACGAGCATGCCGCCCGGACCCTCGATGCGCGCGAGAGCGACCAAGCTCGCCACGGCGGTGGTGCCGATGCCGGCGTTCGCGGCGGCGTCGAGCGCGGCGTTGCCGAGCGGTCCGACCCGCGCCGTCACCCAGAGCGACAGCCCCCACACCGTGGCCCGCACGACACTCGCGCCCCGCTCGGCGCGCGGCTCGGTCTTGCGCCACGTGACGACGGTGAGGAGCACGAAGACCGCGGCGGCGAGCCAGGGCCCGGGGCTCCGCGCGACGAGCGAGCCCGCCACGCCGACGTAGGCAATCGCGGCGGCGCCGAGCCAAAAGCTCCGGGCGGTGGGGACCACGCACGGACTGTAACCCGTGGCGATGCTTCAGGGAAAATCCGGCCCTCCCGGCGCGGCCGGCTCCGCTCGACCGATCTCAATTGCCGGGGGCGCCGTATGGCGGTATCCGCGGTGCGGCTCCGGCAGAGGGGACTCAGCCGCGCCGGCCTTCCCGATGAAGAAAACGTATGTTCTCGACACGAATGTCCTGCTCCACGACCCGCACGCCATCAAGAAGTTCGAGGACAATGATCTGATTCTCCCGATCTACGTGATCGAGGAGATTGACCAGTTCAAGCGCGAGTCGAACGAGCGGGGCCGCAACGCCCGCGCGGTCGTCCGGCTGCTCGACGCGCTGCGTGAAGCCGGTGGATCGCTTTCGCAAGGCGTCCCCGTGGGTGAGGGCGGCTCGCTCCGCGTCTACGTGCCCGAGAAGCGTCCGGAGCTCGCGATCGCGCTGAACCCGAGCTCCGGCGACCACGCCATCATCTCGACCGCACTGATCCTGCGCGACGCCACGCCCGAGAAGCAGACGATCTTCGTCACGATGGACGTGAACCTGCGCATCCAGGCGGATGCGCTCGGGCTCAAGACCGAAGCCTACGAGAACCAGGCGGTCGACGCCGAACGCCTCGAAACCGGCATCGTGGAGCTCGCCGTCAGCGCTGCCGACTTCGACAAATTCTTCGCCGACGGAGCCATCCCGCCGCCACCCGGCGAGAAGCTCTACGCCAACGTGTGCGTCATGTTGCGCGACGACGCTGCGCGCCCCCGCACGGCCCTCGGCCGCTTCCACGCCGACAAGGGCGAGATCCGCGCGCTCAAGACCCCGCGCGAGCCCGTCGTCGGCATCAAGGCGCGCAATCGCGAGCAAGCGTTCGCCCTCGACCTCCTCCTCGACGACTCCGTCCGCCTCGTCACTCTCATCGGCAAGGCGGGCACCGGCAAGACGCTGCTCGCGCTCGCCGCCGGTGTGAAGCGCACCATCGAAGAGGGCGCTTTCTCGCGCCTACTCGTGAGCCGTCCCGTGATGCCACTCGGACGCGACATCGGCTTTTTGCCCGGCGATCTCGACCAGAAACTCAACCCGTGGATGCAGCCCATCTACGACAACCTCGAGTTCTTGCTGGTAGCGGGCGGCAAGCGCAAGGGTATGCGCGGCTTCGAGGATCCCTTCGCGAGCGGCCAGCTCCAGGTCGAGCCGCTCACCTACATCCGCGGCCGCAGCCTCCCGTCACAATTCGTGATCGTGGACGAGGCCCAGAACCTCACCCCTCACGAAGTAAAAACCGTCATCACCCGCTGCGGCGAGGGCACGAAGATCGTCCTCACCGGCGACCCCTTCCAGATCGACAACCCGTATGTCGACGCTTCCACGAACGGCCTCTCCTTCTGCTCCGACCGCCTGCGCGGAGAGAGCATGGTCGGCCACATCGTGATGTCGAAGGGCGAGCGCAGCGAGCTCGCGAACATCGCGGCGAACAAGCTCTAGGCAGGGGGTCTAGGGGTCGGCGGGTCGAATCCTGCCGTGCGCAGCCCTTTTAGGCGATCTAGGATAGATGGGTGCTAGAGGTCGACCGCGGCGAACTAATGCGGGCGTTTCCGGAGCTCGAGCTCTTGCTCCTCCACGGCTCCCGCGCGCGCGGTGAGGCGCATGCGCAGTCGGACTGGGATTTCGCGTACTTGGCCGGCGCGACCCTGGACGAGCTCGCGCTGCGCGCCGCGCTGGTGAAGATGGTCGGATCTGACGCCGTTGATGTCGCGGACTTGTCGCGGGCAGGCGGACTCTTGCGCTACCGTGCCGCCAGGGAGGGCGAGCTCGTTCTGGAGCGCGAGCCCGGGGCCCATGAAGCCTTTGCAGTCGCCGCGATCACGTTCTGGCTCGACGCCGAACCGACCCTCCGCGCAGGCTACGAAGCGGTGCTGGAGCGCCTCGGATGACGACCGTGGATCGAGCTGTACTCGCCGAGCGCGTCTCCGCCGTCGAGCGGCACCTTGCCCGCGTTGCCGAGCGCTTACCTGCCGCGCGCGAGCTGCTCCAGCCGTCTACCGACGCCTCCGACGCGGTCGTCCTTCACCTCTGGCTCGCGGTACAGATCGTGATCGACCTCGCCGTCTCGCTCTGCGTGCGCCTGAAGCTTGGCGCACCGAACGGGTACGGCGACGCTTTCGTGCGGCTGGCGCGGGCAGGTCACCTCGAGGCAGAGCTCGCCGAGCGCCTGACGAAGGCCGCAGGCTTTCGCAACGTCGTCGCCCACGCGTACGAGTCGCTCGACATGAGCCGCGTCTACGACGCGGCTCTGGCAGGGCCGGGCGACCTCCTCGCGTTTCTGGCGCGGGCTCGCGATCTTGTGCGCTGAACGTGCCGCCGGCCGCTGCCCCGCGCCCTACCGCGTCTCCCGCCGGTACGCCGTCGCCAGCGAGTCCGCGTACTCGTTCCAGCGGTTCCCCGCGTGCGCCTTGATCCACTGGAGCTCGAGCTCAGGGCGCTTCTTGAGCGTGCCGTAGAGCTCTTGCACGAGATCGAGGTTTTTGATCTCGCCGCCCTTGCGCTTCCAGCCGCGCGCTTCCCACGCGGGCGCCCATTCGTTGAAGGTGTTCACGCAGAGCTGGCTGTCGCTGTAGACGATGAGGGGCGTGCCCGCGGGCACGATGCGGCACGCCGCCATCAGCGCGAGGAGCTCCATGCGGTTGGAGGTGGTCGCGGGCTCGTGGCCCCACTCTTCCGTGACGATGCGGTCGTTAGAGACGTGGACGACGCCCCAGCCGCCGGGGCCGGGGTTCGGATCGGCGGAGCCGTCGGTGAAGACGCCGGTCTTCGGGCCGCCCTGGTACTTCTGGAGGACTTCCGCGGTCGTGAGGTTCTCCTCCCTGATGGAGGCGATCAGGCGGCGCGACGCGTTCTTGGCGTTTCTCGATGGCTGCTTGCAGCGCATGCACATCTTCGGCTTCCAGCCCGGGTACTTCGCGAGCGTCTGCTCGTTGATCTCGAAGCGGCGGCCGCATTCTTGGCAGGTAAAATCAGGCACGGGGGGACGTGGTAACATTATACCTCGTGGCAGCGAACGGACGGGGCACCGTTGCGATCGTAGGGGGCGGGGTCGCGGGCCTGAGCGCGGCACACGAGCTCGGCGAGCGCGGCATCGCCGTCTCGGTCTTCGAGAAGCGCGCCGTTCCGGGCGGCAAGGCACGCAGCACCCGCCTGCCGACCACTGCGGCCGGGGACCGCCGGCCGCTGCCCGGCGAGCACGGTTTCCGCTTCTTCCCGGGCTTCTACGTCCACCTGCCCGACACCATGGCCCGCATCCCCGTGGGTGACGGGTCGAGCGTGGCCGACCACCTGCACGCTGTCGACACGATGACCTTCGCGTTCGACGACGCGCCGACCTTCACGCTCCCGGCGCATCGTCCGAAGAACCTGAAGGAGCTCGGGGCGCTCCTTCGCTACATCGCCGCGCTCGGCGACATGGGCATCACGAGCGACGATCTCATCTTCATCGCGTGGCAGCTCTGGCGCATCATCACCTCCTGCGAGGCGCGCCGCATCGACGAGCTCGAGAAGCGCGCGTGGTGGGACTACGTCGATGCCTCGAACCGCTCGGAGGCGTTTCAGCGTCTGCTCGTGATCGGCGTCACGCGGAACCTCGTCGCGAGCAAGGCCGAGAAGGCCAACGCCCGCACGGTAGGCCAGGTCGGCATTCAGCTCCTGATCGACCTCTTCACCGGCGCGCGCCCCACCGATCGCATTCTCGACGGGCCCACGAACGACGTGTGGATCGACCCGTGGGTCGCGCACCTCACCGGACGCCTTGGGGTCGCGTACGAGCTCGGCTGGGAGCTCGACCACGTCGAGCTCGACCGCGAGGCGCGCACTGTGCGGGCCGTCATCCTCCGGTCGGCGGCGGCACCGGCGCCCGTCGAGCCGCAAAGCGCGCTCCTCGCGAACGTCGCGGCGCCGCTCGATACGCAGGATCACGCGGATTCTCCGGCGCTCGAGCGGGCGCGCTGTGAGGCACGTCACGACAGCTGGCGGCTGGCGGCTCGCGAGCGCCGCGCCGAGGAGGTGCGCGCCGCCGAAGCCCTGCGCGCCACCCCGCCGCCGGTCGAGACGCGCCGCATCGAGGCCGACCATTTCATCCTCGCGCTCCCCGTGGAGGTGATGGCCGACCTCGTCACGCGGCAACCCGAGCTCGTGGAGCTTGCACCGAAGCTCTCCGGCGTGGAGGTGCTCGGCACGCAGCAGGTCGAATGGATGAACGGCATCCAGTTCTACCTCACGGCCGAAGTCCCGATCGCGCGCGGTCACATCAACCACGTGGACTCGCCCTGGGCGCTCACGAGCATTTCCCAGTCGCAATTTTGGCCCGATTTCCCGGCTTCCGAATTCGGCGACGGTCGCGTGCGCACCATACTTTCCGTCGATATCTCGGCGTGGGACGTGCCGGCAGGGCCGCTCGGCAAGGAAGCGTGGGACTGCGACTTCCAGGAGGTCGCCGCGGAGACTTGGCGTCAGCTCAAGCGCTCGCTCAATCGCGACGGCGAGGTCTTGAGCGAAGCCATGCTCCACCCGACGACGCCCTGGCACATCGACGACGACATCACCGAGCGCGTTCAGAAAGAGCGCTTGCTTGGCGGCCGGCGTCGCGCGCACCGGCGCCTCCAGAAGCAGCAAGCACAGCGTCTCGGCGAGCCCGATCTGCTGACGAACGCGGAGCCCCTGCTCGTGAACTTGGTGGACAGCTGGGACCTTCGCCCTCCCGCGGCCATCGGCATGGCGAATCTCTTCGTCGCCTCCGACTACGTCCAAACCAACACGAACCTCGCGACGATGGAGGCGGCGAACGAAGCCGCGCGCGCCGCGGTGAACGGCGTGCTTTCGGCGCTCGAGTCGCCCGCGAAGCCCTGCGCCATTCACCCGCTCGGCGAGCCGTTCGCGGGGCTTCGGGCGCGCGACGCGGACGGCTATCGGCCCGGCGTGCCGCAGAAGAATCCCGTTTTCGCCGATGCTTTGGCGTTTTTGACGCTGTTCGTCGGCGTGAGCGTGGTGCGGCTCGTCGCGTGGATGAATGCCGTGCCGAAGACGCTCTGGCTTCTGATGGGCGGCATTGGCGCGGCGCTGTTCGGCTTCTCGCGCATCTTCGACCAGGCGTGGACCTTCACGGTCATGCACGCTTGCGGTGCGAGCCTCAAGCTCGGGTATCTCCCGGCGCATCCGTGCTTGACGGCGATGGGTCCGCCGAGCGCCGCAGCAGCCGCCCAGTTCTGGTACGCGGCGTACATGACGCTCTTCGGCGTGTCGCTCTTCTTGATGCCGAGGAAGACGCTCGGGCAGCTCGGGTTCCCCGACGAGCACGGGCCGTGGATCCCGATCCTCGGCGTGGCGCCGCTTCTGATCGCGAGCTTCTATACGGTGGCCGCGGTGTTCGACCTGCGGCTCTTCTTCTGGCTCTCGGTGTTCGGGCGCACGGGCGTGTTCCTCTACGTGCTGTGGCTCACGGAGGGGCGGCACCGCGGTTCACCGTTGTTGCTGATGGTGGCGGTGCCGGATCTCATGAGCGCCATGTGGAGCGGGAGCCTGCTCGCAGCGAACGCGCTCGCCGGGCGGCTCTTGGTGCTCGGGCTCGCGAACGTGGTCGTCGCCTTCGCCTTCCAATTCTTCCCCGAAGGCTCGCTCGCGGCGCTCGGATTTCCGCGCAAGGCGAGCGCCTGGGTCCCTATGGCCGCGATTCTATTGTTCTTTTGGGGGGTGTACGACGTCCTCGCCGTCGTGCTCGGGCTGCAGCCGCTCGTGCTCGCGGGCGTCGTCTGTCAGCTGCTCTTCGCGGCGTTCTGCGTGGCGGCGCCGCTCGTCTACCGGGCGCGCTCCGAAGCGATCGCACCCGGCTTCCGCTTGGTACTCGTCGGCGCGACGTACGGCGCTTCAGCCTGGTGGCTCGTGCGCGCCGCGGCGTCGCCGTTGGTGGTCTGGACGCCGAGCTGAGGCGCCTGACGTCGTCGGGTCGGGCGACGCCGCGCTCAGAAGTAGTACGCGAAGCGCAAGCGCGCCGCGGTCATGGCGCTGTCGTACTCGTTGTAGTGGATCGGCATCTCGCCGGGTGCCGTCGTGTGCGTGAACGCGGAGAGCTCGGCGCGTGAGACGACGAGCTTGACCATCGCGTCGTTGAAGCCGAGCGGAAACGCGATGTAGGCGGCGCCCTGCAGGTGCTCTTCGTAGTCGGTGGTGTCCGCCACCCACTCGCTGTGCTGCAACCCGACGCCGACGATGAGTGAGCGTTTGATGAGGAGCTTGCCCGGATCGAGCTGCAAGTAGCCGCCGTAGCTCGTGCGGATGCCGGTCAAGGCCGGGTCGCGCGGCGCTCCGACGGTGTTGGCGCTGGCGCTGTGCGCCAGGTCCCAGCCCTTGGCGAACCCTCCGCCGAGCTCGACGATGAACGCTTTGACGACCGCGCTCCCGCCCAAGCCCTTGTAGTCGCGGACGTTGCAGTCCGGACACTCCTTGTAGATGGGCTGGTTGTTCGCATCGAGGCCCGTTTGGTTGAACTTCGGCTTGGCCTGCGTCTCGAAGCGATCCTCGGCGCCGACGGACACGCGAGCGAGCACCGGGCCGAAGGCTTTGTGGAAGTCCGCAGCCAGACGGCCGCCGAGCGAGTTCGCCGCGCCGCCTTGCGATTGTCCGTAGGCGCCCGTTAGCTCGAACCCGAGGAAGCGCGCCGGGAAGTAGTGGAGCGCCGCGCGTCCCTCGAACTGCTCGTTGCCGTTCACGGTCGCGTTTCGGTAGTAGATGTAGTTCACCTCGTAGGTGTGGACGCCGTACACGGCGCCCGCAGCCGCCGAGCCGCCCTTCGCAGCGCCGTTGTCCTCGAGCGTGTAGAGGTCGTAGCCGAGCCCCTTCTGGTAGACGCGCCAGGTCATGAAGCGGCCGACCTGAAGATCCCAGTGGCCAGAGCCCGCGCGTCCGCCGACCTGGCCGTACACGTCGTCGACGTTGATTTGGTAGTGCGACCCGGCCTGCTCGCGCACCCAGCCGACCATCTGTCCCGTGGCACGCACCCAGTAACCGCTGTCGCCGAACTCGTGGTGCAGCATCGGGCCGACGACGAAGCGGCCGCGCATGTCGTAGAAGTTCTCGTACGGGCCCTGCGGTTGGTCCTTGTACGTGTATTTCGCGTAGCCGAGGTCGAGCTCGAGGCCGCCGTAGAGGTAGACGTTCTTGCTCTCGAGGCGCCCCTCGTAGCACTCGCGATCCTTGTATTCGGGGTGATCGCCCGCGGCGAGCGGCGTCTTGCTGCAGCGAAACGCGCCCGGCGCCGTCTCGATCGCGTGCTCGGGCGAGGGGCCTTCAGCGTCCGAAACCTCGGGTGCCTCCGCTACCGCGGCGACGCCGCCGCTCGTGCTCGCGCTCGCGTCGACGGACGCGGTGCCGCTCGTCGTGGCGGGTGCGGTGGCGTCCGCTGCCGGGGCGGCTGGCGCTGCCGGTGCCGGCGCCGGAGCGGGCTCGGCCGCAGGCGCTGCGGGCTTGTCGTCTTTCGGCTTGTCCGCGGGCTTGTCGTCCTTCGCCTTCTCGTCAGCCGCAAAGCTCGGCGACGCGGAGAGGAGCGCAAGCGCGACGGCCGGCAACAAGTGGAGCGGCCTGAACGAGATCCAGCGATTCACGAATACCTCACGGTTAGAGCGGTCTCCGGTGTAGCAGCAGGCGTGTCTTAGTTGAGCGTGAAATCCGCCGCCGCGAGCGTCGCGGGATCGGCGCTCGGTCCGACGAGGAGCTTGTACGCGCCGGGCTCGAACGCCCAGCCCTTGGCCATGCTGTCGTAGTAGCGCAGGTCGCGCGCCGGAATGTAAATCGGCACGACGACCTGTTCGCCAGGCTCGACGTGGACGCGCGCGAACCACTTGAGCTCCTTCGGCGGGTGGCGATTCGGGCTGCCCGCGGGGAATCCGATGTAGCCCTGCACGACCTCGTCGCCGGCCATCGTGCCCGTGTTCTTGACCGTCACCTCGGCGTTCAGCCGGCCGCCCTGGGCGACGCCGGTGCAGAGAACCTTGAGGTCCGAGTACTCGTAGGTCGTGTAGCTCATGCCGAAGCCGAACCACCATTGGGGCATGTCGCCATTCGCCTCGAAGCGGCGGTAGCCGTGCAGGTAATCGACGGTGAGGCTCGAACCGGCATTGCCGAACGCCGGGTACTGGTCCTCCGACGTGCCGACGGTGAAAGGCAATTTGCCTGAAAAATTCAGGTTTCCATAAAGCAGGTTCGCGACGGCGGTACCGCCTTCCTGCCCCGGGTAGAAGGGCTGAACGATGGCGCGCGCGTTCGCCATCCAACCCGAGTCGATGACGGCGCTGCCCACGGCGAGCAGCACGATCACGTTCGGGTTCGCGTCGTGCGCCTGGTTGATGAAGTCGCTCGGCTTCGTGCTCCAGTGCACGGGGTGCGGGCCGGCGATCGTCAGGTTGTCGCGGTCGCCGCCGCCGCTGTACGCCTCGCCCTCGTCCTCGTGCGCCATCGTGACGGGAATGATCACGATGTCCTTGCCCGCGGCGTCGCCGGGGTTGCCGCTCGAGGTGACGGTCACGCCCGAGGGGGCGTTGTCCTGCAAGCCCTTGAGGAACGAGACCGCGTGGGTCGGGAAGTTGTTGCTGCTGCCGCGATCGCCGAGACCGTGCGCGCCCGTGCTCGTGTCGGCGACCGGGACGTTGGCATCGGGGCCGAGCACGATGATGGACGTGATCGTGTCGCTGCCGAGCGAGCCGACCTGCTTGCCGAGCGGCAAAATGCCGTCGTTCTTCAAGAGAACGGCGCCCTCTTCCTCGGTCTCGCGCGCGAGGTCCTCGTGCTTGCCGATCGAGCTCGTGTCCTGATTGCCGCTGTGCTGCGTGATGTACGCGTCGGTGAGCTGGCCGAAGCTGGCGCGCACGTCGAGGATGCGCTTGGCGGCGACGTTGATGCCGTCGGCCTGCGCACCGCCGAGGCCGGCGAACGCCTCGTTGGTCGGCATCTCGCAATCGAGGCCCGAAGCGAGCGCTGCAGGGCCGTGTCCGTTGCCGGGACCATCGCCCGTGGCCCACCAGTCGGTGACGGTGAAGCCCTTCCATTTCCAGTCGGTGCGCAGGATGTCCGTCAAGAGGTGCTGGTTCTCGCTGCTGAGCGTCCCGTTCACCTTGTTGTAGGCGGCCATGATGCACGCCGGGTCCGCCTTCTCGACGATGATCTCGAAGGGGCGTGAGTAGTTCTCACGCAGCGTCTGCTCGTCGGGGTAGACGACGTTGACGGCGCCGGGCGTGTTGCCGCCACCGCGATTCTCGTCCGTGTCGTTGCCGACGAAGTGCTTGGGACAGGCGGGCATGCCCTGCCCCTCGGCGGGGCCGTCTTGCATGCCCTTGGTGAAGGCTGCGCCCATCTCGCCGACCAGGACCGGATCCTCGCCGTAGGTCTCCTGGGCGCGTGCCCAGCGCGGATTTCTGAGGGTGTTGATGGTCGGGGCGAGCAAGAGATCGCGCCGGAGACCGCGCATCTCCTCGGCCATCGCTTGGCCGACCTTGTATTCGAGCGCGAGGTCGAAGCTCGCGGCGCGCGCTTCCGCGACCGCGAAGGCAGTCGTCGGCGTGCTCTCGTTCTGAGCGGCGTTGCCGCGGATGCCGCGCGGTCCGTCGCGCATGCGGAAGTCCGGGATGTTCTGACTCGACAAGCCGAGCGCATCGAAGCAGGCGAAGCTCGGGCAGCTCGAGGGGCCGCTCATGATGGTGAGCTTGTCGGCAGTGGACATGCCGGAGAACCGCTTGGTCTCGTCCGGATGATTCTCTTGAACGTATTGTGCGCGCTCGTTCTGCGCGGGGAAGTCGGCGCAGCTCGGATCGTCCATCGGCGGAGCGGCACCGACGGCGCCCATGCCGCCGTCGCCGCTCGAGCCGCCCGTCGCGCCGCTCGTCATGCCGGTGCCGCCGTTGGCGCTCATGCCCGTGCCGCCGGTGCTGCTGCCGCCGGTGCCCGTGCCGCCGCTACCGCCAGTGCCCGTGCCGCCCTTGGCGCCCGTGCCGCTGCCGCCGGTCGCGCTGGCTCCGCCGCTGCCTGTGGCACCGGTTCCAGTGCCGCCCTTCGAAGACGACGAGCCACTCGTGCCGCTGCTCGAACCGCTCGAGCCGCTGTTGTCGTCGACGACGCCATTCGGTGCCTCGGAGCACGCGCTGCCCAGGAAGGTGAGCGTGACCAAGCTCGACAACAAAGCGGCGTCCCGCAGACTGCTAGGCAAAGGCTGCATACCGAAGAACAGTGACTTCTTTCGCAGATCGAGTCAACGCTCTGCATCCGCTGCACAGTGCGATTCGGAGCTCGAAAAAACTTCACCGTGCGGGCAGAAGTGTCGAGCGCGCTGCTCACGACGCGACGAGCAGCGCCTGCGCTCGTGCCCGCGTCGCGAGCGGGCCCATGTCCGCGCGCTCCGCGTTCTCCACGGCGCGCGCGTACGACGAGCGCGCGCGTGCGGCTTTTCCGCGGAGACGCAGGAGCTCCGCCTCCGCAAAATCGGCGTGCGCGGCCATGAGCGGGAAGGTGAGGGCGAAGCGGCGCAACGAACGACACGCTGCGCCGGCGATGGACAAGCGCTCGGCGCGCGCGCTCGCCTCCGCCCGCTCGGCGAGCCGGAGACTCGCCTCGGCCAGCGCCGCGTGGCCCGCGCCCGCGGCGCTCACCAGCGGAACCCGCCGGCCGATCGCGACGAGCGTCCGATCCGCGAGCACTGCCGCGCGAGCCGCATCGCCTGCTTCGAGCTCCGCGAGCGCCTGGAGGCCCGCAACCCAGACGCGCTCGTCGCGCCCGAGGCCCTCGGCGAGCGCCGCCGCGGCGTCGAGATCGCTGCACGCCTCCTCGACGCGGGATAGCTCGAGCTTGCTGCGGGCCCGCTCGATGAGGCTCCAGCAGCGGGTCTGCGGGTCACCGCGCAAGGACGAGCGGTAGACGCTCTCGGCCTCGTCGAGCGCCTCGCGCGTGAGCCCGCGCATGCCGTGGTTGTAGGCGAGGATGCTGACCGCTTCCTCCCAACGGCGGCGATAGCCGAGCCGCTCGGCGATCGCGACGACCTTGCGCAGCACCGGCTCGCCTTCGCGAAAGCGTCCTTGGTTCGCGAGGTCGAGGCCCTTCAGGAGCAAGAGGTACGACTCGACCGCGGCGTCGGGCGTCGCGGCGAGCGTCTCCTCGGCGCGCTGGAAGTAGCGCGGCGCGAAGCGGCGCATCCCGGGGCTCAGCGCCAGCGCGGCGAAGGCGTTGGCGTAGGCGCTTGCGAGCACGGGTGACGGGCCCGCGCGCTCCGCGAGGTTCAACGTGCGGAGGGACGCGTGGGCGAGCGGAAGGACCGCCGCCTCGTAGTAGTGGATCTGCAGGAGGTGGTCGTGCGTGCGGGCGGCGTCGATGAGCTCGAGGCTGCGAACGCCGGGCGGTGGCTTCGGGGGACGCACGCGGTGCGAAAGCTGCGTCACGAGCTCGAGCGTCGTGTCGAGCGCGAGCCCGAGCGGCGACTGCGACAGCTTGCTCCCGAACAGCGCCGCAGCCCGCTCGAGGTGACGCTTGCCGGCTTCGAGGTCGCCGACCGCCTGCAGAGCATTGCCGGCGTGGCTTTCCCAGCGGGCGCGGCGCAGCGCCGAAGCCCCGAGTCCCGCTTCGGCGTCGAGCTTGAGCGCCTCGAGGAAGAAGCTCGCGGCCTCCTTGCCCGCCGAGTGGGAAAGCGCATCGAGCCCTGCGCGCTCGAGGTAGTCGAGGGCGCGCTCGGCATCGCCCGCCTGCTCGTAGTGGTACGCGAGGATCGGCGCGCGCTCGGGCTGACCGAAGCGTGAGCTCCGTATCTCGAGCGCCTCTGCGATGAGGCCGTGGAGCGCGCGCCGCTCGTCGGGGGCAATCCGGTCGTAGGCGACTCGCCGCAGGGTGTCGTGCGAGAAAGCGAGCGTCTCGCGCGTGGTCTCGACGAGCACGTGCCGCGCGTTCAAATCGCCGAGCTGCGCGAGGAGGTCGCGCTCGCTCGGTGCGGAGAAGGAGAAGCGCTGCTCGCCGATCGAAAGCAGGAGCTCCGGCTCGATGTCGTGCCCGATGACGGCCGCGACCTCGACGAGCCTGCGTCCGCCGTCCGACAGCACGCCGAGGCGCCGCTCGACGAGCGCGCGCACCGTGTGCGGGAGCGACAGCGCCGTCTTCGGGTTGCGATCGTCCTTGTGCCAGCGCCCCTCGGCGTCGCGGTACAGGAGGCCCGCGTCGAGCGCCGTTCGCAGGTATTCGCCGACGAAAAAGGGGTTGCCCTCCGACTCCTCGGCGACGAAGCGTGCGAGATCGGCCGGCGCCTCGGTCACGCCGAGCATGTCCGCCACCATCTTGCCGACGTCGTTCGGTCCGAGCCGGTCGAGCTCGACGTGCAGCGTGCGCGGGAGCTCGAGCAACGAAAGCAGCCACGCGCCCGCTTCCTCCGTGCGGTAGGTGCCGAGCAGCACGAGTCGCCCGGCTGCCTGTTCCGTCTCCACGGTGCCGAGGCGCGCCAGCAGGGCGAGCGAGAGCCCGTCGGCCCAATGCAGATCGTCGATCACGAGCAGGAGCGCGTTGCTCTCGCGCGCGAACGCCACGATCGTCTCCGAAAGCGCGCCGAGCATGCGCTCGAGCGCCGCCTGCACGGGCAGCCCGGCGGGATCCACCGCCTCGCGCGTGGGCGTAAGCTGAAGGAAGGCGGGCTCGATCCCCGCGAGCAGGCGGTGCCACGGCCCCACGACGCGATCGACGACCGTCGCGCCCCCGACCAAGCAATGCTCGACGATGTGCCGCAGCAGCGGTCGAAACGCCGCGAGTGGCGAGCTGCGCTCGGCGCGGCCGGGGTCTCCCGCCGGACACTCGCTCGTGACCACCTCGTACTCGCGCTGGTAGGCGAGACGCGCCACCTCCGCGGCGAGCGAGGTCTTGCCGATGCCGCTCTCGCCGCCGAGCAGGAGCAGCCCGCCGAGCTTGCGCGACGAGTCGACGCCCTCGAGCATGGTGCGGAGCGCCTCCACGCGTCCGACGAGCCGCGGCTGGTAGAGGTAGGCGCGGCCGCGCGGCAAGCCCTCGCGCGGCCAGTCGCGAGCGCCGAGCGCCGCCAGCGCTTGCGCCACGTCGTCGGCGTGTCCGATGCGATCGCGCGGATCCTTCTCGAGCAGCTGGAGGACGAGATCGTCGAGCCCGCTCGGGATCCCGGCGACGATCTCGGAGGGCGGCACGGGGCCGACCTCGCGCGCGCCGAGCCCGCTCGAGCCGAAGTCTTCGAACGGAAGCATGCCCGTGAGGGCCTCGTACATGGTGCAGCCGAGCGCGTAGAGGTCGCTACGCGCGTCGCCGACCTCGCCGCGGATCTGCTCGGGCGCCATGTAGACCAAGGTGCCGCCGAACGTCTGAGTGTCCTCGAGGATCTCCCGCCCGAGCGCGCCGCGCCAGCGCCCCACCAAACCGAAGTCCATGAGCACCGGCGTGCCGTCGGGACGAATGAACACGTTCGACGGCTTGATGTCGCGATGGACGATGCCCTCGCCGTGCAGGTAGGCGAGCGGCGCGCACAGCAAGCGAAACAGCGTCAGCAGCTCTTCGAGGTGACCACCGGCGGCCGGGCGCTGCAGGCGCGGCGGATGCGAGCTCCGTCGCTCGGAGCGTGGCGGCGGGTCGTAGGCGAGCGACGGGATCGTCGAGTAGTCGGCTTGGCTACCGCCGATCGTTTGGAGCAACGTGCAGCCGTCGAGCAGCTCCATGGCGTACCAGGGCCGGCCCTCGAACACGCCCCCGTCGCAGAACCGCACGATTCCCGGGTGCTTGAGCCGGTGCAATGCGAGGATCTCGCGCCGGACGCTCGAAAGGTGCGCGGCTGCCCGGACGCGCACCGTCTTCAGAGCAACGCTTTGGCCCGTGGTCTGATGCCGCGCGCGGTAGACGACGCCGACGCCGCCTTCCCCGAGGAGACCGACGATGTCGTAGGGACCGATGCGGGTGGGCTGCGACTCGACGGGCGCCGCGTCGAAAACGCCCTGCGCCGTCTGCCGGTCTCGTTCTCGTTCGGCCTCCACGTCCTGCTCTTCAGAATCTCATACTTTCCGCCCCGGGCGGCCGCTGAGATTCTTCCACTCCCACCGCTCAGGGTGTCGTTCGAGTGGGCGGGCGTGGGGTAGGTAGCTATCCTACGCCTCGAGTCACCTTGCCCGAGCCTGCCCAGCCCTCTTCGACGCTCGATGTCGTCGCGCGCGCGCTCGCTCGCATCGAAAACGAGGTGCGCTTGGTCGGTCGCGCGGCCCCGCCCGATGTCGGCCTCGAGATTGCGCGCCTGGTGCGAGAATTCACACGGGCAACGCGTATCACCCTGAGCGGTGTGCGCGGCGCCCCGGTATTGCTCGACGAAACCCGCCGGTCGCTGGCCCGGCTCGCGGCCGTCGGCGACGAGCTCGGGCCGCTCGGTGAGCTGCACGCCGCGCGCGCCCGTGAGCTCGAGCTCGAAGCTCGCCTCGCCGAAGCGCTCGGGACCCCCGGCGTCCGCGCTCTTGCCGCCGAGCGTTTTCCAGGCCCGACGGCGGTACGCGCGCGGGAGTGCGACGGTTTCGTGCGCGAGGCGCTCGCGGCGCCCGTGCCCCCGGCGCCGGAGCTCCATCGCAGCGATGACCATGGAAATCCGAAGAGCCTCGTGGCTCGGCTCGGTACCCGCGCCCGGGAGCTCGGGCTTTCGCTGCGCATCGACGTCCGAAAAGACCAGGTGGCCGTCGCGGCGACCGGTCACGGACTCGTGTGCGTGCGGCCCGGCGTGCTGCTCTCGGCGCACGCTTCCGAGCGGGTGGCGACGCACGAGCTCTTGGCGCACGCCCTGCCCCGCGCTCGAGCGCGCCACGCTCCTTGGGCGCTCCTCGCCGTCGGCACGCGCGGGGCGGGGGAAGACGAGGAGGGCCGCGCGTTGCTCATCGAGGAGCGCTCGGGTCTGCTCGATGCAGAACGGCGCCGTTCGCTCGCGCTCCGGCACGTCTCCGCGCTCGCTGTCCGCGCCGGTGCGGAGCCCACGGAGACGCTGCGCGAGCTCGTGACGCTCCGCGCGCCGCTCGAGCAGGCGGCGGAGCTCACGTTGCGCGCCCACCGCGGCGGCGGGCTCGGTCGCGAGCTCGTGTATTTGCCGGCGTACTTTGCCATCCGCTCGGCGCTCGCGGCGGAGCCGGGGCTCGAGCGCTGGCTCGAGCGGGGCCGTCTCGATCTCGGAACGGCGCGGCGCCTCGCGAGCGGCGAGCTCGCGTGGCAGCCGTCGCGAAGCGAGCCGCGGGGGCAAGGCCCCCTTTCCTAGGAGAACTCGACGATCACTGGCGTGTGATCGGAGGATTTGGGCAGTCGTCGCGGCTCGACGTCGATCTCGGCGCTGGTGAGGCGTGCGGCGACCGAGCGCGTCACGAAGGCGTAGTCGATGCGCAAGCCGCGATTGCTGCGAAAATCGCCGCCCCGGTAGTCCCACCACGTGTAGCGGCCGCCCTCGGCATGCCGGTCGCGATACGCGTCGCTGAGCCCGAACTCGAGCACGCGGCCGAGCGCGCGGTGCTCGTCCGGGTGAAAATGGAGCCGCCCGCGCATCCGTACCGGATCGTAAACGTCGCGATCCTCGAGCGCGACGTTGAAGTCGCCGCAGAGCACCAGATCCTTCGCGGCGTCCTCGCGCGTGTCGAGCGTGACGCGCAATCGCTCGAGCCAGCGCAGCTTCTCGGGAAAGCTCGGGAGCTCGACGCTCTTTCCGTTCGGCACGTACACGTTCACGACGCGGACGCCGCCGACCGTCGCGCTGATCACCCGCCGTTCGGCGTCGACGGGGTCGTCGAACAGGCCCGTGCTCACGTCGTTCACCGGCAAGCTCGCGGCGATCGCCACGCCATTGTACCCGGCCTGCCCCGAAACCTTGACGACGTACCCGAGCCGGGTGAGCTCCTCGAACGGAAACTCGTCGTCCACGACCTTCGTCTCCTGCATGCAGAGCACGTCGGGGCGGTGCCGCGCGAGCCAGTCGCCGACCGCCTCCACCCGGGCCCGGATGCCGTTGACGTTCCAGGTCGCAATTTTCACCGGCCGGACCATATCAGCCCCCTTGTGGATCCGAGCGAGCGGCACTAGTGCCTTGTCTCAAAAGTAACAATCCTTCGGATTGCTACTTTTGAGCTTGGCTTCGCCAAGCGCGCTGCTTCGCAGCGCCGGCCCTAGGCTGTCATCGGGGGCGTCCCGCCCCCGGAAATTGGCTGCGCCAATTTCTCCCCCTCATTCGCTACGCGAATGGCTAGTGCTTTCGCTCGTCAACGTTTCGCGACGCAACACTTTGTGCGAAGGGGTTGTCACTTCTGAGACGCTGCACTAGACGCGAAAGGCGCATGGTCGGAGAGCCCCGGGTGATGCCGCCGCGAACGGTGAGGGCGGTGGCCGTCGGCCTCCGCAGGGCGGCGTTCGGCCTTGTCTTCTGGCTCTCGGTGCCCGCGCTCGCGCAGAGTCCGGGTGCGACGCCACGCGGCTCGTCGGGCGCCATCATCAAGGAGGAGGAGCAGAAGCCCCAGCCGGTTCTCAAGGAGCCGGTGCTCCAGCAGTTCGTCGAGCCGGAGTACCCGAAGGAGGCGCTCGCCCAGGGGCTCGAGGCCAAGGTGGTGCTGAAGCTCACCATCGATCGCGAGGGCAACGTCACGAACGTCGAGATCCCGGAGCCCGTGGGGCACGGCTTCGACGAGGCGATCCGCGACGCGGCGCTCAAGTTCAAGTTCACGCCCGCCACGCGCGACGACAAGCCCTTCGTCGTCAAATGGCGCTTCGAGTACCAATTCAAGCTGAAGACGGTGGAGGCCCCTCCGCCCCCTCCGCCCACGACCGGCATCCTGAGCGGAAAGCTACGCCTGGCGGAGACGGACGCGCCCGTGGTCGGTGCCGACGTGGTCGTCGTCGCCGCGGACGGGAAGGAGCAGAAGCTCGTCACCGATTCCGAAGGCCTATGGCACGCCGAAAACCTCGCTCCCGGCACGTACCACGTGCGCATTGCGCTCACGGGCTTCGAGCCGGTCGACTCGCCGGAGCAGGTGGGCAAAGGTGAGGAGACGCAGGTCACGTTGCGGCTCAACGCGGTCGCGACGGAGCTCGAGGTCGTGGTGCACGGCGAGCGGCCCGCGCGCGAGGTGACGCGCCGCACGGTCGAGCGCCGCGAGATCAATCGCATTCCCGGCACGGGCGGCGACGCGCTGCGCTCGCTGCAGAGCTTGCCGGGCGTCGCGCGCGCGCCGGGCGGCTCGGGTCTGCTCATCGTGCGCGGCTCCGCGCCGCAGGACACCGCGACGTTCGTCGACGGCGGCCAGATCCCGCTCACGTATCACTTCCTCGGGCTCACGAGCGTGATCCCGACCGACCTGCTCGAGAAGATCGACTTTTATCCCGGCAACTTCGGCGTGCGCTACGGCCGCGTCAGCGGCGGCGTCGTCGACGTGGCCCTGCGCTCGCCCGAGACACGTTGCTACAAGGACGACGGTACCGTCGACACGAGCTCGAAGAAGCGCTGCGTCCACGTGCTCGGGCAGGCCGACTTCATCGACGGCCGACTGATGGTGCAGGGGCCGCTGCCCATGAAGGATTGGTCGTTCGTCGTCGGCGCGCGCAAATCGATCATCGACGGCTGGCTCGGCCCCGTGCTCGAAGCGGGCGGCTCGACGGTCACGACGGCGCCCGTCTACTACGACTATCAGGCGATGGCGGAGCACCGAACGGCCCGCGAGCGCACGTCGATCCGTTTCTACGGCTCCGACGACCGCGCGAAGCTCATCATCAACGACCCGTTCGTGCAGGATCCGGCGCTCGGCGGCAGCCTGCGCTTCGGCACGGCGTTCTACCGCGGTCAGGTGATGTTCGAGCGCGAGCTCAACTCGCGCGCCACGGTCGAGGCGAGCCTCTCCGCCGGCAAGGACTCGATCGATTTCAATATCGGCAACTACCGTTTCAACCTGGAGGTCATCCCGATCAGCGCTCGCTACGAGCTCGGGTACAAGATCGTCCCGGGCGTGAAGATGAACGCCGGCCTGGATTTCCAGATGGCGCCGTTCGACGTGTACGTGCGCCTGCCGGATCCGCCGCGGCCGGGCGAGCCGGATCCGGGACCGTACGCGGCCCGCCCGCCGCGCGAGGTGCACAACAAGGGTTTCGGCTTCCGTCCGGCTTGGTACGCGGACATCGAGTTCGACGCCATCGATCGCCTGCACCTCGTGCCCGGTCTGCGCGTCGATTACTCCCGCGACACCGGGCACGGCGACGTCGCCCCCCGCATCAACGGCCGCCTCGAGATCGTGAAGCCCGCCGACGCCGCGCACCCGGACCGCAAGAAGACCGTGCTCAAGGCAGGCGCCGGCGTCTACTACCAGCCCCCGCAGTTCCAGGAAACGGACGAGGTGTTCGGCACGCCGAACCTCTACTCGAACCAGGCGGCGCACTACGCCGTCGGCATCGAGCAAGCGCTAACGCGCCAGGTGGACGTGAGCGTCGAGGGTTTCTACAAGTACCTTACCTCGCAGGTCGCGCGCGGAGCCAACGCGCAGGGCACCTACTCCTACAACAACCTCGGATCCGGATACGTGATCGGTGGCGAGGCGCTCATCAAGTACAAACCCGATCAGCACTTCTTCGGCTGGCTCGCCTACACGCTCTCACGCAGCATCCGTCGCGACGGCCCGGGCTTGCCCGAGTACCTCTTTCAATTCGACCAGACGCACAACCTCACCGTGCTCGGGAGCTACCGGCTCGGTCGCGGGTGGGAGTTCGGCGCGCGCTTCACGCTCGTCTCGGGTCCGCTCGACACGCCCGTCGTATCTTCGCCGGCGCTGCCCGCCCTCTATGCCGCCGACGCCGGCACGTACGCGAAGCGCGACGGCAAGCAATTCAGTGAGCGCCTCCCGCTCCGGCACCAACTCGATCTGCGCGTCGACAAGACGTGGCAACTCAAGAAAGCGCGGGTGAGCGTCTACCTCGACGTGCAGAACGCCTACAACCATCCGGCGGTCGAGGGGTTCCTCTACAACTACAACTTCAGCAAGGTGGGCTACCAGACCGGGGTCCCGATCATTCCGAGCCTCGGGTTCCGGGTGGAGAACTAGCGATGGCCGACGTTCTCTCTCGAAGTGCTCTCTGGCTCGCGCTGTCGTGCACGGCGCTCGCGGGCTGCGGTGCGCAGTTCGACCCCCCGACGGAGGTGAAGTCGCTGCGCATCATGGGCGTGCAGAAGGACAAGCCGTACGCCGTACCGGGCGAGACGGTCTCGCTCACCATGTTCTGGCACGACGGCTCGCCGAAGGTCGATCCGAACGATCCCACCGCGCGCTCCGTCGAGATCGGCTGGTTCGGCCCCTGCATCAACCCGCCCTACGACTCGTACGCCGCGTGCGGTGCCGCCCTCGCCAAGCAACAAGCAAACGACGACCCGAGCGACGACCTCGTCACGGGCTCCGGCGAAAGGTTCGCGCTCACGATCCCGGATCGCAGCGACCTCCTGCACCCGAGCCAAGATCCGAAGCAGCCCGAGTACGCCGTCATCTACGTGTTCTTCGCCGCGTGCGCGGGCAAGCTCGGCCCGTCGCAAGACCCGAGCTTCCCGGCGGGCTGCTACGCGCCGGACGACACGGGCTTCGCGCGCCCGCTCGGCTCCGACGACTTCGTGGCCGGCTACTCCGGCATCTACGTGTTCGGGCCCGAGCACGGCTACCGGAACCAAAATCCCGTCATCCAAGGCTGGGTCACGCAGGGAGATTTCCAGAACGACCCCTCGATGGTCTGCCTCGGCGACGAGTGCCTCGGCAGCTGCGACGACCCCGCCGGCGGGGAGCTGTTCGGCGAATGCCACAACGCGTCCCCGATCATCGACACCGGCAATCCTGAGGTCGTGGACCAGTACTGCAAGGACCACCCGAAGTACTGCGTCCCGACCTGCGAGGACGACGCGGATCCGTTGAAGTGCCCGAAGCACGACGTGCACCCGTCGATGGAGCGCACGGACAACGACGAGCTCGACGCGGTCACCAACGAGGCTTACGGCCACTCGTACGGCGAGCAGATGTGGATCGACTACTACTCGAGCCGCGGCGCGATGGGCTCACCCACCAAGCTCCTCAACGACGCGACCGGCGGCTGGAACACCGGCTACGGAACCGCCTTCTTCGCGCCAAGCACGCCGGGCGCCGTACGCGTGTGGGCCGCCGTGCATGATAATCGGGGCGGAGTCGCCTGGGCAGGCACGACGCTGATCGTGCGCTGAGTTTCGAACCGGCGTCGGCCGCGGAGAGGAGGGGGAGACGGAGAGAGAGCAACCGTGCGCAGGGGGCGAGCGGGCGCTCTGCCTAGCCCCGCGATCTCTTCGTCAGTGCCGTCGTGGGTCCTCGTGACGCCGCGGGCGCACACTCGGCGGGCGCAAGCCCGCCC
>DATMCL010000659.1:0-6322 GCA_035558375.1 Polyangiaceae bacterium
TCTTCGATCGCGCGCGGCTGCTCGAAGATCTCCTTGAGCATGAAGTGCTTGAAGCCGCCCTTTTCGGCCTGCGTGGGGCTCCAGTCGATGCGGCGCGGCGCGCGGCTCACGGCCTTGCCGCCCACGGTCTCGATGCGCGCACCGGCGCTCGTGACCTCGGCGATCTCTCCGTCTTCGAGGAACACCATCTGACGGGTGTGGCCGAGCATCGCCGGGATGTCGCTCGCGCAGAGCGTCTCCCCCTCGCCGAGGCCGAGCACGAGCGGCGACGCGTTCTTCGCGACGACGATCCGATCGGGCTGGCGTGCCGACACGACGGCGAGCCCGTACGCGCCCTGCACGCGACCGAGCGCGCTCCTCACGGCGCTGAACAGCGTGCCCCCGGCCTCGAGCGCGCGCAGCACGAGGTGCGCGAGGATCTCGCTGTCCGTGTCGCTCGAGAAGACGACGCCCTCTTTCTCGAGCTGGCGGCGCAGGACGACGTGGTTCTCGATGATGCCGTTGTGCACGATGGCGACGTCGCCCGCGACGTGCGGGTGCGCGTTCGGCTCCGTCGGTCGACCGTGCGTCGCCCAGCGCGTGTGACCGATGCCGGCCGTGCCCGTGAGCGTCTTGCCTTCGAGCGCGCGCGACAGGTTGTCGAGCTTGCCGACGCTGCGAATCACTTCGAGCCCATGGCTCATCTGAATGGCCAGGCCCGCCGAATCGTAGCCGCGGTACTCGAGCCGCCGGAGCCCCTCGAGCAAGATTGGAGCCGCCACCCTAGGACCAACGTACCCAACGATGCCGCACATAGCGTCTAGAGAGAAAGCTCGCACCAATCACGCCCTACGGCTAGGGCCTTCTTTTACGGGGGCGGCACGCGCCGCCCCCCTCCGCCGAAGCAAGTTCGGCGGAGCCTTCCCCCACGCGGAGGCGGGCTCTACGGCTTGACCAGGGTCCGATACAGGGCCGCGGTGCGCTCGGCGATGGCGTTCCACGAGAAGCGCTCGACGACACGGGCGCGCCCCGCCTCGCCGTAGCGACGTGCACGTTCGGGATCCGTGCCGAGCTCGTTCAAGGCGCGGGCGAGCTCGCGCGCGAACGCTTCGGGATCGCGCGGCTCGTTCTTCGGCGTTCCATCCCCGTCGAAACGCACGAGCGTGCCCGTCTGCCCCTCCACGATGATCTCCGGGATGCCCCCGACGGCGGAGGCGACCACGGGAACGCCACAGGCCATGGCTTCGAGATTGACGATCCCGAACGGCTCGTACACCGAAGGGCAGACGAAGACGCGCGCGTGGCTCAGGATCTGCACGACGTCGGGTCGGGACAGCATGCCCTCGACCAGGACGAGACCGCCTCGCTCGGCTTGGATTTCGGCCGAGAGCGCCCGAAACTCGGCGCCGATCTCGGGTGTGTCAGGCTCGCCCGCGCAGAGCACGAGGGAGAGCGCGGGATCCACGTGCCGGAACGCGCGCAAGAGATGCACGATGCCCTTCTGGCGCGTCACCCGGCCGACGAAGACAGCGTAAGGTCGTGCAGGGTCGATGCCGTGCCGCACGAGCACGTCCGTGCGGGGATCCGGACGGTACTCGTCCGGCTCGATCCCGTTGTGAATCACGTGCACCCGGCTCGGCACGACGGCCGGGTAGGCGCGCAGGATGTCCGTCTTCATCGCCTCGGACACGGCGATGACGGCGTCGGCGGCTTCGATGGCCGTGCGCTCCGAGAAGCTCGAAATCGCATAGCCGCCCCCGAGCTGCTCGACTTTCCACGGACGCAGCGGCTCGAGGCTGTGCGACGTCATGACGTGCGGGATGCCGTACGCGAGCTTCGCGAGGTGCCCCGCGAAGTTCGCGTACCAGGTGTGCGTGTGCACGAGATCCACGCCGCGTACGTGGCGCGCCGCCAAGAGATCGACCGACAGCGTGCGCAGCGCCGCGAGCTCCGGCTCGCCGCCGTCGAGCTCCGCCCAGGGCTCATAGGCGCGGCGCACCTCCGCTGCGGCGCGTGGCTTGCCGAAGCAATGCACGTCGACCGTGACGTGACGCACGAGCGAGCGCACCAGGTACTCGACGTGGACACCGGCTCCCCCGTAAACCTCGGGCGGGTACTCCCGCGTGACGATCGCCGCGCGCATCAGCTTGGAATCACTTCGCCCTTGCCGATGACCACGATGCCGTTGTCGCTCAGCGTGAATCCTCGCGCCCGGTCGTGCTCGGGGTTTACGCCGATGCGCGCGCCACGCGGCACCTGCACGCCCTTGTCGATGATGGCGCGCCGGATGACCGCATCGCGCCCGATATCCACGCCGTCGAGCAGCACCGAATCTTCGACGAGCGCGCGCGAGTGCACGACCACGCCCGGCGAGAGCACCGAGCGTCGCACGGTGCCGCCGGAGACGATGACGCCGGCCGCGATCATCGAGTCGAGCGCGAGACCGCGCCGCTCGGCGTCGTCGAACACGAACTTGGCCGGCGGCAGCGAGTTCATCCCCGTGAAGGTGGGCCATTCGGGGTTGTAGAGGTTGAAAACGGGATGGACGCTGATGAGGTCCATGTTCGCTTCCCAGTAGCTGTCGAGCGTCCCCACGTCGCGCCAGTAGCCGCGGTCGCGATCGGTGGCGCCGGGAATGCGATTCGCCGCGAAATCGTAGACGCCCGCCATGCCGGAGTTCACGAGCATGGTGATGATGTTGCCGCCCATGTCGTGGGCGCTCTCTTTGTTTTCGGCGTCGGCGCGCACCGCGTCCACGAGGACCTTGGTCGTGAATACGTAGTTTCCCATCGAGGCGAACACGTGCTCCGGGTCGTCGGGCAGGCCCGGCGCGTCGCTCGGCTTCTCCTGAAAGCGCCGGATTCGGCCGTTTGGACCCGGCTCGAGCACGCCGAAGCGTGACGCTTCGGCGCGGGGCACGCGCAGGCCCGCGACCGTGACGCCCGCACCCGACTCGATGTGAGCATCGAGCATCTGCGACGGGTCCATGCGGTAGATGTGGTCCGCACCGAACACGCAGATGTACTCGGGGTCCTCGTCGCGAATCAGATTCAAGTTCTGGTGAATGGCGTCGGCCGAGCCCTCGAACCAGCGACGCCCGAGGCGCATCTGCGCGGGCACCGTCATCACGTAGTTGTTGAAGAAATGGGACATGCGCCAGGTCTGCGCGATGTGCCGATCGAGGCTGTGGCTCTTGTACTGCGTGAGGACGGCGATCCGGAGGAAGCGTCCGTTCACGAGATTGGAGAGCGCAAAGTCGATGATGCGGTAGTTCGCACCGAACGGCACCGCGGGCTTGCAGCGATCGCGCGTGAGCGGGTAGAGCCGCTTCCCCTCGCCGCCCGCGAGAACCATGCCGAGTACGTGAGGGCGCTTGGCCATGTTTCCCGAATGCTGCCCGAGGCTGCGCGCGAATTGAAGGGGCATGCCGGTAATGCACCGCGGAGGGGTGGCTTTCGGCCGTTCGGGCTACACTGAAATCGGGCCGTAGGCAGCATCGGCTGCCCGGTGTACTTTCGGCGAAGGAGGTCGGCGTGGTGCGATTCGCTTTCTTGGCGGCTTTGTCGGCGGTGGCGGTGCTGAGTCCCCGGCTCGCGCAGGCGTGTGGCGGCGGTGGCGTGACCACGGAGGTCACGAACACGGAAAAGGCCGGCATTGCGGACACGCAGCGCGTCGTCCTCGCCTACCACGCGGACCCCAACAACCGACGGACGGAGATCATCGCGCAGATCGGGGTTCCGGCCGCGGACTCGGACTACGGCGTGCTCATCCCCGTGCCGGGCAGGCCGGAGATCGATCCGGAGCCGGTATCGATCGACGACCTCGACGCGCTGGATCGCGACACGCAGCCGACCATCGTCACCGTTCACTCCGTCCCGAGCGACGACGGCGGAGGCACCGGGTGCGGCTGCGGCAGCGCGGACGACGATTCCGCAAGCAAAGGTGACCAGGCTGGCTCGTCCGCGGTCGTTTCCGTCAGCGCGCCGGTCAACGTGGGCCCTGCCACCGCGGTGGTACTGGAGTCGGACGACGGCTCCGCGCTCACCGACTGGCTCGACGAGAACGGCTTCGCGATCCCGAGCGAGCACCAGGCGATCGTCGATCACTACGTCGAGATGGGCGACACCTTCATCGCGATTCGGCGCAGCGACACGGCGCCGACCGATGGCCCGACGAGCCTCGGCCTGCACTACACGCTCACGGGCGATCACCGCCAGCTGTCGCTCGCTTTCGCCCGCATCGGCGCGGCCCCGAAGGTGTCCTTCACGGTGTTCGTGACGGCGCCGACCATCGCTTTTCCGAACGGCTTCTCGGCCCTCCGGCTCGGTCAGCTGCCGCAGAGCACCCTCCAAACGAGCTACTCAGCTGCGGTTGAACAAGCCGTCGCGAGCTACGGCCCGCACGCGTTCGTGATGGAGGGCACCTACGGCCCGGGCTCCAGTTGGAGCGTGAGCCATGAGTTCGCGGTGCTCCTCGGCATCGACAGCATCACAGGCAAGAACTTCACGACGCGAGCCAGCACCATCGTCGCGGCAGAGGCCCTCGACACCGACGTGCGCTTCGACGTGCAGGGAGACACCGTCTCGAACAGCGTGACCATCCAAGCGGCGGGCGCTCGACTCCCGCGCTCCCGCGAGTCGAGCGTCGGCGTGCTGGCCCTCGTGCTCGCGTCGCGGGCGCTCCGCCGGCGCTTGCGGCGGAAGTAGCCCACCGGTTGGGCGGCTCAGCCGTCGGGTGGTACGTTGTCGTACGGAGGTGCGTGGTGCGACGAGCTTTCTTGGTACTGGCGACGGCGGCGGCGACCCTGCCGACTCGGCCTGCGGAGGCGTGCGGCGGAGGCGGCGTGACGACCGTCACGAGCAGCTCGCAGGCTGCCGTGGCGGACTCGCAGCGCATCGTCCTGGCGTTCCACGACGACGCCCCGGGCGACGCGCGAACTGAAATCATTGCGCAGATCGGCGTTCCCGCCGCGGGCTCGGACTACGGCGTGCTGATCCCCGTGCCGGGTCGGCCCGAGCTCGATCCGCAGCCGATCTCGAGCGCAGATCTCGACGCGCTCGACAGGTCCACGGCACCCACCATCGTCACGACGACCGTACGCCCTCCTGATGAGGACAGCGGCTCCGGCTGCGGCTGCGGAAGCATGGCCGGCGGCGACACGGAGGGCGCCCCCTCGAGCGTCTCCGTCGGTGCACCGGTCAACGTGGGACCCGTGACGGCAGTCGTGCTCGAATCGGCCGACGGCTCCGCCCTCACGGCATGGCTCGGCGAGAACGGGTTCGCGATCCCGAGCGAACGCCAGGCGATCGTCGATCACTATGTCGCGATGGGCGACGGCTTCATCGCCATTCGGCGCAACGACACCGCGCCGCCCAATGGGCCGACGAGCATCGGCCTCCACTACACGCTCCGCGGTGATCATCGACAACTGTCGCTCCGGTTCGCGCGCATCGGTGCGGCGCCGACCGTCGCCTTCACCGTCTTCGTCACGGCGCCAACCTCGGTCGAGCCTGCGGGTGACTTCACTCCCGTGGCACTCCCCGCCCTTTCCGAGCTCACCCTCAAGGGGAAGGGCTACTCTGCCGCGGTTGCCGAAGCCGTGACGGTACATGGCTGGCACGCCTTCGTGATGGAGGGCTCCCCTGACGTTCCCAGCAACGCCGGCCTGAGCCCGACCTTTCGAGCACTCCTCGGCATCGACGCGCCCGGGAAGAATCGACTCACGCGCCTCAGCACCGTGATCGCGGCCGAGGCGCTCGACACGGACGTCCGACTCGATCGGGAAGCGAAAGCCTATCCGAGCAGCGTGTTCGTCCGTGTGGCCTCGGCCGAGCTCCCAGGAGCCCGTGAGTCGAGCCTTGGCGTGCTTTCTCTGGTGTTCGTCGCGCAGGCGCTGCGCCGGCGCTTGCGACGTCGCGACGCGTGAAGGGCGCGGGAGCCGGCGCCGCGCCGACTTACTGGGCGCAGTCGACGATGTCGATGTCGTACGTGACGGGCATCGACGCGCCGCTCAACGTCACGGTGTAGGTGCCCACGGCGGTCGTCCAGCCGTCGGGCACGATGCTGAGCGCGTAGCGCGAGCCGTAGCCACCCGGCAGCTCCGTCACCGTCACCGCGAGGTCGGTTCCGCCCGACGTGATCGTCACGGTGCCCGCCGCCAAGTCGATGCTGTCGCTCTGCAGGCTCCAGCCCGTCTCATCGAGCGAGCCGCCGAAACGGCTGGCCTTGATGGCCTGGAGGGGGAAGGCGCCGGGCGACGGCCAGGCTTGCCACACCTTGCCGGCTTTCCCCGTGCCGTTGAGGTTCTGCATGCACGACGCGCCCATCGGCCCCGTCGAGCCGA
>DATMCL010000660.1:0-7990 GCA_035558375.1 Polyangiaceae bacterium
AGCCAATCAAGGACGGGCCGAGGATGTAGAGGATGCGCTCGAGCAGTGGTCGCTCCGTGGACTCGGACAGCATACGGATGGCCGTGAGGCTGCCGATCATGGCGCCGCCGTACAGCCAGATGGCCCGCGCGGCACGGAACGTGGCGATCGAGCGGAGGAAATACGGAGCACGGCTCGTCACCGACGCTTCGTCGGCGGGCTGGTTCGGCGCGCGCAACGCCGCGAGGATCTCCGCGAAGGAGAAAGCGGCGAGCAGGGTCGCCGCCGAGAGCGCCAACAGGAAGGTGCCCTGGAAAACGAGCGTCTTGCCGATCTCGATCAGATCGAGCGCCTGGGGCGCGAGCTCCCGTCCCAGCCAGCTGCCGAGCGCGAAGTTCGGTCGAGCGAGCGCCCCCTCCAGCACCTCGGTCGTGATCACGGTAGAAAGCAGCACGATCATCAAGAAGAACGGCCACACCGACTCCCAGCGCGGGCGCACGGCGAGCAGCTCGTAGCGATCGATGCGGCGGGCGAAGCGGACCTCGGTCGTGAGCAGGAACAGGTAGGCGAACTGGAAGACCAGGATCACGATCAGCGCCTCGGACCACTCGGCGCGCATCTGAATCGAGACCTGGCGCACGAGATCGGCCGAGCCGAGCGCGCTCTTGCCCGCCTGCACGATCGCGAGCGCGACGAGCTCGACGATGAACACGAGCTGAAAGAGCGGCGCGAGGGCCGCGGAGAAGGTGCGATGCGCGAGGAACCCGGACACGAAGAGCTCTTCGGTCGAAGGCGGGCGGAACGGATCCGGCGCCTGCCGGCCGAGGCGGAAGAGCGTCGACGTAGCCCACAGGGGGTAGCCGAACGCCAAAACCAGCAGAAACCACCCCACGGCATTCACGACGGCGGGCGGACCGAGCGTGAGCACCTTCGCGATCGATTGGCCCGTGAGGTACCAGACCAGGAACGCGAAGAGAACGAGCGCGCCGCCGCTCGAGAGGATGCTGCCGACCAGCGACTCTCGCTCGTACTGCCGTGCGACGCCCTCGATGTAGTTCTGAACGTAGGCGCGGATCTGCGGGATGGTGAGAGTGCGCTCGGCCGGATCTTTCACGAGCAGGCGCAGCGTGAGCGCCTCGAGCGCCGCAGGCGTCGTGGGCTGGATCTCGCTCGGCGGCATCGGCAAGTCGTTCGTCACCCGCTCGAGCGTGGCGCGCGGATCGTCGCTCTCGAACGGCACGTGGCCGCACAGGATTTCGTAGAGGATCACGCCGAGCGAATAGATGTCCGCGCGACCGTCGACCGGCAGTCCGCGCGCTTGCTCGGGTGCCATGTATTCGGGCGTACCGATGACGGTCCCGTCTTGCGTCTGCCAGGCTTTGGCCGCGGCGCGGACGGAGGTGATGCCCGGGCGCGGCGGGGGCACGGATGCCAAGCTTTCGCCCGGCTCGACGTCGGGGATGCTGCCGCCGGCCTCGTCCACCCCGGTGGTCACGGTCTTCGGACGCGCCGCCGACGGCTCCATCAGCTTGGCGACGCCCCAATCCATGACCAAGACTTCGCCGAAGTCGCCGACCATGATGTTGGCGGGCTTGATGTCGCGATGGATGACGCCGCGCGCGTGGGCGTAGTCGATCGCCTGGCAGACCTGGAGGAACACGTCGAGCAGGCGGCGCTGGCCGAACTGAGCGAGCGTGACCGGATCGTTGTCGCGCCGCTGCTGCAAGATCGTCTCGAGCGAGCGACCCGGGATCAGCTTCATCGAGAAATAGCCGTGCCCGTCGGGCGACGTGCCGAGATCGTGCACGGGCACGACGTTCGGATGCTCGAGCTGCGCCATGATCTGCGCTTCCTCGGCGAAGCGAGCGAGCTCCTGGCGGGGTATTTCCCTGCGCGTGAGGCGCGTGACCTTGAGAGCGACCTCGCGCCGGAGCTTCGTGTCGTAGCCCCGCAACACCTCCGCCATCGCCCCGCTGCCGAGCTCTCCGAGCACGCGGATCCTGCCGGACCAGAGGTCGCCGCCTGCCGCTTCCGCGGGGATCGAGCGGCGTAGGCCCGAGCTCGCCTTCGGTGTCGAAGGAGCCGTGCTCGGCGGAGCCACCGACGGGCGCGAAGGCTCGTCGGCTGCCGGCGCACTGTCGTCGCGCGAGTTCGTCATGTCGGCAGCGGCGCTCGCTAGCCTAGCATGCTGGGGAACCAGCCTCTTCGCGCTCGCGAGCCCGTGGTAGGCTGCCACACCGAGGTCACGGTCGTGGAGCGGCAGGGCGCCATCGGCGAAGAAGACGGCTCGAGCCGGGGCGCGTTCGTGTTCCCGGCGCTGGCGTTCCCGGTCACCAAGCACGAGGTCGTCGGCGCGATGACGGCCTGCCTCGCGACGCTCGAGCCGCCGGGCTCGATCGAGCAGCTGATCGAGCGCGCCTCGACGGGCAACCTCTCCATTTGGGTCAATGCCAACTACGAGCGGCTCGGCCGGCTGCACCCGCTCTCGTCCGTCGTGGAAGGGATGAACGAGCGCCCGGCGAGCCCTCCGCCTCGCGCATTCGACCAGTTCGCCGCCGAGTCGTCGCTCACGACGGCGCTACAGCGCGCCGTGCAAGCGGGCACGGAGATCCTAGGGCTCGAGCACCAGAATCCGATTCCGCGCCAGGACGACATCGTGCTGCTCCTCTTGCTCGGCACGCAGGAGCTGCTCCGTGCGGGCCAAAGCGGCGAGACGAAAGCGGGCTCGTTCGCGGAGGTCGCGCGCTACCTCGAGCGGCTGTTCGCCTGCGTGGAGGATCCGTCGATGGAGCACTGGCCGGCAACGCTCGACCGGGTCGCGCCGCCCCTCGCGCCCGAAGAGCGAGCGAACCGGGCGGAGCATCGCGGCCGCCGCCAGCGCGAGGTCCAGCTGCTCGTCGCGCTCACGTTCGCCCTCATGTAGCGCATCCCTGAGGGCGGTTTGACGGCGCGACGCGGCTCTCTATCATAGGCCGGTGGGATGGAACCGTCGATGATGCGCCGTGGGAGGTTTTGGGCCGCGCCAGCGCTCGCGCTCGCATTGACGGGCGTCGCCTGCAGCAGTCCTGACATCTCGTGTCGCGTCACGACGGAGGACTACACGGCTCCGGAAGACGGCTCGGTCACGTACACCGCCTCCATCACGGGCGCCGCGACCATCAAGTCCGTCGTCTATCAGGACGGGGACAAAACGGTAACGGTCGACGGTCCGAAGGTGCCCGTCTCGATCAAAGTCCCCGTCGCGGGCGGTGCCGCCGTGGACATCACGGTGTACGGCTCGATCGCGAACGACACCGAGGGCAACATCGTCGCCGGCTACAGCTTCCTCGACTCCGCCGGCGCCGACTCCTACGAATTTTCATCGACCTGCCGGTAGGCGCTTCTTCAGCATCTCTAGCGCCTGCCCGAAGGCGAACACGTTCGATGGCGTGGCGCGGCTGAGCACGGAGTGTGCAAGGCCGCCCCGCGCGTGCCGCACATGCTTGAACTTGCCTCGGATTGGCTGCCGCCGATCGAGGCGCTCTGCCACGGCGCACAAGAACGCCCCACCCCCCCTGCGGCGGCAGCCGCTTCGAGCCCCGACGGGGCCGCTACGAGGACTCGACCTTGGACGCAGTGGATCCGGAAGCCAGAAATCGTTTTCGTCGTGCACTCAATCAGCTCAGGAGCCGGCGGCTTGGAGCCGCGCTCCCGCAGAAGACGCTCGTGGGGTTCATCGCCGCCGTGCTCGCCGTCGTGGGCATTGCGGTCATGTCGTTCAACGCGGTGCAGGAGCGTGCAGCGAACGCTCGCAGCGTCACGAAGACGCTCGACACCATTGCCCGACTAGAGCTCGCGCTCTCGGTTCTGAAGGATGCGGAAACCGGGCAGCGCGGCTACCTGCTCACCGGTGACGAAGCGTACCTCGAGCCGTTTCTGAGTGCCGAGCAAGCCCTGGGTCCCGAGCTCGAGCGCGTGCGGGTGCTCTTGACGGGAGACATCGATCAGGCGCGCCGACTGACGGGCTTGGCACGGCTCTCGACCGAGAAGCTCGCGGAGCTCAAGACGACCATCGAGCTCCGTCGCAGCGGGCACACGGCGGACGCGCTCGACATCGTGAGGAGCAATCGCGGCCGTCAAACCATGGACGTGATTCGGCGCAGCGTCGCCGAAATGGTCACCACCGAGCGCGCCGAGCTCGAGACGCGAAACGCGGCGTGGAACCGGAGCGCCGCGATCCAGGGGTTGATCACCTGGGGAGGGTCCGGCCTGCTGCTCCTGCTGATCGTGGCCGCGGCGGGCATGTCGTCCCGCGACTTTCGCGAGCAGGCCGTGCAGGGCTGGCTTCGCAACGGGCAAAGCGAGCTCGCCGTCGGGCTCCAGGGAGAGCTTCCGGTTGCGAGGCTGGGCGACTCCGCAGCCGGCTTCCTGGCGCGCTATCTCGATGCCCAAGCCGCGGCCGTCTATTTCGTCGATCGCGACGGCGAGGCGGTGCGAGTCGGCACCTGGGGCACGTCTCGACAAACGGACGCCGAGCCGCCCCTGCATGCGACCGGCCTCGCGGCGCAGGTCTACCGCGAGCGCTCGCTGCTCCACGTCAAAGACGTCCCGGCGGGATACTTCGAGGTGAGCTCGAGCTTGGGCGCGCACGTGCCGCGCGAGCTCCTGGTGGCACCGCTCTCGGCCGGCGGCCTCGTCAACGGCGTCGTCGAGCTCGCGTTCTTCCGTCGACTCGAAGAGCACGAGGTCGAGCTCGTGGCGCTGGTGGCCGACGCCGTCGGGACCGCCCTGCGCTCGGCCCGCTACCGGGCGAACGTCCAAGAGCTGCTCGAAGAGACCCAGCGGCAGGCCGAAGAGCTCCAGACCCAGCAGGAAGAGCTGCGCGTGAGCAACGAAGAGCTCGAGCAGCAGACCCGCACGCTGCAGCAGTCCCAGGAGCGTCTCACCAATCAGCAGGCGGAGCTCGAGGAAATCAACGCGCAGCTCGAGGAGCAAACCGCGTCCCTCGAGCGGCAGCGGCAGGACCTCTTGCGGGCGCAAGGTGAGCTCCAGCGTGCCAGCGCGTACAAGTCCGAGTTTCTCGCGAACATGTCGCACGAGCTTCGCACGCCGCTCAACAGCTCCCTGATTCTCGCCAAGCTGTTGATGGACAACCGTACGGGCAACCTGAGCGAAGAGCAGGTCACGTTCGCGCAAACCATTTACTCGGCGGGCAACGACCTCCTGACGCTGATCAACGACATCCTGGATCTGTCGCGCATCGAGGCAGGGAAGCTCGACGTGCGGCCGGAGCCGGTGGCGCTCGCGCGCATCGCCGAAGACCTGACGAACACATTTCAGCCCGTGGCTCGCGACAAGTCGCTCGAATTCTCGGTCACGCTCGAGCCGGGTCTGCCGGCGAGCATCCAGACGGATCCTACGCGGCTCCAGCAGATCCTCCGGAATTTGCTCTCGAACGCGCTGAAGTTCACGGCCCGCGGCGGCGTCTTCTTCAACGTGCGGCGCGGTAAGGACACGGAGTTGCTGTTCGAGGTCCGGGACACGGGGATTGGCATCGCGCCCGAGCAGCACGACGTGATCTTCGAAGCGTTCCGGCAGGCCGACGGCACCACCAATCGCAAGTACGGCGGCACCGGGCTCGGTCTCTCGATCTCGCGAGACTTGGCCCGCTTGCTCGGCGGCGATCTAGCCGTCGAGAGTGCGCCCGAGCGCGGCAGCACCTTCACGCTGCGCTTGTCCGAGCACTACGTCGAGAAGCCGGGCGGCCGAGCGGTGCCACGGGTGCTCGCGTCGGCGCGCCCCGCCGTGCGGCACGAGCCGAGCCCGGCAGCGCCCCGGCAGCCGAGCGCTTTGCCCCTGCCCGACGATCGCGACCGTTTGCGGCCCGGCGCGCGCACCATCTTGGTCGTCGAGGACGATCTGGCCTTTGCTCGCATCCTCCTCGATCTCGCGCACGAGCTCGATTTCCAGGCGGTCTTGACGCAGACCGCGGAGGAAGGCCTGGCGTTCGCCGAGCGTCTGCGACCGAGCGCCATCGTGCTCGACGTCGGCCTGCCCGACCGGTCCGGGCTCTCCGTCCTGGATACGCTCAAGCACAAGCCCACGACGCGGCACATCCCCGTCCACGTCGTCTCAGCGTCCGACTACTCGCAAGCGGCGCTCGAGATGGGCGCGCTCACGTACGGCCTCAAACCCGTCGCGCGAGAGGACCTGGTCGAGGCGTTCCGCAAGCTCGAAGCGAAGTTCACGCAGAAGCTCCAGCGGATCCTGGTCGTCGAAGACGACGCCGTGCTGCGCGAGAGCACCTGTCGCCTGCTGACGGCCGACGGCGTCGAAACGGTGCCCGTCGGAACGGCCGGCGAGGCCCTCGCGCAGCTGCGCGGGTCCAAGTTCGATTGCATGGTGCTCGACCTCTCGCTACCAGACCGCAACGGCTTCGAGCTGCTCGAAGAGATCGCCGGCAGCGCCGCGTCTCCGCCGCCGATCATCGTCTACACGGGTCGAGCGCTTTCGCGCGAGGACGAGCAGACGCTGCGTCGCTTCTCGAGCTCGATCATCATCAAGGGCGCGCGCTCCCCCGAGCGCCTGCTCGACGAGGTGACGCTATTTCTGCATCAGGTCGAGGCCGATCTGCCGGCCGATCAACAGCGCATGCTCAAGGCGGCACGCCAGCGCGACGCGGTTTTCGACGGCCGGCGCGTGCTCATCGTCGAGGACGACGTGAGAAACATCTTCGCGCTGACGAGCGTGCTCGAGCCGCGCGGCGCCAAAGTCGAAATCGCCCGCAACGGACGCGAAGCGCTCGAGCACTTGCGGAAGCACCCCGGCGTCGACCTCGTCTTGATGGACGTGATGATGCCCGAGATGGACGGCCTCGAAGCCATGCGCGAGATCCGCAAGCAGCGCGAGCTCGCCAAGCTTCCCATCATCGCCCTCACGGCCAAGGCCATGAGCGACGACCGCGAGAATTGCCTCGCGGCCGGCGCGAACGACTACATCGCGAAGCCCCTCGACGTCGACAAGCTCTTGTCGCTGGCCCGCGTCTGGATGCCCAAGTGACGGAAGAGACGCTGACCGACGCCGAGCTCGCTCATTTCCTCGGCGCGCTGTTCGAGCGCTACCACTACGACTTTCGCCACTACGCGGGAGCGTCGCTCAAGCGTCGGGTCGCTTCCGCCCTCGTCCATTTCGGCGAGCACGCGCTCCCGCCCTTCCAACGGCGCGCCATCGAGGACCCGGCTGTTTTTACGGAGCTCTTGCGCTTCCTCACCGTTCAGGTGAGCGACCTATTCAGAGACCCTGCTTACTTTCGCACCGTCCGCGAACGGGTCGTGCCGGTGCTCGCCACCTACCCGTCCCTCAAGATCTGGGTCGCCGGCTGCGCAACGGGAGAAGAAGCGTATTCGCTAGCGATTCTTCTCGCCGAGGAGGGCCTCCTCGAGCGGACACAGATTTACGCCACCGACATTCATCCGGAGAGCCTGCGCACCGCGGGGGCAGGCGTCTACGCACTCGACCGGTTTGCGCGCTTCAGCGAGAACTACCAGCAGGCGGGGGGCCGTGCCTCACTGTCGAACTACTACACCGCGGACTATTCGGCGGCAGTGCTCGACCGCTCGCTGCGCAAGGCGATCTTGTTCGCGGATCACAGCCTCGCCACCGACAGCGTGTTCGCCGAGATGCAATTCATCTCGTGCCGCAACGTGCTCATCTACTTCGATCGTGAGCTTCAAAACCACGCGCTCGGCGTGATGTCGGACTCGCTCTGCCGACGCGGCTTTTTGGGCCTCGGCCTCAAAGAAAGCCTGCATTTCACGGCGCATACGGACGCTTTCCAGGAGTTCGCGCCCGACGCGCGCTTGTACCAGAAGCTTTGACGACGATGCCGATACGAGCAGAAGCCATCGTGATGGGCGGCTCCGCCGGAGCGCTCGACGCTCTGCAAACCATTTTGCCGAGCCTCCCGCGCGCCTGTGGGCTTCCCGTCGTCGTGGTCCTCCACATGCTGCCCGGACGACCGAGCGGCCTCGCC
>DATMCL010000661.1:0-2717 GCA_035558375.1 Polyangiaceae bacterium
CTCCACCCCTGCCCCTGCCTCTGACGCTGACTCCGACGCCCCCACCCTTCCCCCGCCCTCCGACGACGCGCCGACCGCGCGCCCGCCCGCTCCCTTCCGCCCCCTCCGCCTCTCCGGCTCCCAGCCCTTCACCCAACAAGAGGGCGTCTACATGATGATCGGCGAGCGCACGAACGTCGCCGGCTCGCCGAAGTTCGCGAAGCTCATCAAGGAGGGCAAGTACGAGGAGGCCGTCAGCGTCGCGCGGCAGCAGGTCGAGAACGGCGCGAACGTCATCGATATCTGCATGGACGAGGGCATGATCGACGGCGTCGCCGCGATGCACCGCTTCCTCTCGCTGCTCGCGAGCGAGCCCGAGGTCGCGAAGGCGCCGTTCATGGTCGATTCCTCCAAGTGGGAGGTGATTGAAGCGGGCCTGAAATGCCTGCAAGGCAAGGGCATCGTGAACTCCATCTCGCTCAAGGAGGGCGAGGAGAAGTTCCGCAGCAACGCGCGCCACATCCTGTCGTACGGCGCCGCCGTCGTCGTGATGGCCTTCGACGAGCAGGGCCAGGCCGCGACCTACGAGGACAAGATCCGCATCGCGGAGCGCGCGTACCGCATCCTCACCGAGCTCGGCTTCCCGCCCGAGGACATCATCTTCGACCCGAACATCCTGACGGTCGCCACGGGCATCGAGGAGCACAACAACTACGCGGTCGATTTCTTCAAGGCGACCGCCTGGATCAAGCAAAACCTCCCGCACGCCAAGGTGAGCGGCGGCGTCTCGAACGTCTCGTTCAGCTTCCGCGGCAACAACAAGGTGCGCGAGGCGATGCACTCCGCGTTCCTGCTCCACGCGATCCGTGCAGGCATGGACATGGGCATCGTCAACGCCGGCATGCTCGAAGTGTACGAGGAGATCGACCCCGAGCTCCGCGAGCTCGTCGAGGACGTGCTCCTGAACCGCCGCCCCGACGCCACCGAGCGCCTCGTCGATTTCGGCGAAAAGCTCAAGGCGCAGGCCGGGGCGAGCACGGGCGAAGTCGAAAAGAAGACCGAGGAATGGCGCAACGGCACGGTCGAAGAGCGCCTCTCGCACGCGCTCGTGAAGGGCATCGACGCCTACATCGAGGGCGACGCGGAGGAGGCGCGCGTGAAGCTCGGCCGGCCGCTGCTCGTGATCGAGGGTCCGCTGATGGACGGCATGAGCGTCGTCGGCGATCTATTCGGCGCAGGCAAGATGTTCCTGCCGCAGGTCGTGAAGAGCGCGCGCGTGATGAAGAAAGCCGTCGCGTACCTCACGCCGTTCATGGAGGCCGAGAAGGCGGAGCTCGCCAAGGCGGGCAAGGCCGTGAAAACGCAGGGCAAGATCGTGCTCGCCACCGTCAAGGGCGACGTGCACGACATCGGCAAGAACATCGTGGGCGTCGTGCTCGCCTGCAACAACTACGAGGTCATCGACATGGGCGTGATGGTGCCCTGCGAGAAGATCCTCGAAAAAGCCAAGACCGAGAACGCGGATCTGATCGGCTTGAGCGGCCTGATCACGCCGTCGCTCGACGAGATGACGCACGTGGCGCGCGAGATGGAGCGCCTCGGCATGACGCTGCCCCTACTCATCGGCGGCGCGACGACCAGCAAAGCGCACACGGCCGTGAAGATCGCGCCGGCGTACAGCCAGCCGGTCGTCCACGTCCTCGATGCGAGCCGCGCGGTTCCGGTCACGACGAGCCTCCTGAACCCGGAGTCGAAGATCGAGTTCGTCGAGAAGCACCGCGTGGAGTACGACGCCCTCAGAAAAGCGCACAGCGGCGTCCAAAGGAAGCTCATGACGTTCGAAGCGGCCTGCGCGAACCGCACGCCCGTGACGTGGCGCGCCGAGGACATGGGCACGCCGGAATTCACCGGCATTCGCGTGCTCGACGCCTTCCCGCTCGCGACGCTGCGCGACTTCATCGACTGGTCGCCCTTCTTCCACACCTGGGAGCTCTCGGGCGTGTACCCGAAGATCTTCGAGCACGAGAAATACGGCGAGCAGGCGCGCCAGCTCTTCGCCGAAGCGAACGTGCTGCTCGACCGCATCATCGCCGAGAAGCTCCTCACGGCGCGGGGCGTGTACGGCATCTTCCCCGCGAACGCTCGCGGCGAGGACATCGAGCTTTACAGCGACGAAAAGCGCACGGGCATTCTCGAGACCCTGCATTGCTTGCGCCAGCAAGCGCAGAAGGAAGCCAAAAGCCCGAGCCGCTCGCTCGTCGACTTCGTCGCGCCCAAAGAGACGGGCCTCCGTGACTACGTCGGCGCGTTCGCCGTGAGCACCGGCTTCGGCTTGAAGGAGCTCTGCGACTCGTTCCGCGCGAAGCAGGACGACTACAACGCGATCATGGCCGAAGCGCTCGCCGACAGGCTCGCCGAAGCCTTCGCCGAATGCCTGCACAAGCAGGCGCGCGACGCCTGGGGCTACGGCCGCGCCGAGACCCTGACGGCCGAAGAGGTCATCCACGAGAAATACCGCGGGATCCGCCCCGCCCCCGGCTACCCCGCCTGCCCCGACCACACGGAGAAAGCCGCCATCTGGCGCCTGCTCTCGGTCGAAGAGAACGCAGGCGTGCGCCTCACGGAGTCGTTCGCCATGTGGCCCGGCTCGAGCGTGAGCGACTTCTACTTCGCCCACCCGGACGCCATCTACTTCGGCCTCGGCAAGATCGACCGCGACCAAGTCGAGAGCTACGCGG
>DATMCL010000662.1:0-6929 GCA_035558375.1 Polyangiaceae bacterium
CACGCGGCAACACCGAGAGCCAAAGCGACGACAGCTCGCGCCGCCACGGCTACTCGACCTCGATTTCGAGATCGATGTTGGCGATGTGCATCGAGTTCGCTGGAACCGAGATGCCCGGGTTCGAGTTCGTGGCGAACTCCACGGTGTTGTCGCCCGGGGCGAGATCCTCGATCGGGATGGGAACGCTGAAGCCCTGGCGCGCCCAGAACGTGTTGATCGCGGGCACCGTGTACTCGCGCCAACCGTTGCCGTTCAGGCGGAATTTGAGCACGTCCCCGGCGGCGACGTACGTCGTGTTGAAGTTGATCCGCGCCGAAACGCCGTCCGAGGGATCGACGTCGGTGAACGTCATCGTGCGCGGCATGCTGGGCCCTTCCCCGATGTCGAAGATGGCCCCGTCGGTCACCTGATACGCGATGCGGAACGCGTCTTTGTCGAGGCAATCCGAGTGAACCTTCGTGAGCGGGTCCGGAAGCTCGTAGGCACGGGGAAAAGGCAGGACGGGCCCGTCGAAGGCGATCTTCGCCCACTGGTACGATTGGAACGTCGTTACGTCGGCTTTGTGCGCGTTGTAGTGGACGTGGCTGAAGTGGACGAAGCCGCGCTCGAATGGAAGCTCGATGTCCGCCTCCGCAATCTGCACGAGCTCGTCCGAGCCGGCGTTCGACGCGAACACCTCGATGCGGTCGGTGCTGACGTGGATCTGGAACTTGTTCATCGTCCCTTGCTCGGTCTTCACGCAGCGCTGGTTCGCCATCGGCCCCGAGAACGGGTCGTACATGTCACGGGTCACGTAGTCGTGCGTGACCATGATGCGCGTGACACCGACGAGCCCTGCGCCCGCCGTACCGAGCCCGGCAGCCGGCACTCCGCAATTCAAGTCGAAGGTCACCGCGACCGCGTCGCGTGAGGTCACGAGCTGGTCCGGGTTGTGGAGATTCGGGCCCGGAACGGCCTCGTTCGTGATCCACGTCTCGGTCCACCAGCCGTGGCTACCGGCCGTGCGCGCATCGGCGCTCCACTCGACGATGCCCGTGCGACCTTTGAAATCGAACGGCTGGCGGATGCGCGCGGACAAGTAGTTGAAGTCCGTGTTGTCGTCGAAGCCTTCGGCCCAGCGCGGCTCGTCGTTCTCGTTGAGGCAAAACTGCGAGTCGGGGCCGCCCGGCTCCACCGTCTTCCATACGCCGCACAGGTTGATCGGGCTCTCTGGAAACGCGAACGCGTACGCGCAGCCGAAGCCGAGACGCGACACGCTCCAATGCGCGTCGTCGAGATCACCCGCGCGACCACCCGGCGACGCTTTCGAGAACGTGTCGCAGAACGCGGCGTCGGGGAGATCGCAGCCCACATCGACCGGATGAGACGGCGCCGTCCCGCCAGTTCCGCTCGACGAGCCGCCTTTCCCGCTCGTGCCGCCTTTCGCGCCGGTTTCGTCCTCGCCTGCCGCGCCGTTCGGGCCGCCCGACGTGGCGCCGCTGCTTCCACCGTTGCCGCCGGAAGTGGCCTTCGTCCCGCCGTTCTCGGATGATCCGCTGCCGCTCGTGCCGCCGTTGCTGCCGCCGCCGTTACCGCTCGCGGGCGCCGCTCCCGCGCCTTGGCCGCCGGAACCCGCGCTCGGAGTCGCGCCCGGCTTGTCGTCGCCCGAGCACGCGAAGCTCGCGCCGCCCGCCACCACCAAGGACAGCGCGGACAGGAGCGAGCGCGCCAGTTTCCGCTTTCGATCCGATGTCTTCACGTTCATGGTGACTCCTCGCGGCTTGTCTCGGTGGAGAGAATCAAATCGATGTTGAAGGCGACGGGCGGGTACGACATCGGCGCGCCCGACGTCGTGAGCTCGAGCACGTTGGTCCCCTCGACGAGCTCGGCGAGGTCCACGTCGAGAAACGACGCGCGCGTGCCCGCGTTCGGCAGCGTCGCCACCATGGCGTTCTCCGCGGCGCTCGGCTTCTGCGCCTTCCAGGCGTGCCCGTTCAGCCGGTAATGGAGCGCGAAGTCCTCGGAGTACGGCTCGCCCGCGTACTTCAAGCTCCAGTTGCCGAGCGCGAGCCGGGCCCCCGTGACGCCGTCGAGCTCGACGCCTTTGATCTCGATCTGCTGCGCGGGACCGGTGCTTTCGTCCGCGAGCCGGTAGCCGATGTTGACCTTGCCGGGCGTCTCGAACAGCGAGTCGGGTGCTTCGTACTCGCGAAACGCATCCGTGATCGCCGGACCGTCGAAGCCGACGTTGTCCCAACGCGCCGCCCACGCGTCGACCTTGTCCTCGCTGTACTTGAGCGTCGCGTGATTGTGCGTCGTGAGGTGCACGTACCCGCGCGTGAAGGGCAGGTCGATGTCGCGCGACAGGATCGAGACGGGCGCGCCGAACGTCAACCCGTCGTCCGAAGCGTCAGTAGCCAGGATCGCGACGTGGTTTTGGGAGAGCTCGACGCGGAAGCGATTGAGCTTGCCTTGCACCGCCCTGACACAAGGCTCGGAGGCGCCGTCCGCCGTGTAGACCTCGCTCTGGACGTAGTCGTCGTACCCGAGCAGGTGACTCACGCCGACGTGGTCGCCGCCACAGTTGTGCGCGAGCTGGATCTCGAGGCCGTTCCTCGGAATCGCGCCGTTCTCGAAGTTCTGCTGCAGCGTGAAGGAGGGCGCGGGCGCAGGATCCTCGGTGACTTCCAGCGAAATCCAGCCGAGCAGGCCCACGTTGTAGCCCTCGGCGTCGAACACGATTGTTCCGGTGCGGCCCGCGAAATCGAACGGCTGGCGGATCCGGTACGAGTTCTGCCCGTAGTTCTGCGCCGCGACGAGCACGAGCAAGTGATTGCTCTGAATGCTGTCGTTGCCGTCGCAGACGAGCGCGTCCGAGCTCGGGAAAACCTTCGCCGGAAGGTTGCTCCGGCACGCGGGCACCGTCGCGGGGAGAATGCCGACGGCTTCTCCGTCGGCGCTCGGCCCACCGATGTTGCACATGCGCGCCGCGCTGAAGCGCTCCGGCTCGAGCTCACCGGCGCGCGTCGTCTTGCCCGCTGGCGCGTCGAACGTCTCGCAGAACGCGGCGGCGTCGAGCCCGCAGCCTGGAGGCCCCGGCGGGTAGCCCGTGCCGCCGCCGGTGCCTCCGCCCGCCTTTCCACCGCTCCCCGAGCCGCTCGCTCCATTGGTTCCACCGCTCCCACCGTTCGATGCGCCGGCCTCGCCGGCCGCATCCGTGCCTCCGGTTCCAGCACCACCGGTGGGTGCCCCTCCGCTCGCCGCCATCCCGCCACTGCCCGTATTTCCGGCATTTCCGGAACCCGCCACCACACCGCTGCCCGCCATGCTCTGGGGCGCGTCGGGTGCTGGTTTTTCGGCCGAGCTGCACGCCGCGCTCGCGACGAAGAGCCCGATCGGGAGCAGGCGGCCGGCGGTCCCTCGCAGCTCGGGCGTCATTCACGGGGGCTTGCCGCGAGCGCCCGCAACCCATCAGAAAAAGATCTAAAAACCGTTCAGCGGGCTTTTAGAAGCGCTACGGGGCGTACTTCAGCATCGCCGGAACGAGCCAGCCGGTCGCGAACACCCCCGAGCACGAAATCGCGAGGGCGAGCGTCGTGCGCGTGTCGAGCGTCACCGATTCTCCGTCGCGGATCCGGATCAGGCCCGCGATGCCGGTCAGGTAGATCGAGTCGGAGTACGTCGCGATCGCCTTCGTCTCGTCGGGAAGGCTCCGCACCGTCTCGAGAGTGCCGCCGTTCTTCGGGAAGCGGTAGAGATGGCTCGCCGCCACGAAGTACGCGTCCGTCCCCGAGAGCGCGAGCGTCACGGGCGAGTCGAGCCCTCCGGCGAGCGTCTCGCTCTCTGCGATACTCCCGAGCGGCGCACGCACGAGCTCGCCGCTTTGCACCGCATTTCCCTGGTTGATCCAGTACACGTGCGTGGCGTCCGTCGCGATCCAGATCGGCGCCGCCTGGGGCAGGAATGTGCCTTTTCCCGGCTCTTTCGGCACCATCGCGAGCTGATTCGTGTCCGTGAGCGTCGCGTAGACGTAGGTAGCGTCGAGCGCGAGGACACCGGGATGCCCCTGAATGTCCGCGACGACCTCGGCGGGCCCGCCCGCTTTCGGGACGCGAAAAATCCGGCGACCGAACTCGCTCCAGAAGAGGTGCGTCGCATCGGCCGCCATGTGGAAGACGCCCATCTCCGACGTCGCGAGGTCCACCATCTCGCCTCCACCGACCGGCGTCTTCACGATCGCGTTTGCCTCGCGCAGGTAGTACGCGGCAACGTCGTCGACCGCGAGCGCCGTCGAGCCCACCTGCGCGGCCTCGAGATCACGCACGACGCACGTCACCTGGTCGCAACGTGCAACCGGCGCGTCCCTGGCGCACTGGAGCACCCCGAGCGCGCTCTCCTCGTACCCGACGACGGACGTCACGTCGCAGCCCGCCACGAGGGACGCCGACGCGCCGAACGCCGCCGTGACGGCCAAAAACGGAGCCGCAGGCGGGGCGAAGCGTGCTGTTTTCGAGCCGTTCATCGCGACGAGGGTTTCTCGTCGAGTGTGCCTTGCTGGAGGCTCGAGGGAAACTGTCGCTTGAAATCCTTCGCGCGCTGGTCGGCCGCGTCGCTTTGACCCGCCGCGCGCAGCGCGCGCACGAGCAGGACCTCGCGCTCCTCGGCGAGCTCGCCGCGCGGGAATTTCCGAGCGTGCTCGCGGAGCGCGGCGAGAGCCGAGGCCGAATCACGCCGCACGAGCGCCGTCGTCGCGCGCTCGAGCAGCAGACGCTCGGCGCGAAGGTTGGCCGCGCTCGTGCCGCTCGGACGGTTCGGTGCCAACGCCGATGGTGGAACGGGCGGCAACGCGAGCTCCGCGCTCGGCACTTCCGCGGGCGGCGCGGCCGAAGGGATCGTCACCGGTGCCGGAGGCACCACGCGAGCGCTCGTCGTCACCGCGGGCGCCGGTGTCTTCTCGGGCGTGGTGAGCGCCGCGTGCGTTGCGGCCCCGCCGATCGCTCCGACCGCACCGGCAATCGTCGCAACGACGAGCTTCGCCTTGAGACCGGCTCCGAGCGCACCAGCCGCTTTGCCCGTCGCCGCGCTCTCCGCGCCGCTGCCGGCTCCCGCCGCCGCGCTCGCCCCCACGCCTGCACCGATCGCTCCCGGGATCACGAGCGGACCGAGCCGTGCCAAGAGCCGCGCGCGCTTGTCGGGCGGCGGCGCCTCGAGGTCGCGCTCGGCTTGGAGCAGCTCGTCGAGCTCGCCGGAGAGTCGCTCGGGCTCGGTCACGATGCCCTCCGGCTTGCCTGCAGCCGCTTCACTTTGGCCGCGAACTCCTCGCGCGCGACGCGAAGCCGCGAGTACACGGTCCCGACCGGGATCTCGAGGGTACGGGCGATCTGCTCGCAGGCGACGCCGTCGAGCTCGTGCAGGACGAAAACGGCGCGCCGCTCGAGATCCACGCCGTCGAGCGCGAGGAGCACGAGGCGGCGCTGGCGCTCGCGATCGACGAGAGCATCCGCGCCTTCGCTGAAATCCTCGAGCTCGGCCGTCGTCTCGTCGATGACCTCACGCCGCGCCTTGCGCCGGTAGTGCGAGGCAACGCGAAAGCAGAAGGCGAAGAGCCAGGGACGAATTGGTCGCGCGGGGTCGTACTGGTGAAGCGCGCCGTGGACGGCAAGAAAAACCTCGTGCGCGAGATCCTCGACGTCTCGCTCGGCGACCCCGAGGCGGCGGAGCGAGCGCCAGACGTACGCGAGCTCGAGCTCGAACAACGTCCTGAAATCGATGGGAGAAGCGCTAGCCGCGGGAATGTGGCCCTCGCCATTCGGACCTCACACTGACCCTTGCCATTCGTGCCGAGGACCCATCACGAAAAGTAGAGCGGACGCCGCGGCCGGGGAACCGTCCGTCACCGAGGGCGGAAAATCACGGTGGCCGCCGCCACCATTCCAACGCGGCTGGATGCCCACACCTCGCGCTGTTGGCCGTGGTCGTCGATCACGAGGTGCACGCGAGAGAACGCGATCGGCATCTCGGCCTCGACGCCGAACCCGACGCTCGGCGACACCAAGAGCTCGAGCCCGGCGCGCGGACCGAGCGAGCCGACCAGATCCGTTTGGGGCGCTGCGCGCTCGACCTGCTCCGCGTTCGACCGCAGCATACCGATTCGACCCGCCGCGCAGAGCGCGAGCGCAACGCCGGCCGAGAGCGTGGGACGAAAGCAGGGGACGAGGGCCGCGTCGAAGAGCTGGGCGCTGACCGTACCGAGCGGCGCGCTTTTCGAGCTCTCGAGCGTCGAGCTGGCTTCGACCATGACGAGCCAGGAGTCGGCGTCGATGCCGCCGCCGATGCGGGCGCCGGGTGCGACTCCCGGAGTGAGACCCCAGGGGATGAACACGCCGCCAACGAAGCGCGGACCGAGCGCAGATCTTGCGTTTTCGGGGGCGGGCGTCGTGCTCGCGGTTGGCTCTCGTGGCGCAGGCGGCGGTGGAGGCGGCGGCGGTGGCGGCGTCGCTGCAGGCGGCTCCGAGACCACGGGCGCGGGGGCGGGAGCCGGTCCCCGCGCGGCCGCATCCGGATCAATCGCAACGGCGGCAGCGAGTGCGAGGCTCGCCGCGAGCTCGTCACAACCATCGCCCGACGCATGCAGCGTGCGCTCGCCCCGCGCCGTCCCCCCCGACGAAAGCGTCAATGTCCCGCTCAGATCCGAGCCGGAACGACGGAGCACCACGCGCAGTGACGAAGCCGCGCCGGCCGCGAACGGGTCGTACCCGAGCTTCGCCCCGACGAGCGCCCGAAACGTGGCTTCATCGGGACATTCGCTCGCCGTTCGGCCTTGCCGCACGTAGTCGAGCGTCGCCGTCGGCCGCTCCGTCGCGTGGGTGAGCCCCGGTGCTGCCATCACGAGACACGCCACCGCCACACGAAAAACGTACAAGACGCAGTGACGATAGGGCCTTTTCATC
>DATMCL010000663.1:0-10521 GCA_035558375.1 Polyangiaceae bacterium
CTGCCGCACTCGGGAGCGGAGGCGGCGGGGGAGCGGCCGTGTCCGGCGCGACCGTCGCGACGGCGTTCGGCGCAGGCTCGACCTTGTCCCCGCTCGACTTGCTGCGCCCGCCGAGCACGAGTGCCGTTCCGGCGACGAGCACGACGACGCCGATCGCGAGCGCGACGAAACGACCGTTGCCCTTCTTGGGCGCGACGAACGGCTCCGCGGAGACGAGCGTTTCCGGAAGCTCGACGACCTTGAGCCGCGCGATGGTGGGCGCGCGACGCGCGCGGTGCTGTGCTTCGAGCGCCGCTCGCGCGCTACGCTCGGCCGCCTGCACATCGTCGTTGAGCACGACCGGGGGCGCGCCCTCCTCCTTCGGGACGTACTTCTCGCCGATGCCGCTCGGCTTCGAGTCGGGAGCGACCTCCTCGACGTCGATATTGAGCTCGGCGTCGTCTACTTTCGCCTGCGCAGGAGCGGGTGCAGGTGCTGGATTAGGCGTAGGGACCGGGGACGGTGACGTTTCCGGCGCTGCGGAGGCTGGAGCCGCGATCGCGGGGAGCCTGAGCGTTCCGGTACCGACTGCGGGGTCAGGCGTTGGTCCGGGCGGAGCCACCGCCGGCAGCTTGTCCGTGATCGTGCCGACGACGGCCGCTTCCGGCGCAGCGTGAGTCGGCACCTCCCAGTCCAGATCGTCGGCAGACGTTCCGCGCGGCCCTTGCGCTGCAGCCATGGCCTCCGGCGAAATGCCAAGGAGGGTAGGGCGGCGCGGATCGGCGAGCGGTAACGTCCCACCGAGCGCGGCGGTCGCAGGGAGCTTGGCGGTCGTGGCCGGAGTGGGAGCGCGGGCGGGAGCGGCAGCAGCCGGCGCAGGCGTCGGAGCGGGACCAGGGGCTGGAGCACGGATCGGGGCCGGCGCGGCTGCCGGACCGGGAGCAGGGGCGCGAGCCGGAGCCGGCGCGGCCGTCGCAGGAGCGGGAGCCGGCGTCGCAGGAGTGGGAGCCGGCGCAGTCGTCGCGGGAGTGGGAGCCGGCGCGGCAGGTGGAGGCACGTCGCGCGGCACCGTCGGCGGGTCGTCTTCCCAGCTCGGCCGGAACCGTTCGGAGAGACGCTCGGCCTCTTCGGTCGAAACGGTGCCGGTTGCGCTCCGGCCTGCGTCGCTCTCGGCCATGCAGCCAAGCCCAAGGTACCATCCGTTACCCCGGTGGTGCAACGCGCCCTCTCCCGTGAGTTACGGTCGCGCTCCGGCGGGGCCCTCGCTGCTCTCGCCCTCGCGGCGATGGGGGTGTGGTGCTCGAGCTCTACGCGCGGCCAGCAGGGCGCGCCCGAGCAGAGCTCGAGCGATGCCGGCAGAGCGCGCGGTACGGGTCTCGGCGCTCGCGCGGAGGTCGTCGCGCGCGCCGACGCGCTTGCCGTCGAAGCGAGCCGGCACTCGGGCGAGGAGGCCCGCCGCCTGCTCGTCGAGGCCGCCGAGCTCCGCGAGCGCCTGTTCCGCATCGAGCATCGTGAGCCCGACGCGCTCGAAGCGCTCGAGCTCTGGGGGCAGGCGGCCGAAGCGGTCCCGGCGCGCCGCTGCGAGGCGGCGCTCGCGCGCGCCGTGCTCGAGGCGGAGCTCAAGCGCGAGCCGAGCGCTGCCGCCCGCCGCATCGAAGCCGAGCGCGCCGAGTCCGCCGACGCCCGCTGCAAGAAGCTCTGCGATCAGGCGTTGCTCGCGCTCAGCGCGTTTCGGCCCGAGTCAGGCGCGCGGGTCGCGGAGCCTGCCGCGTCGGTCGCGCCCGTGCCGGGGAGCTCGGCCGCGCCCGCTCCGCTCGCCTCCGGCGCGGGACCGGTGGTGGTGCCCGAGCGCGCGGGCGTACACGCCGAGCCGGCTGAGCTCACGCGCGTCGAGCGCTACGGCGCGAAGGACGCGGCCCGCGTAGTCATTCACGTCACGCACCCGGCCCTCTTCGAGGTGCGCTCGCTCGAAGCTTCCGGGAGCACGGGCCCGCGGCTCGTCGTCGATCTCGCGAACGTCACCGCGAAGAAGCTCGACCCCATGCCCGTGGGCGGTCTCGTCGAGCGCGTGCGGGTCGGAGCTCAGCCGAGCGGCACCCGGGTCGTGCTCGATTTGACGCGACCCGCGTACCGGCGCGTCTTCTACCTGCCCGAGCCGTTCCGGCTCGTGATTGACGTCTCGAAGGACGCGCCCTCCGGCCTGGCCGTGGGGGCGACCGGGGTACGCAACGTGCGGCGCGTCGTGCTCGATCCGGGGCACGGCGGGCACGATCCGGGCGCCACCGGCCCGACGGGCCTGCGCGAGAAGGACGTGACGCTCGACGTGGCGCACCGCGCGGCCCCCCTGCTCGCCCGCGAGCTCGGCATCTCCACGCTCCTCACGCGCGACTCCGACGCGTACGTCGGGCTCGACGAGCGCACGGCGCGCGCCAACGCGTTCGGCGCCGATCTCTTGATCTCCATCCATTGCAACGCGAGCGAGGACGGCGGCGGCAAGGGCGTGATGAGCTTCGTCCTCGACGGTTCGCGCGATGCGCTCTCGGCGCGCGTCGCGGCGCGCGAGAACGCAGCCTCGGCGGCCGCGGCCTCGGAGCTCGCGAACGCCCTCAGCGCGACGCTCGATCGCGGAACCGTCGATCACTCCGAGCGCCTCGCTGCGTTGCTGCAGCGCGCGACGCTTGCTTCGCTCGCCGAACGCTATGCCGACGTGCCGGACCTCGGCGTGAGGCGCGCGGGCTTCTACGTGCTCGCGGGGGCGACGATGCCCGCCGTGCTGTTCGAAACGTCGTTCATCTCGAACGCCACGGGCGAAGAGCGCCTGAACCGCGCCGACTATCGGCAGAAGCTCGCGGACGGGATCGTGAATGCCGTGCGCGCCTACCGCGAGGGCCGCTGACCCCGCACCGGCTGGTGCTAGAGGGGGCGACGGGGCCGCTGGAATTTGGGGCCGAGATTGCGAAACTGTTGCGGCGAGAAACGCCGTTCCGACACGAAGACGTAGCTCCCCGTTGACGAACACGAAGCGGGGACCTAGCTTGTTGGGCCCACCGCCGCCGGCCAACGGGCCAAGTGCCGGGTTTTTTCGTCATGACCAAAGTCCAGCTCAAGAAGTTCCGGGACATGCTCGAGGCCAAGCGCGAGGAGATCATCAAGCGCGCGCAGCAGACGCTCGATCAGGACATGGCCCTCGATACGGACGACCTGCCCGACGAGATGGACCTCGCTTCGAGCGAGTACCTGCAGTCGTTCACGTTCCGCCTGCGCGGTCGCGAGAAGGCCTTCCTCGACAAGATCCAGAAGGCGATCGACAAGATCGACAACGGCACGTTCGGCGTGTGCGACGACTGCGGCGACAAGATCTCCGTGAAGCGCTTGGAAGCGCGCCCCGAAACGACGCTCTGCATCCGCTGCAAAGAGGATCAGGAGCGCGTCGAAAAAGACTTCGGCTGAGCTAGCGCGCGCGGCTCTTGCCGCGTGGGTCGCGGGCGGCCGCGCGGACGCCGCTCGTGCTCGAGGAGCGTGCCGGTGCCGCGGGTGACGCTTGCGCCGCTTGCGCGGCGGCTGGCGCTTGCGCGGCGGGCTCTTCGGGGCGCGTGGCAGTCGGTAGGCGCGTGCCGTTGAGCGCGAGCTTCAGGTAGCGGCCCGTGTGGCTGCCCTCGGCCTCGGCGATCTTTTCGGGCGGGCCCTGGGCGACGATGCGGCCGCCGTGCTCGCCGCCTTCGGGGCCGAGGTCGATGACCCAGTCGGCGCACGCGACGAGGTCGACGTTGTGCTCGATGAAGAGCACCGTGTTGCCGGCATCGCGCAAGCCGAGCAGCGCGTGCGTCAAAAGCTCGATGTCCGAGAAATGGAGGCCGGTCGTCGGCTCGTCGAGCACGTACAGCGTGCGACCGGTCGCTTTGCGGGAGAGCTCGGTCGCGAGCTTCACGCGCTGCGCTTCGCCGCCCGACAGCGTGGTCGCCGCCTGGCCGAGCTGGATGTAGCCGAGGCCGACCTGGCGCAACGCGCTGAGCTTCTGGCGAATGCGCGGGATTGACTCGAAGAGCTCACTCGCCGCGTCGACCGTGAGCTCGAGCGAATCGGCGATCGAGAGCCCGCGGTAGGCGACCTCGAGCGTCTCGCGGTTGTAGCGCTTGCCGCCGCACGCGTCGCACGTGACGTACACGTCGGGCAAAAAGTGCATGGCCACGCGCAAGACGCCGTCACCCTGGCACGCCTCGCAGCGACCGCCGCGCACGTTGAAGGAGAAGCGGCCCGGCTTGTAGCCGCGCGCGCGCGCATCCGACAGCCCCGCGTAGAGCTCGCGCAGGTGCGTGAAGATGCCGGTGTACGTCGCTGGATTCGAGCGGGGCGTGCGCCCGATCGGCGTCTGGTCGATGCTGATGACCTTGTCGATCTGGTCGAGCCCCTCGATGCGGTCGCAGGGACCAACCCAGCCCGTGGCGCCGTAAAGCTCCGCGCGCGCCGCGCTGAGCAGTGTGTCCACGATCAGGCTGCTCTTGCCCGACCCGCTGACTCCCGTGACCGCGGTCACGAGCCCGAGCGGAACCTCGAGCGTCACGTCGAGCAGGTTGTGGGCCCGCGCGCCGACGACGCGGAGCACGCTGCTCGTCGCGCGGGTTCGCGTCTTCGGGATGGGGAGGCGCCGCTGGCCTGACAGGTAGGGCCCCGTGACCGATTCGGGCGCGGCCATCAGCGCTGCGGGTGTGCCGGAGGCGACGATACGGCCGCCCTGGACGCCTGCGCCGGGTCCCATGTCGAGCACGTGATCCGCCGCGAGGATCGCGTCGCGGTCGTGCTCGACGACGAGCACGCTGTTGCCCTTGTCGACCAGGCGCCTGAGCGCGAGCAGGAGTCGCTCGTTGTCGCGGGCGTGGAGGCCGATGCTCGGTTCGTCGAGCACGTAGAGCACGCCGACCAGGGACGCGCCGATCTGCGTCGCGAGCCGGATGCGCTGCCCTTCGCCGCCGGAGAGCGAGTGCGCCGCGCGATCGAGCGAGAGGTAGTCGAGACCGATCTCGAGCAAGAAGTGCAGGCGCTCGGTCACGGCACGCAGGAGCGGGAGCGCAATGGCCGCGTCCCGCCCCGTGAGAGCCGGATCCTTGCCGAGCTCACCGAGGAAAAGCTTCAGCGTGCGGAGCGGCATCGAGCAAAGCTCGGCGATGTTCTTGTCGGCGACGCGCACGGCGAGCGCTTCGGGTCGAAGGCGCACGCCGTTGCAGGCCGGGCAGGTGCGCGTCACGACGAAGCGCCCGAGATCCTCGGCGCCGATCGCGCCGTCGTCGGTCTCGTCCTCGTCGACGGCGTCGGGCTCGCCCGCTTCGAGCATCCGCTCGAGGCGCGCCACGATGCCTTCGTAGCTCGGCTGGCTCCGGCGCTTACCCTTCGGGGCCTGCATGCCATTCAGGATCGCGTCGCGCTGCTCCTCGGGCAGGTCCTTCCAGGCAATGTCAGGGTTCACGTGCAGAAGCTCGACGACGCGCGCGACCTCGGTGGCCGTCGCGACCGAGCCGCGCCGTCCGAACGCCAGAACGGCGCCTTCACGCAGGGAACGGGTCGGATCCGGCACGACGCGCCCCACGTCCACCGTCGAGCGCACGCCGAGGCCGTCGCAGGTCGGGCAAGCACCGTGCGGGCTGTTGAAGGAGAAAAGGCGCGGCTCGAGCGGGGGCAGCGTGATGCCGTACTCCCAGCTCACGAGCCGCTCGCTCATGACGACGGGCTCGCTGCCGTCCGTCGCGTCGACGAGCAGCGTGCCGTCGCCGAGCTTGAGCGCGAGCTCGACCGAGTCGGTGAGGCGCCCTTTGACGCCTTCGCGCACGACGATGCGGTCGACGACCACGTCGAGGTCGTGTGGCTTGGTGCGATCGATCGTGGTGGCGTCGCCGAGATCGACCTGCTCGCCGTCGACCCGGACGCGCACGAAGCCGTCGCGGCGCAGCCGCTCGAGCTCCTCCCCGAGGTCGCCCTTGGTGCGCCGGACGACCGGTGCAAGCAGCGCCGCCTTGGCGCCGTCGCCGCGCGACAGGATGCTGTCGACGATCTCCTGCACCGTGTAGGCGCGCAGGACCTTGCCGGACTTCGGGCAGTGGGGGACGCCGACCCGAGCGAACAGGAGCCGGAGGTAGTCGGCGATCTCGGTGACCGTGCCGACCGTGGAGCGCGGGCTCTTGCCGAGCCCCTTCTGCTCGATGGCGATGGCGGGGCTCAGCCCCTCGATGCTCTCGACCCTCGGTTTCGGGAGCTGGTCGAGGAACTGGCGCGCGTAGGCGGAGAGGGACTCCACGTAGCGCCGCTGGCCCTCCGCATAGATGGTATCGAACGCGAGCGAGGACTTCCCCGACCCGCTCGGGCCGGTGATGACCACGAGCCGGTTCCTCGGCAGCTCACAACTGACATTCTTCAGGTTGTGCTGCGCCGCGCCCCTGACGACGAGGAAGTCCATGCCAAATACTCGTCCTAACACGGATACTCGACCCTGGCTCGCGAGCCTAGACGCCTCCGGGGACGCCCGCGGTCACGCCCGCGGTCACGCCCCCTTGGGCTATTCTCGGGCTTCCGGATGGCCATCTCTTCGACTCCTAGGGGCAGACCGGCCCCAGGGCGGCTCGCTGCGCCGGCTAGTACTGGAAACCAAAGGGATTTCGGCTGCGTTCCCGTGTTTGCGGGGGCGCCGGCTTTCGAGTAGCGTTCGCCGGGCCCATAGCTCAATCGGTCAGAGCCCCCGGCTCATAACCGGGCCGTTCCTGGTTCGAACCCAGGTGGGCCCACTGGCCGCGCGGTGCGACCGTGTGTAGAGCTAGTCGAAGGAGCCGAGCTTAAGTGACGATGAAGTTTCAGATCGAAGCGCTTGAAGAGCTGGCGGCGCTCGACGCCCAACTCCGAGACCTCAACGACCGTTATTCCAAAGAACAAAAGACGCTGAGCGACAAGAAGGCGTCGGCGAAGAGCCTCGAGGACCGACTCTCGCGCGGCAAGCAAAGCCTCTCCGAGATGGAGAAGGCGCGCGGCGACCTCGTCGGCGAGCTCCGCCAGATGGGCATCCAGGTCGAACGGTCCCGCGAGAAGCTCGCACGTTGCCGAACCGAGCGCGAGGCGAACGCCGCGCAGCGCGAAGTCGAGGAGCTCCGCAAGCTCTACCGCGATCGCGAGATCGAGCTGGAGAAGCTCGACGGCCTGATTCAGCAGGGACGGGGCGAATTCGAGTCCGTGACGGAGCAGCACGGGGCCGTCGCCGGAGAGCTCGGCTCGAGCGAGGGCGACTCGATCAAGAGCATCGCGAGCTCCGAGGAAGAGCTCACGCGCAAGCAGACGGATCGCGAGGCCATCGTCCAGAAGATCAAGCCGGACCTCTACCGGCGCTACGAGCAGATCCGGAAGCGCAAGGGCACGGCGCTCGCGTGGACGCGCGACGGGACGTGCAGCGCCTGCAACATCCGGCTCCAGCCGATGCTGTTCCAGAAGCTCCTCCGCGCTGACGAGTTCGGCCAGTGCCCGAGCTGCAACCGCATCCTCTACTTCCGTCCGGCAGGACAACCCGAGGCTGACAGCCAGTCGGGAAGTCCGTGAACCGCGGACAGCGTGGTGGGCGCTGAGCCATGAAAGCTTGTGCCAGCTGCGGGCGCCTCTATCCCGATGACGCCGGCTTCTGCCCCGTCGACGGCACGGGGCTCACGAGCGCCACGCAAGCCCCGATCGTCGCCGACAAGAACGAGGCGCGCATCGGGCAGCTCTTCTGTGACCGCTACCAGATCCGCCGCGTCGTAGCCGACGGCGGCATGGGGCGCGTGTACGAGGCGCTCGACATGCAGGAGCGGCGCAACGTCGCGCTCAAGATCCTGCACGCCGACGTCGCGCGCGACGAGGTCTCCGTCGAGCGCTTCAAGCGTGAATTCCAGGTGAGCCGGACGCTTCCGCACCAGCACATCGTCGAGGTGCTCGGCTTCCAGCCGACGCACGACGGCACCTACGCGCTCGTGATGGAGTTCCTCTACGGCGAGGAGCTCCGGAGCACGCTCAAGCGCGAGGGCGTGATTCCGCCCGCGCGCATCGTCCGTTTGCTCGCGCAAACGGCGATCGCGCTCGACGCCGCTCACGCGATGAAGCTCGTTCATCGTGATCTGAAGCCGGACAACCTGTTTTTGTGCCAGACGCGCGAGGGCGACATCATCAAGGTCTTGGACTTCGGCTCGGTGAAGGACAAGGGCGAGTCCGCGAAGAAGCTGACCGTGCTCGGAACGACGATCGGCTCGCCGTTCTACATGGCGCCGGAGCAAGCGCAGGGACTCGATACGCTCGACCATCGCGCGGACGTGTGGGCGCTCGCTGCGATCGCGTACGAGTGCATGACGTCGCACGTGCCGTTCCAGGGCAGCAACGGGCCCAGCATCCTGCTCGAGATCCTCACGAAGGAGCCCAAGCCGCCGAGCGAGGCCGGCCAGGGGCAGAGGTATCCGGTGCCGCCGACGCTCGATCCGGTGATGGCGCAGGCCTTCAAGAAGATGCCCGCTCTGCGCACGGCTTCCGTTGGCGCGCTCGCGGATGCGGTCGCCGCCGCCTACGGCCTCGAGGGCAAGCACACCGAGTGGGCCGTCGTTCCGGAGGCCGACATCGCGGCCCGGATCGAGGCCAAGCTGCCGAGCCTCATGCAGGCGAAGGCCGCGCCCAAGGCGCCGGGCACCGCTGCCGATTCGTTCTTCGGCGAAGACGACTCGCTCGGCTCGGGACAGTCGGTGCCGCCGCCGGCCGGAGGGGCGCACGCGCCGCCCCCGTCGATGGATCTCGCCGCTGCCGGCATTCCGAAGGCGGCGCCGAGCTGGCTCATGCTGGCGGTCGTCGGTGGCGGCGCGCTCGTCGTCGGCATCGTGATCGTGCTCGTGCTGGTTCTCCGCTAACGCCCGGAAAATGCGGCTGTGGGCGCGTTTGCCGCGCTCGTACCTCGTTGTGGTAGATCACGAGGGCATGTCACGGCTCCTGTTCGTGCTCGGGCCGCTGTCGGCGGCTGCTTTGCTCCTCTCGTCCTGCAAGCGCGAGGTCCCGCCCGCGGGTGAGGATGCGCGCGTCCCCACGGTCGAGTCGTCCCCCGTGGCGGCGGCCGACACTGCCACGCCTCCTCCGAACGCGGCCGCTCCTGCCTCCGGCGCTGCGGTTGCCTCGGCAGCGGCACCGGCCACTCCAGCGGGTGCCGGCTGGAGCCGCTACGACGAGGCGAAGTTCGACCTCACGGCGCAGGCTTCCGGCGCGTACAGCGCGGGGAAGGAAGGCACCGTCGAGATCGTCCTCAACGCGAAGCCGCCGTTCCACGCGAACCAGCAGTACCCGTACAAGTTCAAGGCGAAGGAAGGCCCGGGCGTGAAGTTCGCGCAGCCTGTCTTCGGCAAGGATGCCGCCAAGCTCGAAGCCCAACGCGTCACGATGCGCGTTCCGTTCACGCCGGACGGGGCCGGCCAGCGAACGGTGAGCGGGCAGTTTGCCTTCTCGGTCTGCACCGAAGAAACCTGCCTCATGGAAAAGCGCGACCTCTCGTTGGTCGTGGACGTGAAGTAGTGAGCGACGTCCTCGACGAGCTCACCGGCATCACCCAGCGGGTGGAGCGGGATTTTCGCGAAGGGCGGCGCCTGCTGTCGTATCGGGGTTACCTCGAGCTTTTCGCCTCGAACCCGCTCCGGCATTCGCGCGACGCCTGCCGGTATTTGCGCGACATGTTCGACTACTACGGCCGGAGCGAGCTCTCGCGGCCGTGGGGGGAAGAGAGTCGCTTCAAGCTGTTCGACTTGCCGTTCCTCGACGCAGGCGAAGCCGCGCGTGAGGCGCTCGTCGGACAGGAGAAGGTTCAGCGCGAGGTGTACCGCGCGCTCGAGAACTTCGTGCGCGAGGGGCGGCCGACGCGTCTCATCCTCTTGCATGGGCCGAACGGCTCGGCGAAGAGCACGATTGCCCACTGCTTGATGCGCGCGCTCGAGCACTACTCCGCGCAGGAGGAGGGGGCGCTCTATCGTTTTCATTGGGTTTTCCCCAACCAAACGCGCCTGCGCGGGTCGATTGGCTTCGGCGGCCGGCGGCCCTCGCAACGGCCCGACGACCCGAGCTACGCCCACCTGCCGCTCGAGGAGATGGACGCGCGCCTGCACATCGAGGTGCGCGATCATCCGCTGTTCCTCTTGCCGGTCGACGCTCGATCGAAGCTCCTGTCGCGGCTTTACCAGGAAGCCGGCGCGCACGACGCGCCGCCGGACTGGGTGCTCCGCGGCAACCTCTCGCACAAGAGCCGCCAGGTTTACGACTCGCTCCTCGCCTCGTACGACGGCGCCCTCGACGAGGTGCTTCGCCACGTCCAGGTGGAGCGCTACTTCATCTCGCGCCGCTACCGCGTCGGCGCCGTCACCGTGGGGCCCGAGCTATCGGTCGACGCGGGCGAACGGCAGCTCACGGCCGATCGCAACCCTGCGGCCCTCCCGCCCGCGCTCCAGTCGGTGACGCTGTTCGAGGTGTTCGGCGAGCTGATCGACGCCATGGGCGGCGTGCTCGAGTTCTCCGACCTCT
>DATMCL010000664.1:0-27566 GCA_035558375.1 Polyangiaceae bacterium
CCCCCAGCGCCGGAACCTCCCGCGATAACGGCCGCCCCCGCCGAGCCCCCGATCACCCCGCCTGCGGCGGCCCCAAAGGCTCCCGAACCGGCACCCAAGCACGCCGCTGCGGCCAAGGCTCCCGGGCCAGCTGCCAAGGTGCCGGTCCCCCCGAAGTCCCTTCCGACCGCGAAAGCCGCCCCTGCGGCCGCCAAGCCCGCGGCAAAGCCCGCTGGAGCCGGCTCGAAGGCAGCCGCCAAGTCCACCATCGTTCGAGACAATCCGTTCTGACGGCCTTGGCCCCCGGGCCGCGCTTTCGGCGCTAGCGGAACGCCCGTCCTGTCGCCTACTGTGAAATCGGTGATTTTGCCCCCCAAGTTCCGGCTTCCGCTCCTGGGCGGCCTGTTTTTCGTGGCGCTTTCCCTGTCGTCGCCGGCACGCGCCGACGAAGACGCGACGACGACCGCCGCAGCCCGCGAGCGTTTCAAGGAGGGCGTCACCTACTTCGATCAGAAGCAGTACGAGAAGGCGCGCGCCGCGTTCGTTCAGGCCTACGCGCTCAAGAAGCATCCGTCCGTGCTCTTGAATCTCGCGCACAGCGAGCTGCGCTCGAATCACGAGCGCGATGCGGCGCAGCACTTCGCCCAGTACCTGCGCGAAGCCACCGACGCCGCTCCCGATCAGCGCGAAGCCGCGCAAGCCGGCCTCACGAGCGCCAAAGCAGCGGTGTGTGAGGTGACGGTGACGACCGACGCCGAGGCGGAGGTGCTCGTCGACGGCGCGTCGCAGGGCGCCGCACCTCTCCTTGGCTCGCTCTTCTTGGAGCCCGGCGCCCACACGCTGCAGGCAAAGAAGGGCGACCGGGTCGTCACCCAGAACGTCACCGCCAAGGCCGGCGAGACACGCGAGATCAAGCTGAAGCTCGGCGCGGAGGCCGCCCCCGCCCTCGCGGCGAAGCCCGCGACCCAACCGCAAAAAGAGCCCGCGCAAGAGAATCCGAGCGAAACAGCGGCCGAAGTGCAGGTCGCCCCGAAGGGCAAACGAGAGCCGTTCATCCACTGGCTGCTCACGAAGCCCGCGGGCGTGATCTCCGGCGGCGCCACGGTTCTGCTCGGCGGCGGCGCGATCGGGTTCTCGATCGCGTCGAGCATGAGCTATTCGGAAGCCGACGACGTCGCGAAGCAAATCGACGAGCGCGCGGGCATCGACGGCGTGTCGACGCAGGGCATCTGTACCGATCCCGAAGCCGTGCTCGGCCCTGGCAGCGAGACCGAGGCCGCGCACTTTCGCGACGCCTGCGCGCACCGGCAGGATGCGGTCGACAGGGGAGACAGCTACAAGACCGTGGCCACCGTCGTGGGCATCGGCTCCGGCGTGATGGCGGTCACGACCGTCGTCCTCTATTTCACCACCGCCGAGCGGCAGAGCCCGTCCCAAGGCGTGCTCGCCAAGCATCAGGTCGCGTTCGTTCCCTGGGTCTCCGGCGGTAAGGGCGGGCTCAGCATTTCCGGGCGATTCTGAGCGCCCACCCGCGTGCGGGTGAGCCAGGAGCGGAACGTGCTGCGCGGCACGCCGGCGGCTTTCGCCGCGGCGCTCACGTTGCCGCCATGCTCCGAAAGCAGCGCTTCGGCGCGGGCAGGCGACGCGCGCTCGGGGGCGGCGCGCTCCGATGGCGGTTCGGGCAGCGCGATGTGGCAGCCGAGGATCTCGGGCCCCGGCGCGGCCATCGCCGCACGGTAGAGGACGGCCGAAAGCTCGCGCACGTTGCCTGGCCAGGAGTAGCCGACGAGCCGCGCGAGCGCTTGCCCGCTGAGGCGCTTGTCGCCGACGTCGGCGGACAGGCGCTCGAGCAACACGCGACAGAGCGCGGGGAGATCGCTCTTCCTTCGACGCAACGGCGGCAGCGTGATCGTGACCGTCGACAAGCGATGGAACAGATCGACCCGAAAGCGTCCGTCCCGCACGCGCTCCTCGAGCGACGCCCAGCTCGCTGAGACGACGCGCACGTCGACCAGCACCGGCTGCGAGCTCCCGATCGGACGCACGGTGCCGTCTTCGACGACGCGCAGGAGCTTCACCTGCGCCGCGGGCGAAAGCTCCGCCACCTCGTCGAGAAATAGCGTGCCGCGATGCGCGGACTCGAAGGCACCGGCGCGGCTCGTCACGGCGCCCGTGTATGCCCCGCGACGATGACCGAATAGCTCGGCGTCGGCGAGCGTATCCGGGAAAGCTCCGACGTTCAGCGGCACGAACTCGCCGCTGCGACCACTCAAGGCGTGGAGAGCGCGCGCGACCACGTCCTTCCCCGTCCCCGACTCGCCCTGCAAGAGGACGCTCTGTCGCGAACGCGCGTGGCGCACGATGTCGTGCGCGACGCGCTGCATCGCCGGCGAACAGCCGACGAGTCCCGGGATGCGCGGAGCGGCGCGGTCGGGCGCTTCCATGCGGCGCCGCACCGTGACGCTCGTTCTGCCGATGACGAACGACGCGCCGTCCTCCGAGAGCACCGCCGAGCCGAGGCGCGCTGCCCCAACGTAGAGCCCGTTCGTTGAGGCGAGATCCTCGACGCGAACCCCTTCCGGGACCAGCGACAGCGCACAGTGCCGGGAGCTCACCGAGCGGTCATGAACCCGAACATCCGCACCCCGGCCGCTACCCAAGACGAGCAGGCGGCCCTGCGGCAGCTCGAACGATGCCGCCTCCTCGGCCTCACCGAGCTCCACCGACCAGGCGCCCGCGCTCGCGCCGAGGCTCGCGGGCAGCACCAAAGTGTCCGAAGTCGGGTCGTCGGCGAGGGAGGTGTCGGTGGCCACGCCGATCCGTCGGTCCGTTCGCCGCTCGAGTTGCGCGTATGGTAAGGCTTGCGCCGCCATGCCCGCCCGCCGCTTGCTTTGGACGCTCGGCCTGCTCCTCGGCCCGGCGACCGCTTTCGCGCAAGGCACGCCGAGTCCCGCCGGGCCGAACGTGGTCGATGACGCGGAGGTGCTCCCTCCCCTCGTGCCTCCCGCGCACGACACGCTCGGGGGGCACTTCATCGCCGGCGCGAGCGCGATGGTGGGCGGACCGTTCGGCGAGCTCCAAACGGGGTACGCCGCGCGCGACCTCGGCGCCGGCTTCGGCGGCATGCTCGACCTCGGCTTCGGCCTGTCCCGCAACATCTCGATTGGGGTGTGGGGCGAGGCGCTCGCCTACTCCAGCAGCTCGGCCTGCCGCTTCTGGCATCTCCCGAACGGCTCGCGAGATCCTTGTTCGGCGACGAGCTTCACGATCGGACCGTTCGTCCGGTACCACCTGCTCCAGGGCATGCGCTTCGATCCGTGGATCCTGCTCGGCCCCGGCTACCGGAGCCTCAGCCAGGACACCCCGGCGGGCACGAAGCGCTACGGCGGCATCGATTACCTACACGTCGCGATCGGCGGCGACTACTACGTGCTGAGCGGGTTCGGCATCGGACCCTGGGTGGGGCTCGATGGCGGCGTGTTCACGACGCGACCCGAACCGCTGTGCCGCGCCGAAGCGTGCAGCGGCCCCGACGGCCCCGCCGCAAAGACCGCGTGGCACACGGAGCTCGTCGCGGGATTGCGCTTCGTGCTCGACCTTCCCGGTAAGTAACAGCGCCCATGGTCGCCGCGACGACGCCCGTGGTCGCCGCGACGACGCCCGTGGTCGCCGCGACGGCGTGCGCGGGCGCGCCTTACGCGGCGACCGCGATACCGAGAGCCTGCCGCACCCGAGCGTACTCTTCGCTCACGGAGTAGAGCAAAAGCTCCTTCATCTTGTCGGCGGGCGAGAGATCGCCCGGGAGCTGCTGCTCCGCGCTCAGGATCTTCTTCGCCACCTCGAGATCGCCCGACACGATCAGGCCCGCGCGGCACGCCGTGAGCTCGACAGCCTGGTTCCAGCGCTTGATGTTCGCCTTCGCGCCTTCGTCGATGAAGCGCTTGACCACCATGCGGAGACCCTCGAGCTGCACCGGCTGGATGTACTTTGCGAGCTCCTGCGCGGTCGCGCGGATCTGCGCGGCCATGTCTTGCGGCATCGGCGTGTTCGGCGCCGCGATCATCACGCCGGCAAACAGCATGATGGTGAGCTCGGCCTGCGTGGGGAACAGCGTGCGGATGTAGTGCTCGCCGCGGTAGTGCGACAGATGCTTGCCGCACATGAACGTGAGCTCCTGCGGCTGGAAGCCGGTGAGCACCGTTTGACCGGCGACGGACGCCGGCGGAGACGCCGGCACCGCGACGATCGCGCCCGGCACGTCGTTACGCACGTAGAGATCGGGCGGCTGGATACCGAGCACCTGGGCGGCCCAGCCGAAGGTCTTCGCGAACGTGACGGTCGACGTCGCCGGATCCTGACGGAACCGCTTGTCGAGCACCGGCAACTTCCCTTGGCCCTGGAGCTGCGCGATCTTCGCGTGCAGCGCTGCGGGCGCGATCATCTCGAAGATCTTCGAGATGTAGAGGTTCTCGTCCGCGTGAAAGACGGAGTTCGTCCAGAGCTCGTTCGAAACGCGCCCCTTCACGGGCAGGATGCCCTGCGGCCGGTAGTCCTCGAAGAAACGCTTCTCCTCGTCGTCCGCCTTGCGCAGGAACGCCATCGCCGCCGCCTGGCACCAGGCCTCGTCGTACGATTGCTTGTGGAGGTACAAGCGATAGAGGGCACGGTACGGCTCGATCGCGAGCGGATCGCTCGCGAGCAGCACGCGCTGCTCGACTATGCCGTCGTCCCAACGCTCGTTCACCTCGTAGAGCTCGGCGAGGATTTGGTGGATGACCATCGCATCGGGCTTGGTGACGCTCGCCATCTTGAACGCTTCGATGGCCGTCTCCGCCTGCTGCAAGCGGTCGCGATAGATGAGACCGAGCTGGTGCCAGAGCGTGTGCTCGAGGTCCGTGTTGCCCTTGCCGGCGATGCGATGAATCATCTTCCGGTACGAGCGCTCGAGCTGCTTCCACGCCTTCTGATTGGTGAGGATCTTGTTGATACGCTCGAAGGCCTCGAGGTAGCTCGGGTTGAGATCGAGCGCGTCGTTGAAGAGCTCGACCGCGCGGTCCTGATCCTCGAGTTTGTCGCGGCAGATCTGCGCTTGCGTGAACACGTAGCGCGCCTTGATCTCCGGCCGCTGCTCGAGCTCGGCGATCGACTGCAGCGTGTCGATCATGCGCTGCCACTCCGCGGCCGCCTGGTAGAGCCCGAGGAGCTTGTGGAGCAGGACGTGATCGTTCGGGCGTAGATCGCGGGCTTCCTCGAGGGCTTCGATGGCCTTGTGGGGGTTCTTCTCCTTCTCGGCCCAGATGTCCCCGATCGTGTTGAGGATGTCGTAGCGCTGATCCCCGTCCATCACGGTGTCGAGGATCTGGCGGCGGTAAGCGGCGACCTGCTTCCAGTCGTTCGCCTTCGCGTACACGTCGACCAACGCCTCGAGGGTGGGGCGGTGGTCGGCGTTGAGGGCGAGCGCCTTCTCGTAGTTGTTGATCGCCTGGCGCGCCTGGTTCTGCTCGCGCTTGATGTTGCCGAGGCGGAAGTAGACGTCCGTTCGGTGCTCGACGTCGTCCTCGCTGAGCGCCGTCAGCACCTTCTGGTAGTTGGTGAGCGCGCTCGGCCAATCCTTGAGCTCGTAGGCGACGTCGGCGATGCCGCGGATCGTCTCCTGATCCGTCACGTCGAGCTGGTTCGCCGTCTGATACGCCTTGAGCGCCTTCTCGAAGTTGCCGAGCGCCGCGTGGATCTTGCCGAGGAGCTTCTGCAGCGTGTGCTGCTCCTGGCGATCCTTGCCCTTGCTCTTCTTGACGAGCATCTCGGCCAAGGGCTCGGCTTGCGCCCACTTCTCGACGCGCACGTACTCCTGGACGAGGGGCATCGCGGCGTCCTCGGAATCCGGATCCGCCTGGATCGCGAGCTCCCAAGCCTGCACGGCGGAGTCGTGCTCGCCGAGCATCTCGTCGCGCAGCTTGCCGAGCTCGACCAAGAGCTTCGCGCGCGCACGCGCCGAAGGCGTGTTGCTCTGCTCCTGCTCGAGGTAGCGCGCCGCGCGATCCCAATCCGACTCGTCGATGGCGATCGTACGCAGGGCGGCGAGCGTCGGCAGGTGCGTCGGATCGAGATCGAGCGCCATCTCGAAGCGCTCGCGCGCCTGCACGCGATCGGCGAGCTTCTCGTCGAGCGCTTTGCCGATGCGGTAGTACATGTCAACGCGCTGCACGCCGTCGGTCGTGAGGTCCGCGACGCGCGTCATCGCGTCGATGGCTTGCGCCGCGTCGCCCTGCTTCTCGTAGAGCTTGGACAGCGCATCGAGCGCCGCCACGTTCGTCTCGTCGAGATCGACGATGTTCCTGTAGGCGTCGATCGCGCGGTCCACGTCGCCGACCTCGTCGCTGTAGACCTGGGCAATCTGGCCGTAGACCTCGATCTTCGTCGCGTTGCTCGACGCTTCGGCGACGTGCCGCTCGTAGGCGTTGATGAGGTCGAGCCACTGCTTGAGCCGGCGGTAGCAGCGCGCCACGGCGACGTACGCGCGCTCTTCGGCCGGTGAGATCTCGAGTGCTTGCTCGAGACGCTGGGCTGCCTGGTCGAACTTGAGGAAGTGCTCCTCGAGGTTCTGGGCGAGCTTGAGCAGCACCTCGACGCGCTCGCGCTCGGTCTCGACGACGTCGAGCTGCCGCTCGAGGATGCGAACGAGCTCCGGCCAGTCGGCGAGCTTCTCGCTCACGCGCTCGAGACCGCGCAGTGCCGTCAGGTTGCCGCCGTCGGCGTCGAGCACCTCGCGGTAAACCTTGCCGGCCTTCTCGAAATCGCCGAGCGACTGCTCGTAGAGAGAAGCCATGCGCAGCCGCGTGGCCGCGATCTGCTCGACGTTCGTGAGCGCCTGAACCTTGCTCGCGAGGACGCCCGCCAAGTCCTGGTTCGACTGGCGTTCCTCGTAGAGCCGCTCGAGCGCCGACAGCGCGGGCAGATAGAGCGAGTCGATCTCGAGGGCGCGCTTGTAATAGGCGATGCCCTGATCGGTCTGCCCCATGTTGCGATCGACGAGCTCGCCGAGATCGACGAGGATCATCTTGCGGTCCTCGTTCGCCACGGCGACGTCGAGGGCACGCTGCAGGGTCTCGCCGACGCGCTGCCACTGTCCGCCCTGGCGGTGGATCGACGCCATCTGGCGCAGGACCTGAACGTTGTTCGGATCGAGCGCGACAATCTGCTGGTAGTAGGGCTGCGCGTACTCCGGGTGCCCGAGGTCCTCGCCGTACCACTTGCCGAGACGCAGGCAGAGCTGGATGCGCTTCTTGCCCTCGGTCTGCTCCTGGAGCCAGCCGTTGGCGGTGTTGATGAGCTCCGTCCAGCGGTTCGTGACCTGCGCCAGGTGCTCGAGGAAGCGCGCCGTGTCGTCGTCGCCGAAGTCCTCGGCGAACGCGTTCGAGACCGCTTCGAAAGCCTGGTTCTTGTCGTCGAGCTTGTCCTCGAAGACGTGGCCGATGCGGCGCAGGATGTCGCTGCGCTCGGCCGGCGTCTCACGCGAATCGAGGCGTGCGAGGTAGAGCTCGATCAGCGGCTCCCAGCGACCCGCAGCCGTGTGCAGGCGCTCGAGCGCGTCGAACGCCTCCTGGTGCGCGGGATCGACCGCGAGGATTTTTTCGAACGCCGGCGTCGCCTGATCGTAGTCGCTGACCTCGTTCTTCCAGATCTCGCCGACCTCGAGCAGCTCGCGGATCTTCTCGGCCGGCTCCGAAAGCGCTTCGGCGCGCTGCATCTTCACGCCGACCACCTCGGGCCAGCGCGCGTCCGTGCGGTAGATCTTCTCGAGCTCGCTCATCGCCTCGAAGTCCGCCGGGTCGACGTCGAGCAGGTGGCGCCAGGCCTCGGCCGCCTCGAACGGCTGTTCGAGCACGCTCCCGTAGGTCTGCCCGAGCTCGCGATACACTTCCTTGAGCTCCGAAGGCTCGAGCAGCGCAGCCGCGCGATCGATCGTCGCGTGCAACGCCCCCACGAGCTCTTGCGGATCCTTGCGCGTGCGCCAGACGTTCGCGACGGCGCGCAACGCGCTCACGTTCGAGAAATCGATGTCGAGCACGCGCTGCCACGTCTCGAGCGCTTCGTCGTCGCGGTTCAGCTGCTCGGCGAACAGACGCGCCCGGCGCACGAGCACCGCCACGCGATCCTCGTCGCTCTCGGCGATGTCGAAATGCCGCTCGAGCACGTCGGTGAGCTCGGCCCAGCTCCCCTGCTCCTCGTAGAGCCCGGCGAGCGCGCGCAGCGCCTCCGGATCCTCACCCCTGAGGTCGAGCACGCGCTTCCAGCCTTCGACGGCCGCGGCCTTGTTGCCGAGGCGATCGGCGGCGAGGTGCGCCATGCGCGCGCGGATCTCCGCTTCCTGCACGTCCCCAGCGGCGTTCTCGAGCTCGCGCTCGTACACCTTCTGCAGCTCCGTCCAGTTCTCTGTCTGCTGGTAGATGCGCGAGAGCGCCTCGAGCGCAGGCTCGTTGGCGGGCTCGAGCTCGTCGAAGATGCGGCGGTACGCGCGCACCGCGTCGCCGACCTGTCCGAGCCGCTCCTCGTAGACCTGGCCGAGGCGGGTCGACAGGTCGACCTTCTCGACGGTGTCGCCCGCGACCACGACGCGCTGCTCGAGCACGCCGGCAAGCTCGGGCCACTGCTCGAGCGACGTGTAGATGCGATCGAGGTGACCGAGCGCCTCCGCTTCCTGCGGCGCGACGGTGAGCACGTAGCGGTACGTTTCTTCCGCCTTCGCGACGTCGGCGAGCTCCTCCTCGAACACGCGCGCGAGGCGCTTGCCGACGACGGCCTGCGTCGCAGGCTCGATGCCGTCCATGCTGAGGACGTCGGCGTACGCGTTGGCGAGCGGCTCCCAGCCGCCGTCGAGCATGCTCGCGAGCCGCTCGATCTCGGCGCCCGTGCGCTCGTCGAGCGGCGCCTCCTTGATGGCGCGGACGTGGACGTTGAAGGCGAGCACCGGATCGAGCAGGCGCTCCTCCGCGTCTTCGGCGATGCGGTGGTAGAGCGAGATGCGCTCGTCCTTGTCGGTCACCTGCGCGAGCTCGGCCTCGCGAACGCGGATGAGCTTCTCCCACTCGGAGCCGGCCTGATAAAGCGGCTCGAGGATCTGGCCGATCTCGCCGTGCTTCACGCCGCTCTCGAACAGCGCTTCGAGAGCGCGCACCGTGTCCTGGTGCTCGGGAGCCGCGTTGATCACGTCGCGGTAGGCCGCGATAGCGCGATCGAGATCGTTGAGCCGCGTCTGGTAGACTTGGCCCAAACGGAACTTGAACTCGAGGATCTCCTCGGGGCTCTGGCCGATGTCGGCTTCGCGCGCGAGGATTTCGGCGAGATCGCTCCAACGCTCCGTCTGCGTGAACAGACGATCGAGGGAGCGCACGGCGCCCTGGTTCTCGGCGTCGACATCGAGCACGCGGCGGTAGCGGAGCACCGCCGCCTCCACGTTCTCGAGCTGGACCTCGTAGACCTGCGCGACGCGTAGCCCGAGCTCGACGAAGCGCTCGGGCGTATCGGTGAGTTTGTCGAGCTCGGCGTCGTAGAGGGTCGCCACGGCGGGCCAGCGCTCGATGAACGTGGCCAGGCGCTCGAGCGCACCGAGCGACTCCTCGTTCTGGCTGTCGACGCCGATGGCGCGCGCGTACGTGTCGAACGCGTGCGCGTGATCGGAGAGGCTCTCCTCGTAGAGGCGCGCGATGCGGTGCAGGAGCTCGACGCGCGCGAAGGGATCGTCGCTTGCGGCGACCTGCACCTCGAGCACGCTGATGAGCTTCGCCCATTCGCCCATCGACTCGTAGACGGGCTCGAGCACGGACGCGGCGGCGAGCGGCGCTCGCTTACCACCCTTGATCCCCTCGAGCGCCTGGAGCGTCGGCGCGTGGTCGGGGACGATGTTCAAGATGTCGCGGTAGAGCTCGACGGCGCGTTCGACGTCGCCCAGGTGCTGCTCGTAGAGCTCCGCGATGCGGTACTGGTAGCTCACCGACTCGACCGGATCCTGGGTGAGCTCCGCTTCGTGCGTGAGCACGTTGAGCAGCTCGGTCCAGTTGCCCGCCGTCTGGTAGAGCACGTCGAGACGGCTCAACGCCGTGAGATCGTCGGGGTCGAGCTCGAGAATGCGCTGGTAGGTGTCGATCGCGCGCTTCACGTCGCTGAGCTCGCGCTCGAAGACGGCGCCCACCTGATAGAGGACGAGCTTCTTCTCGCCCGGGTCGAGCAGGAGATCGACCTTCTTCGAGTAGATGCCGAGCAGCTCCTCCCACGCCGGCAGCGCGAGGTAGAGCTTGATCAGCGCATCGATGCTGCGAACGTCCTCGCCGTCGATGTCGAGCACCTTGAGGTACACGGCGATCGCTTCGCGGGGCCGCTCGAGCACTTCTTCTTCGAGCAGCGCGGCCTGATAGAGGGCGCCCTTCTGCGCGTCGACGTCCTCGAGAACCAGCGCCTTCTTCTGAAGGATCTGCGACATCTCGGCGTAACGCTCGGCGCCCTGGAAAAGCCCCTGCAGCGCATCGGCGGCTTCCAGATTCGCGGGATCGATGCCGAGCACGCGCTGGTAGAGCTCGATGGCGCGCTCCACGTTCGGCACGTCGTGCTCGAAGATCCGCGCCGCGGCGGCGTAGAGCTGGCTGCCAATCTCCGGGTCCTTCTGACGAGCCGCGAGGTCCTCGTAGACCTTCGCGAGATCGAGCAGACGTCCGGTGACGCGCGCGAGCCGGTCGATGCTCTGGCGCGTGTCCACGTGCGACGGATCGACCGCCAGAGCACGGGCCATCGTGTTGAAGGCCGAGTTCGGATCGCCTGCCGAATCCTCGTGCAGGGTCGCGATCTGCGTGAGCAGCTCGACCTTGCGCTCCGCGTTGTCCGCCTGCGCGACCTGCACCTCGTGGACACCGATGAGCTTCGCGTGCTCACCGTGCGAACGGTAAAGCGGCTCGAGGATCTCGGCGATCGACAAGCCGTAGCGCTCGTCACGCCCGAGGCGCTCGAGGGCGCTCAGAGCCTCGGCGTTCGCCGCTTCGCGGTCGAGCACCTGCCGGTAGCCTTCGATCGCGAGATCCACTTGGCCCATCTCGCGCTCGCGGAGCGCCGCGAGCCGCAGCATGAGCCGGAGCTGGCCTTCGTCCGTGTCGGCGAGTCCGAGCTGGACCTCCAGGTTTTCCGCGAGCTCCGCCCACATCGCGCGGCGCGTGAAGAGCGCGTCGAGCGCGTCGAGCGCCACGCGGCTCGTCGGATCGAGCGCGAGCACCTCGCGGTAAGCGAGAATCGCCTCGTCCGGCTTGCCGACCTTCTCCTCGAAGACCGCGGCCATCTGCGCGTAGAGACCCTCGCGCTCGCCCGCGTCTTCGACGAGCTCGATGCGACGCCGGAACACGCCGATCAGATCTTCCCAGCGCGCCGTGCGGCGATAGAGCGCGTCGATGGCCTGCAGGGCCTCCACGTCGCTCGGATCGAGGGCGAGCACGCGCTCGTAACTCTGGGCAGCGTCGGGGATCTTCTCGAGCTGCTCCTGGATGGACGCGAGGCGCATCCAGTACTCGCGCGCGAGCGCAGGATCATGGAGATCCTGCGCGACGCTCGCGTAGATCTGAATCAGGCGATCCCAAGCGCCGGCGTGGCCCGCCAGCACCTCGAGCTCGCGCCGCGAGTCGGCGTTGGCCGGATCCTCGCGCACGGCTCGAGCGAGCGCCTCGATGGCGCGATCGAGCTGACCGAGCTGGGTCGCGGCAGTCGCGCCGATCTTGCGGAGCAAGCCGACCTTGCGCTCGACGTCGTCGCTCGTCTTCGCCAGAATTTCGAGCGCGCCGATCAGCTTGTCCCAGTCGGCCCGCGACTCGTAGATCGCCTCGAGGATCGCCGCCGCTTCGCCCGAGAGCGCGCGATCGGTGAGCATGCCTTCGAGCGCGACCCGCGCCCCCTCGTGCTCGGCATCGAGGAACAGGATCTCGCGGTAGTTTTCGAGCGCTCCGGACGCGTCGCCGAGGTGGTCGTGCAGCGCGCCCGCCAAGCGGAACTTCAGGTCGACGAGCAGCTTGTCGTCCGACGACAGCTCGATGCGCTTGCGCAGGACATCGACGTACGGTTCCCACTGCTTCGAACGCTGGTAGAGGCCGTCGAGGGCCGCGAGCGAGGTCTCGTCCGCCGGGTCGTCTTCGAGCACCGACTGGTGCGTCTCGATCGCCGCCGCTAAGTCGCCGAGGCGCGACTCGTGGAGCTTCGCGATCTCGTAGAGGATGCCCTTGCGCTCCACCGCGTCGCGCGCAAGGTCTCGTTTCTGGTGCTGCACCTGGAGCAGGTCGCGCCAGCGCTCCGTGTGCTGGTACAGCGCCTCGAGCGCGGCGAGCGCCGTCTGATTCTCCGGCTCGCTCTCGTAGACCGCGCGGTACTCGGCAAGCGCGTCATCGATGCGCTGAACTTCGTCTACTAGGACGCGCCCGAGCCGCAACCGGAGCAGGTTCTGCTCGGCGCTGTCGTTCGAGCCGTCGATCGCCGCGCGGTACGCGCGCACGACCGCGTCCCAGCCGCCGGTCACCTTGGCGACGCGCTCGACGTCGGCCTGCGTCTGCCCGTCTCCTGGAGCGAGCTCGAAAGCGGCCAAATACCGCTCGAAAGCCTTGGGTTTTTCGTTGAGACGCGACTCGTAGAGGGCCGCTACCTCGCGCAAGAGCCCGAGCCGCTCGCCCGGATCGGTGACGTGGCCGAGCTTCACCTCGATCGCCTGGCTCAACCCCTTGGGGTTATTGGCGTTCTGATAGATCGGGACCAGACGCTCGGCCGCCTGGAGGTTCGTCGCGTCGAAGCTCAGGACCTTTTCGTACGCGCGCGCCGCGCGGTCGAGCTTGCCCTTCTGCGTGAGCCAGAGCTCGGCGATCTTCATCAGCATGCCGACGCGCTGGGCGTCGTCGGTCGCGCGCGACTCGTTGCTCTCGAGAACGCGGATGAACTCGTCCCACTTGCCGCTCTCGGCGTAGAACACCTCGAGGTCGTCCCAGCGACCGAGCGTGACGTAGCGCTTCTTCAGCTGCTCCTGCGCGCGGCGATCGTCGGGCTGGAGCGTGAGGAGCATGCGATACGCGTCGACCGCGCGCTCGTCGTCCTTCAGGCGATCGCCAGCGACCTGCCCGAGCTTGTTCAAGAGCTCGATCTTCGCGGGCGTGTCGTAGGTGAGCTCCGCGAGCTTCGCGAGCACGTCGGCGAGCTTCTCGTACTCGCGCGAACGCTCGTAGAGGCCGCCGAGCGCGTTGAGCGCGTCGACGTCCTCGCTGTCGTTCTGCAGCACGACCGCCCAGAGATCGATACAGACCTCGGGTTTCTTCACCTTGTCGGTGGCGAGCACCGCCACCTGCTTGAACTTCTGGGCGCGCTCGCTGCCTTCGGGCAACCCTTCTGCGTCGCGCACCATCAGCGCGATGAGCTTCTCCCAGTCGCGCCGCTTCTCGTACGCGTCACGCAGGTACGCGATGGCCTTGCTTTGCGAGGGATCGAGCTCGAGCACGCGCTCGTAGGCGCGCGCCGCTTCCGCCTGGTTCGCGAACTTGGTCGCGTAGAGCTCGCCCGCCTCGAGGTACTGCTGCACGCGCTCCGCCGGATCGGCGAGCGCATCGCCGAGGGCGATCAGCGTCTTCACGTACTCGTGGTGGCGCTTGGCCGCCGCCTGCTGCGCGAGCTTCTCGCGTAGGTCCGCGACGAGCGCCGCATTCTCGTTCCGCGCGGGGGCTGCCGGTGCAGCTGCGGGCGCGGGGGCGGGTGCCGGCTCGGGCTCGGGCTCCGGCTCCGGCGCGGCCGCAACGGGCGGAGGTGCCGTGGGCTGCTCGGGGGGCGGCGGATTCGTCGGCGCTTCGAGCACCGGCTCCGGCGCGGCCACGGGTGCCGGATCGGACTTGTCCGCCTTGGGGCGCTTCGACTTCTTACCGCGCGGCGCGGGCTCGGCTTCGGGCTCCGCACGGAGTGACTCGCCAATCTGCGCTTCGAACGCGCGGAGCGCGGGATGCTCCGCGTCGACGCGCGCAAGCCGCTCGAACGAGCGGCGTGCCTTGATCAGATCGTGCCGCTCTTTCCACAGAATGAGCCCCGATTGCGCGAGCAAATAGGCGCTCTTCTGCCCGAGCGTCGAGCGATCCGCGAGCTCGTCCGCGAGAGCGACGAGGCGATCCCAATCGCCGCCTTTGCTGCCGTACACGTCGCGCAGGAACGAAAACGCCTCTTCGCGCGTCGGATCGAGCCGCAGCGACTCCTCGACGAATTTCGCGCCCAGCTCGACGTTCGTGTGGCGGAGGGCCCAGCGTGAGCCAAAGGCATACGCCGCGCTCGCCTTCGCGGCTGCGTCGGACTCCGCGGCGAGTGCCGCTTGCTGCGTCGCCAGAATGGCGTCCGTGCGCTGTGCGTCGACGAGCAGTCCCTCGTACGTCGCAGCAACGTGATTGTCGGTGGGATCGGCGCTGTACGCCTTCTCGAGGATCCCCTCGACCTCCGCCGGCGCGAAGCGTCGCGCCAAGCGCGCCGCACGCAGGTACGTCGCGGCACGCACCGCCGGATCGTCGACGGCCTGCGCCTCCTCGAGGATGCCGACCACGCGCGTGTCCCACTCGTCTGCGCCCGCCTGGACGTCTTGGAGCAAAAGGGGGATGTCGCCGGGTTGACCGTCCGAGCTCTGAAGCGCCTTCGCGTACGCTTCGGTCGCGCGCTCGTAGTCGCCGAGGTCGCAGAGCACGTCGCCGAGCTGGCGATGAAGCGCGCTGCGGTCGGGACTGTCCGGTGCCGCTTTGAGCTGCAGCTCGAGCAGCTTCTGCACCATGTTGAGCTTGCCGAGATCCCAGTAGATCCCGCGCGCCTCGGCGAGCGCCTCCACCAGCGCCGGGTTCAGCTTGTAAGCGTCCTGGAAGTGCTTGAGCGCGCGCACTCCCTGGAGGAAGCGGCCGCGCAGCACCCGCCCGAGCTGCAAGTGAAGAGCCGCCTTGGTCGCAGCGTCACCCGCCGCGTTGATACCGTTTTCCAACGCTTCCACGACGGCTTGGAAGTCGTGGAAGCTCGTAAGCTGCTTCAGACGCTGGTCTAGATCCATGCTGCCTCGGTCAACTGCCGAACCCCACCACGCCCCGCGCTTCCGCCCTCGCTAAAAGAAGACGTCGCTGGCCGGGGTGTTTTTTGCACACTCGCTCCGCCGCTCACCAAAGGCTCGCGGAGAAGACGCTCGGTCACTGCCCGAGCTTCTGGAGCAAAGACGAGGATGTCTCGCACTGCTCTTGGAACTTCTTCGCGCCTGCACCGCGGCAGACGCGCTTGGTGAAGGTGTTCAAAAGCCGAACCGCCTTTTCCTTCTGGGGCGGATCCATCGTCGCGTACGTGCTGCCGAGATCGAAGGAGAACTCGGGATGCGCCTCGCCCGCGAACTTCTCGGCCTTCTCGACGGCGGCAAGCTGCGCTGCCTTGTCACCACGCATCTGCGCCGCGTTCGCGAGCAAGATGAACATGTTGTAGATCTTCGGCAGGTTCTTCTCGTCCTGCGGGACCAGCTTGGTTCCCTCGTTGATGACCTGCTCGGCTTCCTTGTCGAGCTTGAAGAGCAGGTAGAGGTCGGCGAGGTTCGGATAGAAGAAGCCCTTCGTCGGGTCGTGCTGGATGGCCTTCGAGTAGTTGTCGACGGCACCCTGCTCGTCGTCGGTCCACTGGAGACACTCGGCCATCAGGAAGTAGCACTCGGCGAGATTCGGATCCTTCTCGATGCACTTCTTGAGCGGCTCCTTCGCCTGCTCGAATGCGTCCTTGTTGCCGGCCTCCGCCTGGCTCACGAGCGCGGAGCCGCGCTTGTACCAGTACGTCGCGAAGTCGGGCGCCATCGACGTCGCGCGCGACAGCGTCGAGGCCATCTTGTCCCAGTCCTCCTTCTTCTCGTACGCCGTCGCCAGCTTCCACAGGATTCGGTGGTTGGTCGGGTCGAGCTGAACGGCTTGCTCGTACTTCTGGATCGCGTTCTCGACGTTGACCTTGACGGACTGATCGCCCTCGTTCGCGAGGTTGATCGCCTCGATCCCGTTACGGCTGCAGCCAGCCGAGAAGACGAGAGCCAGGGCCAGGGCGGTGAGCTTTGCGCATCGAACGAGTTTCATGGGGAGGTTATCCGTGGTTCGCCGGGTGCGAGAGGTGAGCCGCAAAGGGGAACCTCCAGCCCAAACCCGAGTGTCGTCGATTGAGAATTTACGAGCAAGGAGCCCGCCGAGAGGCGTGCCAAACCGTCGCCGGCTGGGCTCGATCGGCCTTCGCGCACGAGCAAGAAGGGCCCAGAGCATAGGCGCACGGCACCCGTGAAGTAAAGCCGCAATCCGCCCTGCCACAGGCGAAACACCCGGGGATTTAGGCAGGGGGCCGCGGGCTCGACCCGCGCGGACGCACACCGGACGCCGGGCTCCTGGCCTCGGCCCGCCGCGACAAAAGACGAGCGCACCGCCCCTGCGAAGCAGGGAACCATCGCTTGCGATGGTCGACCGTATGTGGGTCGCGGTGCGCGAGCAGCCGAACGCGGGGCTCAGCCCGGTTCGAGCATGATCGGATAGACGACGGTGACGATGCCACCTTCGGGCTGCGGGAAGCTCAGGCCGTAGAACGCCGAGAGCACGCAGCTCACGACGCCGCTATCGGGCAGGTCCGATCCGCCGTTGCCCACGTTGGACACCGAGCCGTCACGACCGATGACGAAGCGCGCCGAAACACGACCCTGCAGGTTCGGGTTACGCCCGAGGCCCTGCTCGTAACACATACGGAAACGACCGTAGTTCTGGCGCACGATACGCTGAATGACTTCCGGCGGGAGGCGACCGCTGACGGTCGTCGCACCCATGCGCACCTTGGGCGCAGCCGTCTTGTGCGAGCCACCGAGGCGACCGTGGCCAGCGCCGAAGCCCTGGCCGGTGCCGGTGCCGGCGCCGTGACCGAGCGTGCCGATGTTGCCGAGGCCGATGCCTTCGCCGCGACCACCGCCGCCTTCACCGATGCCGGACAGACCAAGACCACCCGCGCCGAACGCGTCGCCGATCTCGTCGCCCCACATGTTGCCGCGCGCGCTGATCTCGTCCGTACCGGACGACGTGTCGCGACCCCACGGGGCGGTTGGTGCGTTCGGATCGCCGGCCGCGCCCGTGTTGAGCAGACCGATCATGCCGAATTCCATGGCCTCGCGCAGCGCTGCCTGGCGCGCGATGTGCGGATCGGCGTTGTCCTTGGGACCCTGTACGGCGTAGCGCTTGTTCGTGGCCTTGGTCGTGGGGTTACCCATCGACCCTTCCTCGCCCTTCGCGCGCGTCCCGGTACCACCCTCCTTGTTGTCGGAGTTGTCCTGGACGACCTCGGGATCCTTCTCTTCCTGCTCGCGCTCGGCAGCAGCCTTCAGGTACTGCTGCATGAGGAAGAGCGCGTCCTTGTCGAGATCCTCGTCGTCGGTGAGACCGAGTGGCGGGACGAAGAACGCCATCGCGGCGATCAGACCTGCGTGCGCGAGGAACGAGAGGCCGAAGTACATCGCGACCTGCCAGTCCCACGCCGTCGCGACGCCGTGCTTGATGGGACGGCCGGCGTTTACCGCGGCGACCTCGAACACGAAGTCGTTAACCTCGACGTGCGCACGCGCGCCGCCGGGGAGCGGGAACTGGTGACCGCCGCTCATCTCCGCGCTCGGTTGCGCGCGCGGGCGGATGTCGTCGAGGCTGAGGCGTCCCTGGCCCGGCAGGTCGACGTAGCCGTGGGCTTGCGGCGGGATCACGAGGCTGACCGACGCGCGATCGCCCGTGACGACCGGCAGGCGCGTCGTGCCGAGCTTCTCGCTCGGGATGAAGAAGTCACACGCGAGACCCTTGCCGAGCTCTTCGCCGACGTAGAAGTTGCGCGGGGGCGTGAGGTGCGAAACGTGGAGCACGTTCTGGCCCCAGAGCACCATCACTTCGACCGCCTGAACGTGCGGGAGCTCGACCTCGTCCGCGCTCACGGCGGGACCGGTCTGCAGCATCTGGTAGGTGTACGTGCCTTCCGGAGCGTCGTCGGCGACGTGCATCGCCGCCGCGTGCGCTTGAGCCGCCGCGCCGGCCGCGAACGGATTCGCGCCCGCCATCTCGAACGGATTGGCTTGCGGCACGGTGCCGCCACCGAAGGGGTTACCGCCACCGCCCGCGAACGGGTTCGGCGCCGCGCCAGCGAACGCCGGAGGCGCAGCAGCAGCAGCGTGCGCTTCGGCGCCGGCCGGCTCCGCAGCCTCGAGCACGATCGTCGCGCCGCCAACGCGAATCTGGTCGCCGACGTGCAGCTTGCACTTGTTGACGCGAGCACCGTTCACGAGCGTCCCGGGCTCGTTACCGAGATCGATCAGCGTGATGTCGTCGGGTCCCGCGACCTCGATCACCGCGTGCATGCGCGACGCATACTCGTCGTCCACTCGCAGGTGGCTCTTCGGATCCTTGCCGACCTTGACGATGTCCTGCGTCACCGTCTCGTGTCGCTGGAACGCATCACCCTGATAAATCGCGAACGTCAGAACTGCCTTGGCCATTACTCGATCTTCCTAAATTGCCCTGCAGGCGGAACGGTGCGCGCCGCGGCGCGCGGGAAATCTCAGATGTTCTCGACCGACTTCAACATCTCGGGAATGAAGTGCGTGCGCGGACGAATCAGCGTCGTGCGAGCCGCCTTCGGGCGCACTTTGATGGTCGCGTCGTTCGGACCGAAGCCACCGGCGGCCAGAGGGTCGTCGCTGAATTCGTAGCCGTAACCCTCGCCACCCTTGTCGCCGCCAGCGGCGCTTTCCTTGGCGACCGGGGCTTCCTGCGCCCAAGCGCTCGAGGCGAGCAGCAACACCGAAACACCTGCCACGCTACCGACCAGCTTCTTTAGCTTCGAGCTCGCCATTTTCGTCATCTCCTCGGGGTCGCCTGGGTCGCCGGAAAATTGCGCCCTGATTACAGTGATATTGTACCCGCGCCGCTTCTCAGGGGTCAACCACTAATCCGGCTGGTCGACACCAGCCGGATCCGTAGGTTCCCAACGTTCGAAGTTATTTCTTCGCGGGGGGCGCCGCAGGCTTGGCCGGTGCTGCGGGTGCAGCGGGCGCCTTGCCTGCGGGTGCAGCCGGTGCTGCGGGAGCTGCCGGGGCCTTGGCTGCACCCGAGCCGGGCGCTGCCGGAGCGGCACCCTTCGGATCGGCGGGCTTCTTGTCGTCGGGCTTCGCGCCCTTGGACTTGTCGGCCGCGGCCTTGTCGTCGGCTGCCTTCTTGTCGGCCGCCGCCTTGTCGGCTGCTGCCTTGTCGGCTGCCGCCTTCTTGTCGTCCTCGGCCTTCTTCTTGGCCTCTTCGTCGGCCTTCTTCTTGTCCTCTTCGGCCTGCTTCTTCATCGCGATTTGGGCCTCTTCGTCGGCCTTCTTCGCCTCGATGCCTTCCTTGATGAACTTGATCGTGTCGTTGATGTCCTGCATGCGGTCCTTCGAGCGCTTGACCGCTTGCGCAAACACCGGATCGTCAGCCGCCTTGGCGATGAACGCCTGATACTGATCGGAGGCCTTCGTCAGACCGGGCACCGGATCGCCGCGCTTCGCGCGGAACTCCTGCGTGAGGATCGCCTCGTTGTAATAGGTCTCGGGGCGTGCCTCGTCGATCTTCTTCGCCGCGTCGAGGTGCTGCTGCGCCTCGGCGACGGCCTTGTCGAAGTTCGCGTCGGTGATCTGGCCGCGAATCGCGAGCGCGAGCCCGAGCTGGGCCTCGTACTCGTTCGGGCGCAGCTTGAGTGCGTCCCGGTAGGCCGCTTCGGCTTCGCCGTAGCCGCGGAACGACAGGTTCACCGCTGCGTAGTTCATCTGCGCCTCGAAGAACTTGGGATCGAGCTGGCGAGCGCGACCGAAGCTCTTCACGGCGGCGTTGAAGTTCTTGAGCTCCACCTGGATGAGGCCGGTGGTGTTGTGGATCGGCGCGTAGTTCGGGTTCTTGCGCTGCGCCTGCGACGCCACGAGCGCCGCGAGGTCGAGCTGCTGCCCGTTCGCGTCGACCGTGCTCGCGCCGGAGACCTGCATGCCGCGCTTGCCGCGCCGCGACTTCTGCTTGTTGCTACCGACGGCGTTCTTCGCGAGCTCGAGGTAGTAGTTCGCGAGCTGGTTGAAGGCCGGCATGTAGCCGTCGTCGATCGCGAGCGCGCGCTGCAGGTTGCGCTGTGCACGCTCGAGGTCGTTCTTCCCGTCGCTGTCGGCCTGATCGCTGCCACGCTCCATCTGCAGGGCCGCGAGGCTGACGAGCGCCTCGACGTTCTGGAACTTGGCGTCGCGGATGATCGTGTCGAGCTCCCGGATGGTGCTGTCGATGTCGCCCGTCTTGCCGTAGTCGTAGAGCACGAGCTGGGCCTTGGCGCGGTGGAAGCTCGCGTCGGCGTGCGCCGCCGCCTCGAACTGCTTGCGCGCGTCCGCGTCCTTGCCACAACGCTGATCGGCGAGACCGGCGTTGTAGAGCGCTTCCGGGAAGGTACGGTTGGTTGCCGAAAGCTGCGTTTCCGCTGCTTTCTGGAACTGCTCGGCAAGCGACTTGCAGCTTCCCTCGGCCCAGTCGCCCTTCTTGTCGTGGTCGAGGAAGGACTCGAGCGCTTGGTCGAAGCTCGCCGCGGCGGCCTTCGACACCTCGTGCCCGGTCCCGGTCTTGCGACCGCTGTCGTCCGCGGCCTTCAGCTTGACCGCAGCACCGGTACCGGTTGCACCGCCGCCACAGGCCGCCAGCGTGGACAACCATCCCAAGAACAGAAGGCCCGAAAAACGCCTCATCATCGTGCTCCTCGTGTCGCTAGCTCCGCGGGTCATTTCTTGCCCTTCTTCTTGCCGGAGTCCTTCTTGCCGGAGTCTTTCTTGTCGTCCGACTTGCTGTCGTCCGCCGACTTCTTGTCCTTGTCCTTACCGTCGTTGGCGTCGGCGACCTTCTTCTTCTCGGGCGGTGGCTCCGCTGCCGTCTGCGCGGCGATCGGAGTGCCGCCGATACGAAGCGGGTTGCCCTGCTCCTTCAGCACGCTGTTCACGCGGTTCGGATTGCCGCGGAACTCGTCGACCAGGTGGTATTCGTTCTTGTAGTTGGTCGCGAGCCACTCCTCGCAGGTACGGCTGAACTGGTCGAAGTACTGGTACTTCACGGAGTACCCGAGGCAGACCTCGAACGCGCCCTTCGCCTGCAATTTCTGCGGCTCGGAGGCATCGTCGAGAGCGCCGAAGTACGCCGTACGAAGCTCGTAGTCCTTCTTGATGCCGTCGGGGATCGGGGCGGCGCGGAACTCCTTCACGAAGGTGCCCCACATCTCTCCCACGCGAGAGCCGGCTGCGATGACCCAGCGCGGCGGCGGCACGGGCTGAAGATCGACGATCTTCTTGTACTCCAGGCTCGCGTCGTCGATGAGCGGCCGCTTCTTCTGAATCCACTCCTTGACCTTGGTCTGGATGTGCTTCAGCACCGCTTCCTTGTTGCCGGGGCCCTTGTAGGCGGGGAAGTCTACTTTATCGACCTTCTCCTTCTTCAGCTCGGCGAAGAAGAACGTCGCCTCGCCCACCGCTTCGAGCGCGCGACCCAAGCGGCGTTGCTTGGCGTTCGCGTCGTCTTCGCTGTTCATGATCTGCGCGACGGCCGCCTTCGGATCGGCCCAGGTCTTGACGATCTTGCCGTACTCGGCGCCTGCGGGTCCCTCGCGCTTGGTCTGCACCAGGGCGCGAGCGAGTAGGGCGTGGGCCTGGACCTGCACGTCCAGCGTCGCCTTCGAGTCGATGAGCTTCATCGTGCCCGAGAGGCGCTTCTGTACGTTGCCCCAGTCCTTCTTCTCGCCGTAGTGCGCCGCGACGGCGAACGCGATCTGCGCTGCCTGCGCGGCTTTGCGTGCGCCGTAGTACTTGTTGAACGCGGCGGCGTCGGCGATCGCCTGGTCCTCCTGACCGAGGCCGAGGCGCAAGACCACGGCGTCGCTCAGCGCTTGGTCCGCGGTTTCACCCTTGTAGTCCGTGACCTTGGCGTACCGCTCGAAGTAGTCCGCCGCACGGTCGTACACGGCGATGGCTTGGTAGTTGCCGCCGATCTCGTACGTGGCCTTCTTCGCGAGATCGCTCTTGTCGAGCCCGTACTTGTCCGAAAGCAGGATCTGACGGACCTGGATCGACTTCGCGAGTAGGCGTGCGGCCTGGTAGGCGCGCGCCATGTTGTAGACGATTTCGTCGGCCTTCTCGCACTGCTTCGGATGCTCGCCCTTCGCGAGAGGCTCTTCGCAGTACGTACGCCAGAGCTCGAGGTACGCGTCGGCGCCCTTCTTGTAGTTGTCGAGCGACTCGCGGTACTGGCCCTTCTCCTGCTGGCCGTCCGCCACCTCGACGATCTTCTGCGCCTTCAAGCGCGCGATGTCGAACTGGATGCGGGTGAGAGCCTCGCACTGCTCCTTGTTGTCCTCGAACTTCTGCCCTTTGCAGTAGAGCTCGAGGAACGTGGGCACGTCCTTGCCCATGTCGTCGAAGCAGCTCGGACGCGGGGGCTCGGCGCGGGAGCCGAGCACGTTGATGGCCTCGAGGTAGAGCTGCGCCGCGAAGATGCCGGCGTCCTTGTCCGAGTGGTTGATGGCAACCTCACGGAACGCGATAGCCGCTTCCTCCCAGTGCTGGGCCTCGAAGTAGGTACGCGCGCGGGCGTACTTCACCTCGACGTACTGCTCCTCCGACTCCTTGTCGCCCTTGGTGGGCTTGATGTAGCAAATGTAGCGATTGAAGGCCTGCACCATGCCCTTCTGCTGGGTGGTGAGGTCCTTGGGCTTGAAGGTATCCCACTGGCCTTTCTTGGCCGCGCGCTCCTTCTCGCCGGCGCCCTTCAGTGCAAGCTCGTCGCGACCCTTGCGGTCGGCGTCGCCCTTGTACATCTGGTCGTACATCTTCTGGTAGCAGAGCACCGACGCGTAGGCGGCTTCGGCAGCCTGCTCCGCCTTCGGGTTCTCCGCGACGACGGCGTCGAACGCGGGGCCGCAGTCCTCCCAGCGCTGCTGGAAGTAAAGCAAGTCGGCCATCGCGTACTTGATCTTGTACATCGTCGGCCAGTCGTCCTTGACGATGCGCGGGAACTGGAACTTCGAGAAATCGTCGGCGCTGAAGTTCTCGCTGACCTTCTTGTAGAGGTACGCGGCGAGATCCATCGTCTTCTTGTCGCCCGTGCCGCGCACGCCGCCCGATCCGACGGCTTCCAAGTGCCAGCTCATCGCCGTTTCCGCGAGGAGCTCGGCCGTCTTGTTCGAGCAGTCGAACTTCGACTTCTCGCTCGTGCCGCCCTTGGCGAAGTCGTTGCGGACGCGGAGCTGGTTGTCGAGCTCCTTCCGAACGGCTTCCTTGTCGCCCGAGAAGAGCGCCTGCGTCGCCGCGGTGATCTGGCCCTGATAGAAGCAGCTCTTCTCGCCGCCGTCGCGGCTCAAGAGGTCCTTGTAAAGGACGATCGCCTCTTTGTAGTGACCGGTGTCGATGTACGCGAGACCGAGCTCGTTCATCATGTCGATGGTGAGCTTCGTCTCGCCGCCCTTGTCGCCGGAAATAGGCTTCAAGAAGTTGTACGCCTTGTCCGGCGCGCCGCTCACGGCGTACACGGGAATCAAGTCGCGCCGCGCGGACTTCGCGAGCTGCTTCGCGTTCGGCAGATCGGAGAAGCCGTCGCCGTACTCGATGACCTTCTTGAACTCGCTGAGGGCGTTCGCGTAGTCGCCCTTGTTCCAGTGCACGTAGCCGAGCTTGTAGCGGGCGTAGCCGTAGACCTTGTTGTTCGGCGGTGGGTACTTGATCACTTCCTTGTACGCCGCGGCCGCGAGCTCCCACTTCGACGGGTCGCCCTGCGCTTCCTGGAAGAAGAGCTCGCCGAACGCGAGGTAGGCGTTCGGGATGTACGGAGACTTCGGCGCCTTGTCGATGAGCTCGAGGTAAACCTCGCGCGCCTTGTCGTAGTTCTGTGACTGCTCGTACTCGTACGCGAGGTAGTAGAGCACCTCGTCGATCTTCGAGTACTTCGGGTACTTGTCCTTCATCGCGGTGTAGTACGCGATGGCCTTCAGACGCGCGGCCTTCAGGATCTTCTCGGCCGCGGCGGAGTCCGTGCGGAACTTCGACGGGTCCTGCTTCTTGGCCTTGGCGTCCTGCGCCTGGATGTCGGCAGCGATCTTGTCGCGCACCGCGGCGCTCTCGAGCTCGACGTAGCCTTCAGCCAGACGGCGCGTGAGCTGCGGCTTGTCGGGCGAGTTCTCGGGCGTGCTCTTGTAGAGGCGCTCGAGGCCCTGAATTTCCGTGATGAGGAGCGCGCGGGCGCGAGCCTGAAGGCGCGTCTTGCGCGTGTCGCGCTCGGCGTACTTCTTGAGCTCCTCCGGGTTGATCGGCTTGGAGTCGTCCTGACGCTTCTTCACCTCGGTGGGCGGAGGAGCGCTCTTGAACGCGGCGCCGTGCTTCTGCTTGCCCTCGAACTTGCTCGGGCCGCCTGGACACGCTTCGAGAGTCTTCGGCGCTTCCGAGCCGACGCACTCCTTGGTGAGATCCGACATGGTCGCCTCCGGCGCGGCAACCGCACCGAGGGCGACGAGCGCGACGCCGGAAAGCGTCGCGAAGAAGGTAATCGCTCGATTCATGGGGCTCATCCTCATCATCTCCCGCACGCGGACTCGACGACCTGTCGGTAAAAGCCGAGCTCGTCACGCCAGTACTCGCCGTTGAACGGCCAGAGCACGTGCTCTTCGTCCGGCTTCACGACGCCGTAGATCTTCGATTCGGCCTTGCTCACCTGACCCGTCTGGATCTTGGTGTCCAAGATATTTCTCTGCGCCGCGGTGATATCGATCAGGATCTTTTCACCGTTACGCATGTGCTCGTTGAGCTCGTCCACGTTGCGCCGGTAGCGCTGGATGGCAAGCTCGCCGGCCTGACGCACCGCCAGGTCGCGAGCGAGCTTCAGAGCGTCGCCCACCTGCTGGCCGAGACCCGAGTTCTGGAAGCTCTCGGGCGCCTTGTGGAAGCGCTTGTCCTCTTCCTCGAGCAGGCGGACGTAGTCGATGTTGCGGAGCAGCTGGCGATCGCTGAGCGCAATCTCGACGATCGGGCGGATGCGCTCGTCGAGCTCACCCTTGCCCTCGCGAATCTGGAGCAGGAACTTGAAGAACGCCTCCTCCTGGTTCTGACCGGAGTACTTCTTCAAGACCTTCTCGAGCTCGTCGCGGATCGGAACGTACTTCTTGTGGAAGCGCGCGACCGTGATGCTCGCCGCGTCGTAGTTGCAGTTGGTGAAGTAAATCACCGCCTTCAAGATGTCGGCTTCCGGGTGGAACGAGTTCGGGAAGTAGGGCGCTTCGATCGTGTGGATGTTGCCGAGCGCGTGCGGGTAGTCGCCAGCCATGAAGTAGGCCCACGACTCCTCGAACAGCGCGTCGAGCCAGTACTCACTCGTTTGATCGACGCTGTTCCAGTACTTCACCGCCGCCGACAGCTTCGTCGAGTTGACGTTCGGCGCGTTCGTCTCCGCATCCAGAGTGATCGAAGCGGAGTAGTACGTGCGCGCGATGGAGAGGTTCGCCAGGTCGCGCATGCGATCCTCGTCCTCCACCCCTTCGACGCCTTCGTCGATTGCCTTCAAGATGCGCTGGAACGCCTTCACACCCGGGATCGATTTGCGCAGCTGGACGTAACTGATGCCCGCGAAGAACTGTGACTTCACGTAGTGGGGGCTGTTGCGATCGACCATCTGGAAGAGGCGGATCGAGTCCTCGTACTGGCGGTTTCGGTACTTGTACCGACCCAGCATGTAGTTGAGCTGCCAGTAGAGCTCGCGCTGCTGCGGGTTGTCGAAGCGCGCCACCTGCTCGTCGGTGTACTTACCGACGCGCTCGATGATGTCGGCCGGCTCGGGGAGCTGCAGCGCGAGCTTGGCGAGCCAGAGCAGGGTCTCCTTGAACTTCAGGTGGTTCGGGTTGTCCGCGATGACGCTGAAGATCGCGTAGCTTGCCTGGTAGAACTTGAGGCGATAGAGGCAGATCGCGAGGTAGTACTCGGCGAGCTGCTTGTTGCCGGCGTCGTCGCCCGTTTCGCCCGAGACGACACGGTGCAGCGCCTGCGCGGCCTCGCTCCACTTTTCCTTGTCGAAGAGCTGCTTCGCGGCGGCGGCCGACTCGGTCATCTGACCCGCCGTCACGGAAGCAGCGGCACCCGTTTGCGGAGCGCCTTCGTCGAGGTCGATGTCGACGCCGCCCTTCTTGCCACCACCACCACCGGGCTTCTTCGCGCCACCAGCGGGCTTCTTCGCAGGTGCGGCGTCGTCGAGATCGATCACCTCCTGCGCGTGCGCGCTTCGGACGAACGTGCCCGAGAGCACGAGGGAGGCGACCATCGAGACAGCTACCAGCCGCTTTCGGAACATGGATCCTCTTCTCCTAAACAGCGCCCCTCGGGGGGCGGCGCCGCGACACAGGCGGGGGGCGAGGCGTGCGAACGCCAAAAAACCTAATAAGAACCGCTAGATAGATAGCGCGACCGACGCGATGTTAGATACCGCGACGAATGGTTGTCAAGTGTCGTCGGAATGCGGGTGCTCGCGGTCGAGACGCCCGCGACTGCTGGGTTGTAATTTTTGGACTCGGCAGGATCGCGAGGTCGTGCGATTTCCGACACCTGGCCCCATGACGCCCTTGGTGCCACCGCACCCACACGGCGGCTCGAACTCGCGACGAACGTGTCACACGTTTCTCGATGACGCGCTCCGGCATGCCGCTGCGCGCGTTCGAACCACGAACCAAGCCGGCCCTGTCGCGAAAAATAGCGTCCCGCGAAGCGGGGCGCGTCTGGGGAAAGTGAGCGGAGCGTGCGCAGCACGCGGCGCGCTGCAAAACTAAAGTGTGCGCGTTCCGGATTCTCGAACGAAAGCCGAAAGTACGAGGCCTTTCGCGTTGACGCAATTGTCGGCGAAGGGCTACGGTGCCGCGGGCTCACCTCTTGGGTGAGCCGCCGCGTTTCGTACGGCACACCAAGCATCATGATGGGCAAAAAGACGATGACCCGAAGCTCTCCGCTGTACCTCATGCTCGTGGCCGGCACGCTCGGCCTTTCCGCCCTCGGCTGCGAGAGCGGCGGCGTGGGCGATCCCTGCACTCCCGAAGACGAGTACCAGCAGGCGTTCAACGGCTACGGCATCACCGAAGTCAACATCGAGAGCAAGTCGTTCCAATGCGAGACGCGCGTCTGCCTCGTGAACCACTTCGAGGGTCGCGTCTCCTGCCCGTACGGACAGGCCGACACCGACCTCACGCTCCCGCCGACGGACCCGCGACGCTGTCGTATCCCGGGAACGAGCGGCGAGCATTGCGTGAGCGCCGACCACACGCAGACCGTGGACTGCGGCGGCACGGCCGAGAACATCGACGAAATCAAGGTCCCGGTGCAGTCGCAGCGCCTCGCCCGTAACGGCCAGGACACCGTGTACTGCTCCTGCCGCTGCAACGGTCCGGACACGACGGCCCGCTACTGCGAGTGCCCGAGCGGCTACCAGTGCGAGGAGCTCGTGCGCGAGCTCGGCCTCGGTGAGTCGCAGCTCGCCGGCTCG
>DATMCL010000665.1:0-7736 GCA_035558375.1 Polyangiaceae bacterium
CACGCCACCGGGCGGGTGAAGGACGTACACGTGGCAGGTGCCGTCGGGCTCCGGATAGAAGGGCCGCTGGGCGTAGAGGGGGCCGACGTGGGAGCGGCGGCAGAGGGCGGTGCGCGCGCCTTGCACCGCGAATTCCAGCGCCAAGCGACCACGCCAGCCGACCGGCTCGGGTGCACGAGGGGTCGCCGCCAGCATGGGAGACCGGCTTACGACGGCGAATGTTTCCGGCGTGCGTCGACGGGCGCCGAATCGGGCGCACCTGCGAGCGGCGTTCTAGGACGGCGCTATGGCTCGCCGACGGACGACGGGAGGAGCAGCGTGAAATTCCCAGCGCCGTCCGAGTGCGTTTCGGCAACCTGAATGGCGATCGACTCTGGCGTGGGCGTGGGCGTGAGCGCTCCGTCGCGCGTGATGTAGGCAAACGCGCGGATCAAGGCCGACGGCAGGGTGACGCGGCTATCGCCCGTGCCGGAGCTGACCGTGCCGCGGTGAACCACGGGCAACGGCAGCCGGGCGTCGACAAAGGCGTCCACCGAAGCCCCTACTGTCACCTTGGGGCGCACGTACCATCCGAAGCCGGTGGTCGGATCGGGCTCGACGCGAAAGTCGTACATGCCGGCATCCACGTCGAGCACGAAATCGCCCGCACCGTCGACTTGGCCGAACGTGGCACGCGGCAGGCTCGGCGACACGGCGTCCCCTTGGTTCATCACATTGGAGTCGACGATCGACGCCGAAGGGAGGGCGCGCACCATCGCGCCAACCGCCGCCTCGCCGTTCGGAACCGCAGCGCGGCCGCTGATGACTGCAGCGCGCAAAAATTCCAGCAGCCTGCCGCCCTGCTCGCCCGCCGTGGCGGCAACGGTCCACGTCGTCTCGGCGGTGCCGAGACACTCCGTCTCGGCGCACGGCGTCCTGGGAGTTGCCACGACGCGGTACGTACCGGGCAGGACGTCCACCGTGGCGTAGCCAGTCGCGTCCGTCGTCACCGTGCGCGTGAAGGACGTAAAAACCTCGGGGAAACCAGGCAAGCTCGTCGCGGTCAACACCACGTTCGCGGCGGTCGGCTTGTGCCCCTTGGCGATCTCGGTGGTGATCTCGAGCGTCACCTTGTCGGGCACCGGGTTCGACTGGCGCACCACGGCGGGCTTCTTCGGGTCCCCATCGTTGCCGAGGACCGCGCCCGTCAACTGCGCAAGCAATATCGGCGCGACGGGAGGCGGGTACCCGGGGACCTCCGGTGGCCGGATCCGCACGACATCCGTGCCCACGGGTTGCGGCTGCAGCACGCCGTCGGCGTCGAAGGCGTACGTTGGCACGTAGTCGAGCTTGATTTCGTAGGTGGCGTCACGCGTACTTCCGGTGTCGATGACATCGTCCTTTGGGTGAATGACCCGCGACGTCGAAATCGGGTAGCCGGTCGACGGGTCGATCAGATCGACGATCCAGCCTTCCGGTGACGCGTCCTTTGCCCAAACCACGTGCACGGTGAGCGACTGCGCCAGCTTGAGCTTGAATTCCAAGCTCCCCGTCACGCGCTGGTTGAGCAGCAAGCGCGGGGGAACGGGACACAGCGTATTGCCCTTTTCGTCCAGCGGCTGTTTGTAGGGACGGAAGTAAATGTCGTAGTTGCCCGGCGGAAGGTTCGCGCCGAACGAGTAGCCGTCGCCCCGCACGGTCCCTCGGTACATGTCCTGCGGCAGACCCGCGGCGCGCCCCGTCGGCACGAACGTGACATCCGCCGGCAGCAGGCCCTCGAATGTGTCGGGGTTGCCGTCGGGATCGGAGATCCCGATGCTCGTACCGTCGGTAGGGATGAACGTCGGCGAGCAGAGGGTCGTATCGATCGAAACGGACCCGACGAAGCTCACGAGCGGCGGCACGTTCATGTCGTCGGGGTTCGGGTCCGAGTCCGTGGGGTAGTCGAAGTAGTAGGTGCCGCCGGCAAAGGCCGGACTGACGCTGACGAGCACCGAAGACAGCGCTCCGCCCTGTGCCGCACAGACCTGATCGATGCATACGCCGTCGCCCGCGCAGTCGCCGTCCGTTTGGCAGCGGTTGACGGCTCGATCACCGGTGGACGCCGCACCCGCCGACACGGCGCAACCGGCGAGCGGGAGCGCAAGCAGGAGCAAGCAACGCGCGACGAGCGTTGCCATCATTGCTCCGCGGTCGAAAGCGGGCAGTCCTTGACCTTGACGGTGCCGTCGGGACCGTCATCGACGCTCGCGAACCAAGTCTGTTGGGCGAGGTCCTCGGGAGGACCTTGAAACGTAAACGTGTCCTGGTTCCAGCTGCTGTAGTGCATCACCAGGAACGTGATCGTGTGGCAGCCGGGTTCGAGATCGCGGTTCGGGGTGATGTCGAATGCGATCTGGCGCTCGTCTTCGAGCGTCAGCGCCGGCAACACCTTCGGGAAGATGTACGAGGACCCCGCGTGCTTGTAGTCGAAGTAACAGAGCGCGACGATCTGCTCCCCCGCATCTTCGGAGCGCACCGTGACGCTGAACCTCACGGTGGGCGATGGGCTCGGCGAACCCGTCGCCGTTCGCGACATGACCTGCAGCGAGTAGGGGTTCGGGAAGGGGTTGTAGAGGAAGATCGGCGAACGCTGCGCGGGGCCGTAGTCCGGGGGGTCGGCGACGATGCAGCCGGTGCCGGACAGGGATGCGAGCGCGAGGAGGGCCGACACGAGCACCCTGCCTTGCGACCTTCGTGCCATCTCGCACAAATGCCCGCTGTTTGCGGTTCTGGATCGGCCGAGGTGTGACAACGCTGTCCTGGCTCGCTGACCGGTGCTCTTCATCGCGCGCTCCGCGCCTCGCGCCAGCGCGTTTCAGCGTATTCCGCGCTCAAGGCAAGCTGGTAGAGGCTCGTCAGGGATGGGCTCCCCTCGGTCAGCCGGGCGAGCCCTTGGGGAGCACCGAGCAGCGCCGGGTCGAGTCCCTCTTCTGCCGCCACCTCACGCACCGCGACACCCAGGTGGCCGGTCGCGAAGAAGCCGGCTCGCCGTATCGCGACGCGTGCCTGCAGCAATGCTTGATCGTAATCGAGCGCGTCGAGGTCGTGGCAGAGCTCGCGCAGGCGGCGTTGAGGGCGCGCCGGAATGGCTTCCCAGAGCATCTCCGCCAAGTTTAGCGCAGGGCCGATGCCGCTGGCATCCGGCCGCGCGGGGCCGAACGCGAAGCCGAGCGCGCGCAGGACGGAGCGCGCCTGCGCTTCGGGTAGCCCGAAGAGCATGACCAGCTGAGGCACGGCAGCAGCCAGCATCGCGCCCAGGTGGAACCGAAGCTCCGGCGTCTCGTTCCCGACGTCACCCGAAAGCACGACGGCCGGCGTCGCGAGCAGCGCAACACCCACCGTGACGGGCCCGGCCGTGCGGCGCTGGAAGAGTGGCGTGCGGAGCGAGCCGAGTGCGCGCGCCACGCTGCCGTAGGCGCGTCCCAGCGGCGTCGGCGCCATCGGCTGAACGCGCTCGAGCCCGGTGATGCCGTACGCGCCGGGGTCGCGCTGGAAGAGATGGCCCGCCGTCTCCCACACGAGCGCGAGCGCCTCGAGCGTCGGGCTCTTGATCTCGCGGAACAGGAGCGCGCGCACGGCATCGGACTGCGCCTGGATCTCGTCGAGGGCCGGCGGCTCCTCCGCGCGTGCGCCTCGGACGAGCGCGCCCACGTGCGCGACCGCGGCGGCGTAGGCCGGGTTTTTGTCTTCCTCGGCGGAGCGCGCGAGCGCGGCGATGAGCTCCGCGTCGCCGGGCGTCAGGTTGGCGAGCCGGCGGTAGACGGCGACTCGGTCGTGGGCGCGCGTCGGATCGCCCGCCAGCATCTTCAAGAGATCGTAACCGGCTTCGCGCGAGCCGTCCCCGAGCGCGATATGCAGCCGCACCTCCTCGGCCGAGTTACCGACGAAGGTGCCCGACAGCGTTTGCTTGCGCGGGCTCGGCGGCTTGCTCGACGGCTCCGAGATGGGCAGCGGCGTCTCGACGGCAGCGCGCGGAGGGCTCGCAGGCGCCGTCGAGGCGGCGGCCGCAGGCTGGCTCTTCACCCTCGCCGTCGTGACGAGGGGGATCGCCGGCACCGGGTCGTCGTCTTGCTCGAGGACGACGTGCTCGCGAATCAAGACATCGCCGAGCGGGTCGAACGACGTGGTGATCTCGGGAGCGTCGGCGACGGGCGGCGACGCGGCCGGCGCGCGACTCGCAAGCTCGGCGCGCACGCGCTCGAGCGCGGCGCGGGCCGGCCCTGCCGTCTCGGCGTCGGACACGGCGATCTCGAGGTAGCCGACGGAGCGCTCGAGCTCACCCGCTCGCCGCGCCGCCTCGCCCGCGAGCAACGCGGTGCGCGCACGCGAGCGCAGGCCCTGGAGCTCACCCTCGAGCGCCCGATCGAACTCACCGAGCGCTTCCCCCGCGCGACCGAGCGAAGACAGCCGCTCGGCGCGACCGAGCGACACGAGCGGCCGCGGGCCGCGGGCCGCGAGCTCGCGCTCGAGCTCGGCGAGCCCCGGATTCGCCTTGCCCTCGACGCGATCGAGCGCCTCGGCGAGCAGGAACGAGCGCAACGCCGCCTGGTCGGGGTCGAGCTCCTCGTGGATGCTGCGGAGCGCTTCCGCCGTGGCGCGCGCTTCCTCGTGGCTGCCCGCGCCACGCGCCAGGTACTCGAGGTGCCGCGCGAGGAGCTCGGCGTCCGCGAGGCCCGGCAGCATGCGCGCCGCGCGCGCCGAACGCTCGAGAGCGCGCTCGCGATCGCCCGCCGCCAGCGTGGCGCGCGCGGACTCGACCAAGAAGCGGGCACGCTCCTCGGGGGGCTTTTGCGAGTGCGTCGCGAGCTCGTCGAGCGCGTCGGCGAGGCCGCGCGGGTTCTCGCGCCGGCGCTCAATCTCGACGCCGAGCTCGTAGAGCTTCGCGCGCTCGACCCAGCCGCCGAGTCCCGCGAGCGTGCGGTGGGCGCCCTCGACGTCGCCGCCGTTCAGGTACGCCTGGCAGGCGCGCCGAGCGAGATCGGCCGCCTCGCCGCGATCGCTCGACTGCCCGCTCGCCCGGAGCCAGAGCGGCGCGGCAGCGAGGGGATCACCGAGCCGCTCGGCGAGATCCGCAAGCACGCGCAAAACGCTCAGGTGATCGCCCGTCGCGGCAACCAGCGCCTCGAGCTCGCTCCGTGCCTCGTCCGGGCGCGCGAGGCGCTGCTCGAGCACCGACGCTCGCCGGAGCCGCAGCCGGCGAACGTCGTCGACGCGGCCCGCGAGCGCCGCGCGGCGATCGAGCAGACGCACGACGGCTTCGTAGTCGCCGCGGCGCTCCGCGTCCCGCTCGAGCGCGACGAGCGCTTCGGGCTCGTTCGGGCTCAGGTTCAAGAGCTCGGCAAAGCGCGCGAGCGCCCCTGCGTCGTCCCCGAGCGACTCGAGGAGCGGCGCGACCTCACGCAGCCAAACGATCTCTTGGGCCGGGTCCGAGCCTTCGTCGATCAGACGGCCGAGGGCCCAGGCCTGCCGCTCGCGGTCGCCCGCTTGGCGCGCGAGAGTCGCCAGATCGCTCAGTATTCGTGGATGATTCGGCAGACGCTCGAGCGCAGTGACGAGCACGGCGAGCGCCTCCGCCGGACGGCCACGCGTGCCCATCATGGCGGCGAGCTCGGTCGCGATGCGCACGGCGGCGGCCTCCGCGAGATCGGAGCGCGCGAGCTCGCGCGTGAAGAGCTCCTCGAGCTCGTCCCGGCGTCCGGCGCGGGAGTAGAGCTCCGCGGAGCGCTCGAAGAGCACGTCGCGTTGCGCCGGATCGACGTCGTAGAGTCCGCGGGCGCGCCCGAGAGCATCGAGCGCTTGCGTCATGTCCCCGGCTCGGTCCGCCGCGGCGACGAGATCCATGAGGAGCTCGAAACGGCCCCGATCGGGCATCGCGTCGACGACGAGCGCGATGAGGGACGGATCGCCCGTCTTGCGCGCGGCCGCTTCCGCGCGTGCGAGAAGCGGTGCATTTTCCGGGTCGCGCTGCGCCGCGAGCACCAGCAGGCGCGCGGCCGAACCTGGATCGGAGGCGGCCTCGGCGAGGGCAGCTCCGAGCTCGAGCAACGGCGCGCCCGCGCTCGCAAAGCGCTGCCCGCCGAGCTCGATCAGCTTCTTCACGAGCAGGGACGTGACCGGAGCGCGCGCGATGTCGGCCGCGAACGGCATGAGCCGCGCGAACTGCTCGACGTCGCCGTCGCAGGTGGCCGCGCGCTCGATGGCCTCGATCGCGAGCACGTTCGCCTCGAAGGTCGTGAGCGCGCTGACCGCCACCTCGATCGCGACGCGCGCGCCCTCGGGCCCCTCGGCCCGCGCGAGCACGGAGCGCGCCGCACGTGCGTAGCGGAGCTCGGCGGCGTCGCGCTCGTCCGGTTGGTCGCGGACGAGCGTGGTCATGGCGTGAGCGAGGGACGCGACGAGATCGGTGTCGAAGCGCACGGAGAGCGCGCGGAGGAGCACATCGACGCGCTGGCGGCGGCCCTCCTCGCTCTCGTCGGCAAACAACGCGGCGCGACGCAGCCATGCGGCGCCGAGCTCCGGGCTCGTGCTCCGGTCTGCCACGCGTTCGATCGCCCGCACCATCTCGCCGCGCTGCTCGGCTTTGTCCGCGAGACGCGCGAGCGTGACGAAGGCGACGCCCTCCGACGGCACGGCCTCGAACGCGCCGACGGCGTGGCGGAGCGCGCGCCCCGTGAGGCCGCGCTTCTCGAATTGGCGCGCGGCACGGTAACGCACGGCGCGCTCGCCGAAGCAGCCGAGCGCCGCCGTGGCAAGCCGATCGTACAGGCCGTCGAGCGCTTCGAGCTCGACGTCGCTCGCGGCGCGCTCCGCGACGGCGATCGCGTCGCTGCGCGTCGGATCGATCTCGAGCGTGCGGCGCGCGTGCGCGAAGGCTTCCGGCAGGCGCTGCGTGCCGAGCGCGACGCTGGCGGCTAGGCCGTAGTAGCGGGCGGCCTCGGGCGTGTCGCCGCGCCTTCGCGCGTGCTCGACCAGCCGCTCGAGCGCCAGTGCCTCGCCGGCGAAGGCGAGCAGATCGCTCGCGAAGTTCTCGGGCCCGTGCTCGCCGTCGAGGGCGGCCGCGCGCTCCCAGGCGCGTAAAGCTCCCAATTTGTCGCCCGCGAGATCCCAGAGCGCGGCGCCGAGCTCGCGCCAAGCGTCGGCGGTTCCGCGGTGGTCGGCCTCCGGGAGCGCGCTCAGCACCTCGGCGCGCGCTTGCAGGAGAGCGATTTCGCCGTCGGAGGTACGCGTCGGAAGCGCCGCGTCGACCTCGGGCAGCACGTCGGTCGCGGTCGCGCCGTCGGCAAGCGCGCGAGAGAGCGCACGGGCGGCACCGTCCGCGTCGCCGGCAAGCTTGCGGCGGCGCGCGAGGTCGAGCAGCACCGGGCCGCGCTCGCCGCCGAGCGAGCCCGTGGCGAGCCAGCGCTCGATGGCGGCGATGCCGAGGCCGCGCTCGCCGACCTTGTCGGCCACCGTGAGCGCCGCGGAGCGCAGCGCTTCATCGCGCGGGCCGAGCACGTCGAGCGCACGGCGAGCGAGCGCGCCGGCGCGGCCGGGCGACAGCGTCGCCAGCCGCTCGATCGCGCGCGCGATGAGATCCGCCGCGGGAGCCAGGCTCTGCGGCTGCGACAGGAGCCAGGCGAGCGTGTCGGCGAGGCGCACGCCGTCGTTCCCGTCGAGCGCCCGCTCCACCCGCGAGCGAGCCGCCGCGAGATCCCCGGGGCGCAGCGCGCCCGCCC
>DATMCL010000666.1:0-10115 GCA_035558375.1 Polyangiaceae bacterium
AGCGCCGCCTCGAACGCATCCTGAACGACCTCTTCCGCCAGCGTGAAGTCGCCGCCGAGCGCGCGGATCATCGTCGCGAGAATCGACGCAAATTCCCGCTTGTAGACCTCAGCGATGGCGGCGTGGTCCATGGGTCGGCAATCTGGGTTGGTTTGGTCCTATCCGCGCTCGACGCCGCCCGCGGGCCCTCCGACCCGCGGGATGTGCTCTTCGGGATTCACATCCCGTTAATCCGCATCACCGGGCGCACTTCGATGCACCCGTACTTCGCGCCGGGCACCTTGGCGGCGATCATGACGGCTTCGTCAAGGTCCTTCGCTTCGATGGCGTAGAACCCGCCAAGCTGCTCACGCGTTTCCGCGAACGGCCCGTCCGTGCGCAACGTCTTGCCGCCCTGCACGCGCACCGTCGTCGCCGTCGTCACCGACTCGAGCGCGTCGCCGCCGAGCATCTTCCCGGAGCCCTTCAGCTCCTCGGTGAAGACCTTGTACTCGGCGAACATCTTCATCTGGTCGTCCTTCGTCGCCTTCTTCGCCTCGGCCTCGTTCCCGTAGATCAACAGAATGTATTGCATGGCTGATTCCTCCGTGACCGAGCCCCTCTGGCTCGGCTCATTCAGTAGTCGAACGCCGCCCCCACGAATCGACAGTCGCAGCGCACCACCTCATTCTTTTTTCTTGAGGGCACGCCTTCTAGCGGAGCTGTAACACCGCGGTGCCCCGACTGACCCGCCCCGTGACGGCTCGTTTCCCGCCAGCTCAGTCGAGCTTCAGGAGATTCCGAAACGGCTTCCGGCTCTTCCAGCGGTACGCTCCGAAGTCGCGCGTGTCCGTCGAGAGGATTCTTCCGGACCCAAGCTCCTCCGCCAGAATGACGAGCGACGCGTCGGCCAAATCCATCGGAAGGTCTCGGTACTTCTTCAGGAGCTCGAGGATGCGAGGCAGGTGACTCGGCTCCAGGGCGAAGATCGTGAACGCACCCCTCGCAGCCGATTCCACGAAGCGTTCGTGCGCGTCGGGGCCGAGGCGCGCAGCAAGCAGGTGACACGTCTCGGTCATGACCGGCCAGGTCGTCACCAGCGGCTCACGCAACCCGCTGAGTGCCTCCTTCGCGGCGTCGTGGTGACGATCGGATGCGTTCGCGAGCGCGAGCCAGTAGCCCGTATCGGCGATGATCACCGTCGGTTCTTCTTTTCGAGGCTCTGCGCGAGCTGTGCCTTGTACGAAGCGGAAAGGTCCGCGGGCCCGCGTGCAGAGGCGACGAAATCCGAAAGAAGCTCGGCGGCACTGGCTCGTGACTCGACCTGGTCGAGGTAAGCCCTGAGCGATGCCTTGAGAAGGTCGCTGGTCGATTGCCCCGTGCGATCACGCACGACGAGTAAACGCTGCGCCAGCTCGGCGTCGAGACGGACGTTCACCCGTGTCATACACTATGTATGACACCGACGCTTCCGGCCGTCAAGCCGGTGTCGTGCGACTCACCCGAGGCGGAGCATCCGATCGAGCGGCACCTTCGCGCGGAGCCGCAGCTCTTCCGTCATCTCGAGGCGCGGCGTGAGGTCCCGCAAGGCGAGGTACACCTTCTCCGGTGTATTGAGGCGCATGAAGGGGCACTCGTTGCACGCGCAGTTCGCTTCCGGAGGCGCGGGGATGAGCGTCTTCTCCGGGGAGCGCTTCTGCATCTGGTGCAGGATGCCGGGCTCCGTCGCGACGATGAACGCTTGCTTCGGGCTCTTCTCGACGTAGTTGAGGAGGGCCGAGGTCGAGCCGATGAACGCCGCTTGCTCGAGCAGGGGCTCCTCGCACTCGGGGTGCGCGATGAGCTCGGCTTCGGGGTGCGCGAGACGCAGAGCCTCGAGCTTTCGCAGGCTGAAGGTCTCGTGGACGATGCAGCTGCCCGGCCAGAGCTTCATGTCGCGGCCCGTCTTCTTGATCAGGTAGCGGCCGAGGTTCTTGTCGGGGGCGAAGAGGATTTGCTTGTCCTCGGGGATGGCGCGCACGACGCGCTCGGCGTTGCTGGAGGTGCAGATCCAGTCGCTCTCGGCCTTCACCTCCGCCGAGCAGTTGATGTAGCTGATGGTGACGGAGCCCGGAAAGCGGGCCTTCCAGGCGCGGAAGCGATCGGCAGGGCAGCCGTCGGCGAGCGAGCAGCCGGCGTTCATATCGGGCACGAGCACGATGCGCTCGGGATTCAAGATCTTGGCCGTCTCGGCCATGAACTGGACGCCCGCGAACAGGATCACGTCGGCCTGCGTCTTTTGCGCGGCTTGCGCGAGCTGGAGGGAGTCGCCGATCACGTCGGCGAGGTCCTGGATCTCGCTCTCCTGGTAGTAATGCGCGAGGAAGACGGCGTTGCGCTCGCGCTTGAGCTTCCGAATCTCCGCGTCGAGGTCGAGGTGAGCGAGGGACTGTGCGGGAGCGGACACGAGCGGACTATACCCCCGCGCGGCGGTGACGCTATTCGGAGGGCGCCTTGTCGACCTTGGGTACGGCCTCGGCGAAGCGAGCGGCGAACTCCTCGGGCGGGCGCGCGTTCGAGAGCGAGAGCTCGAAGTCGGGCACCTCGGTCGAGGCGAGCTTGTCGAGTAGCTCGCGCGCCTCGCGCTTGGCGAGTCCGAGCGCTTCGAGTCCCGCGGCGTCCACCGTGGCGCCTGCCTTGGCGCGCAAGCCGTCACCTTCGAGCGTGACGAGCCGGCGAACGGCGTCGAGCTCCATGCGCGAGAGCCGCGCGCCGCACACGTCGTAGTCGATGAACGCCTCGTAGCTGAGCGGCGCGACGCGCTTCAGCATGCCCGCCATGACGCGCCCGTACTCCTGGATCTCCCACTGCGCGTGCGTATCGACGCGAAGCTTCAAGAAGTGCAGGAAGTTGTGCAGGTCGATCTTCCAGTACCACTGCGTGTAGGTCGAGAGCGGGAGATCGATGCGAGCGAGCTCGCGCGCGATGTCTTCGCCCGTCATCCACTCGTACGCGGAGCGGCTGCCGCGGCGGATGTCGTTCCAGCGCTCGACGGCCTCCGCGTAGGTCTCGGAGTCGACGGGCTTGCCCGAGCGGCCCTGGTTGTTGGCGCGGCTCTGGGTCTGGAGCTGCTTCGCGTCGGGCGTGTAGAAGAGCATCGGCATGAGCGAATAGCGGCCGCTGTATTCGTTCACATTTGCCGCACGATGACGGATCCACTGCCGCGCGATGAACATCGGCATGCAGCAATGGAACTTGAGCTCGACCATCTCGCTCGGCGTCGTGTGCAGGTGGCGCCGGAGGTACCGGATGAGGCCGCGCGTGAGGCTCGCCTTGCGCGTGCCGTAGCCGTAGCTCACGCGTGCCGCGCGCTCGATGCACTCGTCGGTCCCCATGTAGTCGACCAGCGCCACGAAGCCATGGTCGAGCACGGGGAAGTACAGGCCGAGGATCTCCTCGGCGCCGGGGGAGACGGGACGTTTGCTCACGAGAGCAAACGTCTCCGTACTCGCCGACGGACGCAAGCGGCTTTTTGGGCCGCTTTACTTACGCTTACTTCGCGAGCAGGAGCTCGGCGATCTGGACGGCGTTGAGCGCGGCGCCCTTACGCAGATTGTCCGAGACGATCCACATGTTGAGAGCGCCCGGCACGCAGAGGTCGTCGCGCACGCGACCCACGTACACCGGATCCGTGTCGGCAGCCTGGAGCGGCTGCGGTTCGCCGCCGGGCTTGTACTCGCTGTCGTTGAGCGTCACGCCCGGGGCGTTCCTCAGGAGCTCCTTCGCGCGGGCGGCCGTGAGCGGCTGGTGGAAGGTCACGTGGACGGACTCCGAGTGGCCCGAAACCACGGGCACGCGCACGCAGGTCGGCGTCACGCCGATCGACGCGTCGCCCATGATCTTGCGCGTCTCGTTCACCATCTTGAGCTCTTCCTCGGAGTAGCCGTCCGAGCCCGGCTTCCAGTCCGAGATGACGTTCATCGCCATCTGCGCTGGGAACACCTTGATGGTCGGCGCCTTACCCGCGGCAACCTCGCCGATCTGGCTCTTGAGCTCTTCGACCGCCGCCTGGCCCTTGCCGCTCGTCGCTTGGTACGTCGAGACGACGATGTGCTTGATGCGCGCGGCGTCGTGCAGCGGCTTCAACGCCACGACCATCTGAATCGTGCTGCAGTTGGGGTTCGCGATGATGCCCTTCTTGCGCTCCGCGAGCGCGCCGGGGTTCACCTCCGGCACGACGAGCGGCACGTCCGGGTCCATGCGCCAGGCGCTCGAGTTGTCGATGACGACGGCGCCGCTCGCTGCGGCGATCGGCCCAAATTCCTTCGACGTGCCGGCACCCGCACTGAAGAGCGCGATATCGACGCCCTTGAACGAGTCCGGCCCGAGCTTCTCCACGGTGAGGGTCGTGCCGCGAAACTCGAGCTTCTTGCCCGCGGATCGCTCCGAGGCGAGCGCGACGACGCGCTTCGTAGGGAAGTTCCTACGCTCGAGGGTCCTCAGCATCTCTCGGCCGACTACGCCAGTCGCGCCGACGACGGCTACCGTGGTCATGATTTCATGTCTCCTTCGAAGAAAAGCGGGCACAAAAGCCCGCCAGGGGCCGGCACCTCTAGCACGATCTCGCCTCCATTGCCCGCCTAGCCTGCTAGGCTCGCGACCGGAAAATGGCGGCTGGGCGCTTCGTTTCGCTCTCTGCATCGCCGCTTCCGCGCGCGCTCGCGCGTCTGGCTTTGCCGGGCTTCGGTCTCTTGTGTTTCGGCTGTGGCGCACCGAGTCAACGGGCCGCGACGGCGAGCAGCGAAGCGCACTCCGCCGCGCCGGGCGCGCGTGAGCCCGCCGCCGATCCGCCGCCGATCGGTCCGGCGCGCGCGTTCCCCCCGACCGAGCGCGGCGACGTCAGCCTGGAAGCGTGGGAGCCCGACGGCAGCCGCCGCGTCATCGCGCAGGGCGTGCGGCTGATCGAGCACCCGGGCGGCGCCATCGACGTCGCCGACCAGCTTTTGCCGCCGTCGCACACGATTGCGCCGACGCGCTTGCCGGGGCGGCTCGGCGGCGGCTGGATCTTCGGCGTCAACGCAGCGAGCGACGGGCTGCTCTGGCGTGCCGCCACCTGGACGTCGGCGCTCGAGCCGCTCGCTCGGCTCGACGGCGAGATCGAGCGCGTCGTGCCGGGGTTCGATCGGCTTTACGTGCTGCGGTCCCGCGGCGCGCCGTGGATCGCGCTCGACATAGACACGGGGAAGGCGCTCGACCTCGGCACGCTGCCGCCTTCGGCGAGCTACGGCCCGATGCTCTTCTTCGACGAGTGGGTCGGCGTGGTCGGCGTGCCGCTGCGCGGCGTGCTCGCGACGTTCGACGCGGGCGGTGCGTGGCATCCGCTCGGGCTCGCCACGGCGGCGCTCTCGAGCGACGACGCGGGGGTGCGACTCGACGCCGACGGCAAACGCTACCTGCTCGGCACCGCGGGCAGCCTCTCGCCGCTCGAGCTTTCGCCTCCGAACGACGCGGCTCGCCTCGGCGCGACGCGCGGCCGGCGCCTGCGCGCGCCGGAGCCGCTCGGGCCGCGCCCGCTCGAAGCCGCCCTGCTGCACGGCTTCCCCGAAAGCGCCGACACGGCGCTGCTCGCGACGCGCGGCGCGCTCGCGCGCATTCGGCTCAAGGACGGCGCCATCGTCGAGCTTCGCCCCGACGCGTACGGCGGGCGGGCGCCGTGCGACGCCGTGAAGCTCGGCTCGGGTCCCGGGTTCGTTTGCGGCGAGCCACACGGAGCGACGACGATCTACGCGCTCGCGCAGGGCCTTTCGCTCACACCGCTCGCGACGTACGAGGAGCCGCGCCGCGTGGCAGGCAACGGTCGTGGCGCGCTCATCGTGGACGGCGGGTGCGCGGCGCACGGTGCGGGACCGGGCGTTCGTTGCGTGCTCCCGCGCTCGGGGGCGCCGTTCGAAAACGCGGTGCGCTCGCCGAACGAGCGCGCCGTCGCGCTCGACGACGGCGGCGTCGCGCTCATCGAGCCGGTTCCCGTGCAGGCCGACGCGCGCCGCGAGCGAACGGCGAAGCGTCGCGCCGCGGCGCCGAACGCGAAGCAGCCGGCGGAACCGACGATCGGCACCCTCACCCTCGTGCGTCCCGGCGCGGCGGATCGGAAGCTCGTGCTGCGGCTGTCGGGCGTCGACGACGAGGGGGCCCGCGCACTCGTCGAGAGCGGCCTCTGGCTCGATTCGTTCGAGCAAGCGCCGAACGGCGAACTGCGCGGCTGGGTCGCCGGTGCGACCTCGTTCGCGGGGGTGCGCGTGAAGCTCGACGGTCGCGTGCTCGTCGGGCCTCCGGAGCCCCACCTCGAGCGCGCGCTCCTGTCCGGGCGCTTCGGGCTCGTCGTCGGACGCGCCCGCGGTCTGCGCGAGACCGTCGACGGCGGCTTCGAGTGGACGGACGGCGAGCTGCCGGCCGAGCCCGATTTGCGGCTCGAGCGCACGTTCGGCGACGAGCACGGCTGCACGGCGCTCGGCTGCGCCGTCGGCGGCTGGCTCCGCGTTGGCTGGACCATGGGCGAACGCTCGCGCCTTGCTCTCGCCGAGGCGCCGGAGCCGACGCGTTTGCTCGCGTCGGGCAGCAATCGCTGGTCGCTCGAGTGCCGCTCCACCGCGGAGCAGAGTCGACCGGCGCTCCGCCAGCTTCCGCAAGCGGAGGACCGCAGCCTGAGCCCGTGGAATCCGCTCGCCGAGGTCGCGCCTCCGCCGAAGGCCAAGAGCGACCTCGGCTACGAGATCGCGAACGAAGCCGAGCTCGAGCTATTCCACGCGTACGTCTGGGGACCGCCCGGCGACGGCTGGGCGCGCGACGCGAGGTTGCTCCTCCGGGTCCGGGATCCGTTTCGCGTGGCGGACGCCGTCTGGTCCACGGCCCCGTCGCCGAGCCTCTGGTCGAGCGCCGTGCTCGCCGCCGACGCTTTTGGCCGCTCCCCGAGCGGACCGCCCGCGACGTGGCGGCTCGTCACCGACCCCATCAAGCATGCGGGCCTTCTGCTCACGAGCACCAAGGGGGTGCTGGAGCTTTATTCCGTGCAGGAAGGTCGGCCGATCACGGCCGTGAAGACGAAAGGCCCCGTCGGCGTCGTCACGAGCGTCGCGCTCGCGGGCGGACGGCTCTTCGTGAGCGCGCTCGGCGAAGGGCGCTCGTTCCGTCTCTTCCGCTTGGAGGCGGGCGCGCTCGAGCTACTCGGCGAATTCCCGGACATCGGCTCGCGCGCGGAGGTGCCGACCCTCACGCCCGCCACGAGCGGCGACGGCATCGGGGTCTGGCTGCACGAGCTCGACTACTACCTCTACCCGTTCGACCCCCGGACCCGGCGCTTCGACCCGCCCATCGTCACGCGCGCCGCGCGGCTCGCGCAGATGCCGCCCTCGTGCACGACGGGCGAGGACGGCTACGTCGTCGGTGACGCGCTCTCGCTCGAGCCCAACGTGGAGCTCGGCGGAACGACCGACGGCGCCGCCACCGGCAACGGCATCGAGGTGCGGCTCATCGTCGGTCCGAGCCGCCTTTGTGTCGAAGGTATCAGCGCGCCGCTCGGCTCCCGCGCGAGCGAGCCCTCGCGTGCTGCTTCTCACCCTCGGGGTGGAAGCTCGCTCCGCCCCCCGGAGCGCACGCCGAGCTTCGGCGCCCGCGCACCGAGCCAAGTGCCGACGGGGGAAACTCCCCCCCACGGGGTCTCGGAACGAGACGGCGACCCGGGCGCCGAGCTCGTGCTGGACGCACCCGACGGAAGTCGCCGCGGTTTCCGCTGCCGCGATTAGTGCCAGCTCTCGCACACATGCCGTTCAGGTCGTTGGCCAACGGGCTAGCCCGTTGGCTCCAGGGAAAGCGAGCCAGGATGCTCACCGCCCGGTGAGCATCCTGGCGGGTGAGGATGTTGCAGAACCTGATCCAAAGAAGTTTGCTTCGGCCAAACTTGGCACCATTGCATTCGTCGGCAGGCGCTGCTAATCCTAAGGTGTCCGCGTGGAGCGAGGCTGTCCCCCCCCCCGGCCCCTCCGCGCGGACACTTTATTTTGTGCCCTGTAAGCCCGGTGCCCTAGACCTCTAGGTGTTCAGCGGCCGGCACAGGGGATTCACGGCTTTTTGAGGCGGCCCAGGGTCAGGGCGCCGAGCTCCTGCGAGCGCTGCGTGGCGCGCTCCACCGCTCCAATCAGCGCGGGGCGGAGCCCGCCGCTTTCGAGCGCATGCAGGCCCGCGATCGTCGTGCCTCCGGGGCTCGTCACCATGTCTTTGAGCTTTGCGGGGTGCTCCTTGGTTTCGATCAGGAGCTTGGCGGAGCCGTACACCGTCTGCGCCGCGAGCCCGAGCGCCGTTTCGCGCGGGAGGCCCATCTTCACGCCGCCGTCCGCGAGCGCTTCGATGACGAGCATGACGTACGCCGGGCCGCTTCCCGAAAGTCCCGTGACGGCATCGAGCAGCGGCTCGTCCACGACGACCGCGCTCCCGACGGCTTCGAAGAGTCCCCGCGCCGTCTCGACGTCGGCCTTCGTCGCTTGACTGCCGGCGGCGAGCGCGGTGGCCCCCGCGAGCGCCATCGCCGCGGTATTCGGCATCGCTCGCACGACGCGCGTGCCCGCAGGAAGCAGGGCCTCGAGCACGGCAAGGGGGACGCCGGCGGCGATCGACACGACGAGCGCGTCCGGCGCCAAGGCCGTTCCGAGGCTTCGGATCGCCGTTTCGATGGCTTGTGGCTTCACGGCGAGCACGAGCACGTTCGCCCAGGCGGCGATCTCGTCGTTGCGCTCGGTCGTCGCGACGCCGTGCGTGCTCGTGAGCAGCGCGCGGCGGGCTTCGCTCGGATCGCTCGCCCGCACGGCGCTCGCAGTCACGCGCCCGGCGGCGAGGAGCCCCCGTACCAGGGCCAGCGCCATGTTGCCTCCACCGACGAGGCCGATCTTCTGCTCGCTCATCCCACGATTTTAGAATAGTTCGCGAAGCTTCTCCAGAAAGCTCCGGCGCTCGGGCTGCACGTCTTCGCCGAGCTCGTCACCGAGCTCCTTCAAGAGCGATTTCGCGCGATCGGTGAGCCGGTCCGGCACCTCGACCGTGATCTCGACGAGCTGATCGCCCGAGCCCGAGCGCAGGCGATGCGGGAAGCCGTGGCCCCGGATGCGCAAGATGGCGCCCGGCTGCGAGGAAGCAGGGATCTTGAGCTTCACCTTGCCCTCGAGCGTCGGCACGAGGACTTCCCCGCCGAGCGCGGCTTGCGTGAACGTCACGGGCACGCGGCAGAGCACGTCGTCGCCCGAGCGGCGGAAGAACGCGTGCGACGCCACGTCGATCAGGACCTCCAGATCGCCCGGGGGAGCATTGGGCTTCAGGCGATGGCCCTCGCCGCTCAGCGTGCGGCTCGAGCCGGGCTCGATGCCGGCGGGCACGTCGAGCTCGAGGGTGCGCTCGCTCCGCGCGACGCCCGAGCCCGAGCAGCGAACGCAGCGGGCACTCGGGATCGAGCCGGTGCCGCGGCAGGTCGAGCAAGGGCGCTCGAGCGCGATGGGCAAGAACGCTTGCTGGTAGCGGACGCGGCCGCGTCCGCCGCAGGCCGAGCACGAATCGACGCGCGCACCGGGCGCCGCGCCCCGACCTTGGCAGCCTCCGCAGATGTCGATGCGCTCGTACGTGATACTTTTCTTCGCGCCGCGCGCGGACTCCTCGAACGTGAGCTCGAGCGTCTTCTTGACGTTGCCGGTCTCGCTGTTCTTGAGGCCGAAGGCACCGAGCAGGTCGCCGAAGATCGACTCGATGCCCGCCCAATCGCCGAAATCCGCGGGGCCGCCGCCTCCCGGGCGAAACGCAGCTTCCCCGAAACGATCGAACGCCGCGCGCTTGTCCGGATCCGAAAGGATTTGGTGCGCGGCGTTGATCTCCTTGAAGCGCGCCTGGGCTTCCGGGTCGTCGGGGTTTCGGTCCGGGTGATGCTGGCTCGCCAGACGGCGGAACGCAGCCTTGATTTCGGCCTCCGTTGCGCCGCGACCGACGCCCAGGATCTCGTACGGATCGCGCACTCTTAGTTGATAGCACGCGCGGTGCGGCGTGATAATCTGCACGCGCCATGAGTAGCGACCACGAAGACGATCGGCGGCGGCAGTACCGTGCCCCGATCGAGCTCAAGGTCG
>DATMCL010000667.1:0-3683 GCA_035558375.1 Polyangiaceae bacterium
GACGCCGAGCGCGATCCGTGGTGGGAGAAACGGGTCACGAGCAACTCTGGCTTCCGTGTCGAAGTACCTCGGATTTCCTGCGCTGAGCTCGCTCGGTCTCGTGGTCCTCGCGTGCGGGAACGGAGCCGCCGGGACTCCGGGGGTCGCCGGCACCGCAGGCTCGCCGAGCGCGCACGCCGGTACCGGAGGCTCGAGCGGTGCGGCCGGTACGATGGTGACTAGCGCGGGCACGACGGGCACCGCCGGCAAGAGCTCGACCGGCGGGACCGCGCAGGGCGGTAGCGCTGGCTCGAGTGCCGGCTCGTCCGCAACGGCGGGCATGAGCGCGAGCGGGGGCGCCGGCGGCAATGCGAGCGGCGGCATGACGACCGCAGGTGACGGAGGAAGCGGCGCTGGCGGCACGGGCGGCAGTGCCGGGAGCTCGGCGTCGGGTGCCGCGGGTACGTCGGGAGGGGCCGGAGCGAGCGGAGCTGGTGGCGCCGAGCAGACGCCCTCCGATCCCTGCGCCGTGAAGAAGGTCGATGCGGGGAACGTGCACACCTGCGCCCTCGGCTACAGCGGCGCGATTTGGTGTTGGGGCAACAACTCGTACCGTGCCGTCGGCCCCGGAGCACCGAGCGGCGCCGTGCGCACCCCCTACAAGGTGACTGCCGTCGGCACGGACAACGTCGACGTCTTCACGGGGCAGGACACCGCGTGCGTCAAAAAGCAAGACGGCTCGCTCGTCTGCTGGGGCAGCTTCGATGCACCGGGTTGGGATCACGTGCAGAACGCGACGCCGCTCGATGTCTTCGGAACGGACTGGCTCGGGCTCGCCCTGCACACGGGCGCTTGCGCGGTGCGCGCCGACCACACGGTGGCATGCATGGGCAACGGCTCGGCCACGGCAACCGCGATAACGGGCTTCGGAAACGACGTCCAGCAAGTCAGCACGTCGCTCGACACGGTGTGCGCCGTCAAAGCAGGCGGAAGCGTGATGTGCGGCAGGATGGGCGGAGCGGCACCGGTCGCCGTGAGCGGAGTCGCCGACGCCATCGAGGTTTCGACGGGCGGCCAGCTTCCGTCCGACTCCGCTCCGTGGGGACGGCTCTTCGCCGTCACGTCAGCGGGCACGCTCTACTACGGGCTCGGCGACGGCAAGGCAGCAACCAAGCTCACCGGCTTCGGCTCGGCCTCGATCAAAGAAGCGTACATCGGCGAGACGACTGCGAGCGAGCACGTGTACATGGCGGGCACCGCCGACGGCACCATCCTCACGTGGGGCACGAACCGCTGCGCAGCGCTCGGAGACGGGCTCGGCGGCGGGGGCGACACATCGCACGATCGCCGGGACGTGACGAAGATGCCCGCGACCGTCTCGGGCGTGGCTGGCTATCGTCAGTTCGCGACGGGTCACGAGCACGCTTGCGTGATCAAGCCGGATTACACGCTCTGGTGCTGGGGTCGGAACAGCGAGGGCCAGATTGGCAGCGGTGAAAGCGACACCGCGTGCGACTCCGGTGCCGGGAGCACGAGCGCGCACCAGCCGGAGCCGATCGCGATCGAGCTCTGCCCGTAGATTTGACGACCTGCCTTCGCGGTGTGACGATTGCTAGATGGGTCGGAGGTTCTTGGTTGCGCTCGCGCTCGTCGGCGTGGCGTGGGGTTGCGGCGGTTCATCACGGTCGAGCGATGACGACGATGCGGGCAGCGCCGGCGAGCCGAGCCGCGCGGGCAAGGGCGGAAGCGGTGGCGGCGGTGCGACCGTAGGAAATGGGGGCACGCCTTCGAAGGGAGGCGCAGGTGGCTCGGGCGCAGGCCAGGGCGGCACCGCGCCGCTCGGCGGCGGCGGTGGCGTAGCGGGCGCTCCACGCGGAGGCACGGCGGGGCTCGGTGGCGGCGGCGGGGCGACGCCGTTGGTCCCTTACGGCTGCGGCGACGGCGCGCTCGACGCCGACGAGGAGTGCGACGACGGGAACCCCTTGCCGGGCGACGGCTGCAACGGCTTTTGCCGGCTGGAGCCGACCGGGAAGTGTCTGGATCCCGAGACCTGCCGCTACATGCCCGTGTGCGCAAACCTCATTCTCGATTACGGCGAAGCTTGCGACGACGGGAACCTCCAGGACGGCGATGGCTGCGCCGCCGACTGCAGCGCCGTCGAGCCCGGCTACTCGTGCAAAGCGACCCGCTGCCAGCGCTCCTATGAATGCGGCGACGGCAGCCTCGACCCCACGGAGCAGTGCGACGATGGAAACATCGCGTCGGGCGACGGCTGCCGCGAGGACTGCATGTTCGAGGCGGGCTTCGCCTGTGCCGGTAATCCAAGCCGATGTAGTCCGACGGTCTGCGGGGACGGCAAGATCGCGGGCGACGAAGCGTGCGACGACGGAAATACGGAGTCGGACGACGGCTGCTCACCCGATTGTCACGAGGAATGTGCCGACTGCTGCGGCAACGGCGTGCTCGACGCCGGTGAGCTCTGCGACGACGGCAATCATCGCGACCGCGACGGCTGCTCGAACTGCGCGCCGGAGGACGGCTATTTCTGTTTCGGCGACGAGACCAGCTTCTCCTGTGTCGTGGAATGCGGCGACGGTGTCCTCGGCCCGGGCGAGGAGTGCGACGACGGCATGGAAACGGGCGAGTACGGCCGCTGCCAGCCGGGCTGCGCGCTCGGGCCGCGCTGCGGCGACGGCGTGATTCAACCCGAGTACGAAAGCTGCGACGACGGCATCAACGCGGCCGACTACGGCGGCTGCGGCGCCGACTGCTCACCGGGCCCCCACTGCGGCGACGCCATCACGCAGCCGAACGAGGAGTGCGACGACGGCGTGAACGACGGCAGCTACGGTACCTGCGCGCCGGGCTGCGTGCTCGGGCCGCACTGCGGCGACGGCATCGAGCAAGCGCCGGAGGACTGCGATTTCGGGTCGGAAGAAAACGTCTGCTGCGTGCGCTGTCGCGACGCGAACTGCTTGCGCTGACGCGCCTCCGGCTGAACGCGCGTCGCTCAGCCGCTCGAGACGCACATGCCGGTCATCGCGCCACCGGCTGCGCCACCGTCGCCGGCTGTTCCGCCGCCCCCGACAGCGCCGCTCCCGCCCGACGCGCCGGAGCCGCCCGTCGACGATCCGCTCGAGCCTCCGTTCCCGCCGCTACCACTGCTGCCACCGCGCGCGACCGTGCCGCCGCTTCCGCCAAGCGGACCGCTCGCGCCCGAGCCGCCGACGCCGGAGCCGCCCACTCCCCCACTACCGCCTGCTCCGCCGCCACCCGTCCCACCGGTCGACACAGGGACGACGCGACATCCGTTCGAGCCGGAGGACGCCGACGACGGATCGCACACGTAGTTTTGTGGGCACGCCGTGGCGCCGGGCTCGTCGCAGCGCCCGTAACGGCAGCCGCGCAGATCGGCGCCTTGCGAGCCCGGATCGCAAACGAACCCCATGTTGCAACCGGGCTCCTCGTTGCAGGGCGTGACCACGCAGCCGTACGTGTCGGCACCCGCGGCGTCGACATCGCAGTGCGAATAGTTCGTCGTCCCCGTCATGTAGACGCACTGGAAGCCTTCCTCGCAGTTACGGATGACACAACCGTGCACGTCCGTGGTGGGCGGGTGCGGGCCGTCGCTCGTCGGCATGCAAATGTAGGAGTCGCTTTCGCACTTTCCGGTCGCAGCGCAGGCATCGGGCGTGCACCCGGAG